>JBJEMT010000023.1:0-9049 GCA_051879815.1 Suilimivivens sp. | reverse complement strand
TAAGGGCGTAGCACTTTCAAGAACAGCAACTTCCAGAATATCCTTAGGGATACTGCTTAGAGCTGCCATAAAAAGAATCATATTATAGCCAAGATTTTTCCACAAAAACAGAATCACAATTACCACCTGTGCATGAGAAGATTTCAGCCAGTCTATTTTATCTGCTCCAAACCTTCCCATTATATCATTGACAATGCCATTATAATGAAACAGCACCTGCCAAATCAATATAACGGATGCCACCGGCACCATCATTGGGCTTAAAAAAGAGGTTCTGAACTGACTTCTGAATGGTATTCTGCATTCCAGCATCATGGCAAGCATAAGGGAAAGCACCACCGCAAGAGGGACCGCAACCAGTGAAAATTTCAGGGTATTGTATGCCGCCTGTAAAAAAGCTTTATTCGTTGCTACCCTCACAAAATTATCCAGAAAAACAAATTCATGATTAATCGGGTTATCCACCATGGAATAATAGATAACCACCAGAAATGGCAGCACCAAAAACAACAGTACACCTGCAAGGCTGGGAAAAAGAAATCCCCAGGATATTACTTTCTTATTTCGAAAACCCATTTTTCCTCTTCCTCCGATTCCTCTCAGGAATTCTTTTTTACATAGATTTCAATTCTATTCTTTATGGCTGCCTTTTTATAAAAAAACTCATATACTGTGTTTTTCTTTGCATTACATACAAACTATAGCACAGTATATGAGGGGACACAACGCGGTTTGTCTTAATTAATTCTTAAAACTGTGAATGGGTGCAGGAATACGTCCGCCCCTGTTAACAAAAGCGTCACAGGAGAACTGATTCACCGGCATGATCGGTGCATAACCTAAAAGTCCTCCAAACTCTACTGTTTCTCCCACGCCCTTTCCGATAACCGGAATCACACGCACAGCAGTGGTTTTCTGATTGACCATACCGATTGCCATTTCATCTGCAATCATACCGGATATGGTAGTAGCTCTGGTATCTCCCGGAACGGCAATCATATCAAGACCCACAGAGCAGACACAGGTCATTGCTTCCAGCTTCTCAAGAGTAAGTGCTCCTGTCTCTACTGCATTGATCATTCCCTGATCCTCGCTGACAGGAATGAAAGCACCACTTAAACCGCCCACATAGGATGATGCCATAACGCCGCCTTTTTTTACCTGATCGTTTAACAGCGCCAGAGCTGCTGTCGTACCGGGTGCACCCGCATATTCAAGTCCGATCTCGCAGAGAATATCTGCCACACTGTCACCGATTGCCGGAGTAGGAGCAAGGGAAAGATCCACAATTCCAAAAGGAACTCCAAGTCTTTTGGATGCTTCCTGTGCCACCAGCTGCCCTACCCTTGTTACCTTAAAAGCGGTCTTCTTAATAGTTTCACAGAGAACTTCAAAATTCTCTCCTCTTACTTTACTTAAAGCCGTCTTTACCACACCGGGACCGCTGACACCCACATTGATGATTTTATCCGCTTCCGTGACACCGTGAAAGGCTCCTGCCATAAAAGGATTATCATCGGGCGCATTGCAAAATACCACCAGCTTGGCACAGCCAAGAGAATCGTCCTCCTTCGTATACTCTGCCGTCTGCTTTATCATTTCTCCCATAAGCTTCACCGCATCCATATTTATTCCGGTTTTAGTGGAGCCGAGGTTTACGGAACTGCACACTCTTTCTGTTGTGGAAAGTGCCAATGGAATTGACCGGATCAGCAGTTCATCCGCAGGTGTCATGCCTTTACAGACAAGTGCCGAATAACCGCCGATAAAATTAACGCCCACTTCGTGAGCTACCCTGTCGAGGGTCTTTGCAATGGAAGCAAAATCTTCTATCGTCTTACATGCTGCGCCTCCAACCAGAGCGATGGGAGTAACGGAAATTCTTTTATTTACAATGGGGATACCGAATTCCCTGGCAATTTCTTCACCTGTCTTTACCAGATCTTTGGAAGCCTCATAAATTTTACGATAGATTTTCTCATTCAGCTTCTCTAAATCGGAATCAATACAGTCAAGGAGACTGATTCCTAATGTAATGGTTCTTACATCCAGATTCTCCTTGGTGATCATTTCGTTGGTTTCCGTTACTTCAAATAAATTAATCATGCTGTCGTCTCCTTATATCCTGTGCATCTTATCAAAGATTTCTTCCTTCTGGCATTTGATCACAACACCGATTTCCTCACCCAAAGCCTGAAGTTCATCCGCAATCTCTCCAAAATGCTTAACAGCTTTATCTGTATCCACAATCATCATCATGTTAAAATATCCCTGTACAATAGTCTGGGAAATATCTTCAATGTTGATTCTGTTTTCTGCAAGATAAGTGCAAACCTTTGCAATGATACCAACTGTATCTTTTCCTACTACTGTAATAATTGTCTTGTTCATTTTTCTTTTGCATCAGGTTAAAAGCCTTCTGCACTCCTCCTTTATATGATATCAAATTTAAGAATCAGTATAGTCTAAAGTGAGACCCTATGCAATATGTATTGCCGGAGATCTTTCACTTCTTTTAGCCACCTGCATGGGAATATCACTTATCCTGAAATCCGTATCTGCCATGGTAACCTCTACCCGTACCGCTTCATAGGCAAGCTCCGGCAGATTGTTTTCTTTGCTTAAATGTCCCAGAACCACTGCCTGCAATCTGTCATGCAAAAGACGACAAAGGAGCTGTCCTGCCCTTTCATTGGAAAGATGCCCTCTGTCCCCTAATATGCGCTGCTTCAAATAGTAAGGATAAGGACCTACCTGAAGCATATTCACATCATGATTTGCTTCCAGCAGTAAAGCATCCATTCCTTTCAAGGATTCCACCGTATAATCATTATAATTGCCCAGGTCCGTAACAATTGCCACTCTCTTTCTGCCATGAGAGATCCTGTAAGCCACCGGATCTGCCGCGTCATGAGAAATTTTCATGGGATTGCAGACCAGATCTTTAAGTATGATTTTCTCATCAGGTATGATCACCTGAAATAAGTCCTCGGGAATCTTCCCGACGGACGAAGTATTTTTGATTGCTTCAATCGTTCCTTTTGTGGCATAAACGGGAATCTCATATTTTCTGGCAAGAACACCAAGCCCGGCAATATGATCCGCATGCTCATGGGTAATAAATATTCCATCGATATCCCGCATGGAAAGATCAAGCTCATTTAATCCTTCTTCTGTCTTTTTTCCGCTGATTCCCACATCCACCAGAATATGAGTGGAATCAGAGCCTACATAAATACAGTTGCCGCTGCTCCCGCTTGCAATACTGCAAAGTCTCATGGTACACCTCTGTTATTTTATTCCTGCCAGTAAATCTCAATAATATCGCCATCATGTATGGGTTCCATATACTGTGCAGGTCTTCCGTTCAGGCTGGTAACAATTCCCTTACCTCTTGGTCTTGACAAGTCAAAATCTATCCTGTCAAACACATCCACAAAAATATATTCCTTTTTCCCTTCCAAAGTTACAGGAGCCTTGTTTACCAGCACCGTAATGTTGTCCCTAACAGTTTCCGGACTTTCTTCCGGCTTCTGTATCTTTTCAGTTTTGCTATCTGCCGTTTCAGCCTTACTTACTTCTCCCTGTATTTCTTCCGGGATTTCTTCCCTGTAATCCCTTGCCGGTTCAAACTCTAACTGTCCCAAAGTCCAGATCACGGAGAAATTTTCATAAACGGGAGTATCCATATCTGCCAGCTTATTGTTTACATAAATATTCATATGAGGATCCAAAATTACATCCATAAATTCTGTCAGCTGCTTCACTGTATAGAAATTCAGCATTTCAATATCATCACTTTCCTGAATTTCATAATAATTAGACTGTAACATACCGTTTACACTGGCAAATTTAGGCATTTCCACCTTCTGGTCATTTACAATCACCAAAATACTGTCCCCGGACTCCGGAAGTTGGCCTATGGTAAGGGAAGCTGCTTCTCCGGCAGTGGATCTGCTCACTTTGATAATATCATTGGCATGAACCGGTGTATTGATATCCGCAGTACTTCCGTTAACCGTTATCACCGCCGCCTCACCAAGTTCTCCTCTTACCATGCGGCTTTTTCCGTTCACGGTAAAGTTCAGTGCCTTTCCTCTCTTAGGGAAAAGTCCGTCATTAGGAAATCCTGCCTGCATAGCGGCATCCGCAACCGTCAGCTTATTATTGTCATACATCTTGACCTTGTTTTCATTAAAGCTTACATAAATAAAATTATTGCTCTGCTCATAAAAATTAAGACAGATTCCAATGGGCGTTACCAGTAAACTGTCCTTTTTAATATTTTCTTCAAATATAATCTGGCTCATGACCTCTTCGCCACGGAGTGCCACACGTTCCTTTGCAATTCCAAGTTCATCTGCCACCGCTTCCGTATACCCCGGGATTTTGCCGCCGCCACCGACCACAAAAACAGCACTCACACTCTTGCCGCCGTTCAATTCTTTAATCTTATCAGAAACCTGCTTTGCCATGTCCTTCACGATAGGGTCTGTTACGCTTAAAATCTCGCTGCTTTTCATGGTCTGAGGAAGGAACATAATATCTTCATAGGTAACCTCCTCCATCTCACCTGCATCACGCTTGATTTTTTCCGCCATGGCAAAATCCACAAGACAATGCCTTGCAATAGCTTCCGTCAGAATATCACCGGCAACCGGAATCATGCCATAAGCAATAATACATCCGTCATTGGTAATAGAAATATCACTGGTACCTGCCCCCACATCGATCAGGGCAATATTCAACATTCGGAACCGTTCCGGAATGGCTACCTGAATGGCTGCAATTGGCTCCAAAGTCATATTTGCTACGGAAAGTCCTGCCAGTTCCACTGCCTTATACAGACCGTCTGTTACATCCTCAGGAAGGAAAGTGGCAATTAGATCTTCTCCTATGGTTCTTGCCTTATGCCCCTCCAGATTTCCCATGGGATAACCGTTCAGGTAATACCTTACCACAGAATATCCGACACAGTAAAACTTCATATCCTCATTCTTCTGTTCTTCCAGAAACTCCTCATGGGCTTTTTCCACACCGGCAGAGGTAAGTGCATATACATCCTCCTTGGCTATTTCCTTATCCAGACCATAAGGATATTCCACATGAGTGGTAACCGTTCGAAGAACACGTCCTGCAGCTGCGATACAGACATCCGTAAGCTTTCTTCCGATTGCTTCCTCCAGCTGTTCTTTTATTGTCTTAATGGTCTCTCCGACTTTAATAATGTCATGAATCTGTCCATCAAGCATGGCCCTTGTTTCATGTTCCTTTACTCTCTGCGCCACTACCACAAAGCGGTCTCCATCCTTGTATCCCACCGTACCTACAATGCTTCTGGTGCCGATATCCAGTCCAAATACCAGTTGTCCCTTATAATTGCTTACTTCTGCCACAGGTATTCCCCCAACTTCTTATCAATCTGACGGTATGCGTCCGTCAACGAATCACTATTATCAATTACTACTTCGCAATGCTCTCGGAATTCCTCTTCCTTAAGTTGGCTTTCCATAATGGAATTTATTTTTTCATCAGAATAATTCCGGGAGTTTTTCAGCCTTTCTCTTCGCACTTCTTCTCTCGCATAAATATACCACATTTCATCCACAATTTCCAAATATCCGCCTTCAATCAGAAGCGCCGCTTCGATAAAGAAAAAATCGTGTACTTTATTTCTTTTTTCTTCCGTTATGGCATTCAAGATCAGTTCCTTCACTGCAGGATGAATGATTTTGTTTACCTGCAAAAGCAGTTCATCAGATGCAAAGATTTTTTCTGCCATTTTCAGTTTATTAATGGTTCCGTCCTCATTCAGGATTTCCTCTGACAAAAGCTTCACAAGACTTTCATAACAGGGTTGTCCCGGCTCTTTTACCTGATGAGCCGCTTCATCCGCCAGTAATATCCTGCAATTGTACTTTTCTCTGATATAGGATAAAATAGCACTTTTCCCTGCTCCTACACCGCCTGTAATTCCGATTACCTTCATTCCCTCTTATTCCTTTACCCTCATGGCTCCTACTTCGCCTCATACCAGTTATAACCTGTATGAAGGTCAATTTCAAGACTTACCGCAAGATTGGCAGCTCCTTTCATTTCTTCCGCCAGGATTGCCTTTACCTGCTCTTTTTCCTCTTCCTTTGTCTCGATCAAAAGTTCATCATGAATCTGTAAGATCAGCTTTGAGGATAAATTCTCCTCTTTCAGTCTCTTCCACACCCGGATCATGGCAATCTTGATAATATCTGCAGCCGTACCCTGAATAGGAGAATTCATGGCGACTCTCTCTCCAAAGGAACGCTGCATAAAATTGCTGGAGGACAATTCCGGAACCGGCCTTCTTCTGCCAAACATTGTCGTCACATAACCATTTTTCTTAGCACTTTCTACCGAGTTGTCCAGAAATTTCTTAATGCCGGGATAAGTTTCAAAGTATTGGTCAATATATTCAGCGGCTTCTTTTTTGGATATGCTTAAATCCTGACTAAGTCCAAAAGAACTGATGCCATATACAATTCCAAAATTAACTGCTTTGGCATTTCTTCTCTGTAAATCCGTCACTTCTTCAAAGGGAGTATGGAATACCTTTGAAGCTGTAATTCTGTGAATATCCTCATCCATCTGATATGCCTCAATAAGCTGTGCATCTCCTGACATATGGGCAAGAACGCGAAGCTCTATCTGGGAATAATCCGCATCCGTAAAAAGATATCCTTCCTTAGGAATAAATACCTTGCGAATCTGCCTGCCAAGCTCCATCCTCATGGGTATGTTCTGAAGATTCGGCTCTGTAGAACTGATTCTTCCCGTTGCCGTAATGGTCTGATTAAAGGTGGAATGAATCCTGTCCTCATCACCGATATAAACTGCAAGTCCGTCTGCATAGGTTGACTTTAACTTTGCAAGCCCCCTGTATTCCAGGATATCAGCCACGATGGGATAGTCTGCAGAAAGCTTTTCCAGTACATCTGCCGCTGTGGAATAGCCTGTCTTTGTTTTCTTGCCACCCGGAAGCTGCAGTTTTTCAAATAATATCTCACCAAGCTGTTTGGGAGAATTGATATTGAACTCACAGTCCGCTTTTTTGTATATTTCCTGCTCTAACTGTGTAATTCTGCCGGAAAGTGTATCTCCATATGCTCTCAATTCTTCCGGTTTTACTTTGATGCCTTCCTTCTCCATGTCGTAAAGTACATAGGTGAGAGGCATCTCTATCTCATCCATCAGGGACATCATTCCTGTTTCTTTCAGCTTTTTTCTGATCACCGGTGCTGCTTTTAAAGCTGCATAAGCAAGAAAACAGGCATATTCAAATACCTCCTGTTCCTTTTCAAAAAGTGCCTTTTCCAAAGACAATTTACCGAAAAGCTGATTTCGCTCCGGGATCATCAGCCCGAGATGCTCATTTGCAATATCCTCCAGGGTATAGTCATTCTTCAGCGGATTCAAAAGATAGGCACCGAGAATCACATCAAAGAAATTTTCTGTATCAATATCTTCCAAAAATACGTAGTATTGTTTTATATCTCCGCAGCAAAGTCCTGCTTCTGATGCCAGCTCTCTTACTTTATCTGCCAGATACGCACCCGTAATAAAACCTTCGCATCTGATAAAATAAGTACCGCCCTCTGCAAGTGAAAAACTCACTGCCAAAGGTTCCTTTTTCTTCCCACCGGTAATTGCAAAAAAACCGATTTCCTGTTCCTGCTTTAATGCCTCTTCAAATATACTTTCCGCATCGGAAAGTTCTGTGATCCAATGAAAATCTTTCATAATATCTTCATTGGAAACTCCTTTTTCAAACTTGGAAAGGAAATTCTTAAACTCCAGTTTTTTAAACAGTTTATAGGCATCTTCCGTATAAAAATCATGAATCCTGGATTTTTCATAATCAAGGGCTATAGGACTGTCCACATTAATAGTGGCAAGCACCTTACTTAAATCTGCCAGATCCTTATTTTCAATCAGGGACTCCCTTACTGCCTTTTTGCTGATTTCCTCTACATGAGCATAGATATTTTCAAGGGAACCAAATTCCACGATTAAGCCTGTAGCAGTCTTTTCCCCAATCTTGGGTACCCCCGGAATATTGTCGGCAGTATCTCCCATCAATGCTTTCAAATCGATAAACTGCGCAGGATTTACCTGATACTTTTCTTCCACATCCTTCGCATAGTAATCTTCTATTTCCGTTTTGCCGCCTTTTGTCTTGGGAATTCTGATCTTGATCTTATCTGTAGCAATCTGTAAAAGATCCCTGTCTCCTGATACAAGAGAAACCTCTATTCCCTGCTTTTCCGCATGTTTTGCCAGTGTTCCAAGGATATCATCTGCCTCAAGCCCTGCCTGTTCCATGATCTGAATACCCATGGCGGTTAGAACCTCTTTCATGACCGGCACCTGCTCCCGAAGTTCCTGGGGCATAGGCTTTCTGGTGCCCTTGTATTCCTTGTAAATTTCATGTCGGAAAGTAGGTGCATGAACATCAAAAGCAACTGTCAGGAAATCCGGTTTTTCCTCCTCCAGAATCTTAAACATGATATTTAAAAAGCCATAAATCGCATTGGTATGAAGACCTGCACTGTTTGTCAGATCAGGCACACCGTAAAAAGCTCTGTTCAATATGCTGTGTCCGTCAATCAAAACTAATTTTCCCATTGAAATAACCATGCCTTTCTTTTTACTTCAATCATCTGTTTCTTCAGAGAAAGATCAGTAACGCGATCAAGGTGATCACAAGCACTACTACAAATCCCTCCAGCATAAACAAAAGCCATTTCATATTTTCACGTGTTTTCAGGGCATGCTCTGCATTAACCATCTGCGTTTTTAACTCATTCTGCAAATCAAAAACATTTCCCGTCTCCAGCCTTGCCATCCCCTCTGAGACAAGGAACTGTATGGAAAGTTCTTCTTTGCACTCGTCACACTTTTCAATATGTTCCATAAATTCATGCAGATCTTCCGTATCAAGATCATCCTCTAAAAAAAGAGGAATTAATTTTTCTACTTCCTTACATGTCATGACATTTCCTCACTGCAATGTCTT
>JBJEMT010000022.1:0-9224 GCA_051879815.1 Suilimivivens sp. | reverse complement strand
GGGAAATATCAGCGCATCTGTAGTCTTTGATTATTTTCCTTTTGAGGTAAAGGATAAAAGCAAGAATACTATTGATGTCATTGAGGAAATCGATCCTGATTATGAATTCTGGAAAATCTGCAGGGAGCTGAATCTGCTTCAGGTGGATGGGGAAGTGTTTTACAGACCTTTTAATACGTTGAGCAACGGAGAACAGACTAAGGTTTTGCTTTCACTTCTTTTTTCCAGAGAAAATCATTTTTTGTTGATCGATGAGCCTACCAATCATCTGGATATGGAAACAAGAGAGATTTTGAAGGAGTATCTGAATACAAAAAAAGGTTTTATTCTGGTGTCCCATGACAGGAACTTCATGGATGGGTGCGTGGATCATGTGCTTGTAATTAACCGGGAAAGTATCGAGGTGCAGCAGGGAAATTTCAGCTCCTGGTGGGAAAATAAGAAGAAGCAGGATGCTTTTGAGCTTTCTGAAAACGAGCGGCTAAAGAAAGATATCAAACGGCTGACGGAATCTGCCAGAACGACGAAGCAGTGGGCTGACAGTGTGGAATCAACCAAAATAGGAAAAAAATTCGAAAAATATGAAAAGTGTATTGATACCAGAGCCTACGTGGGTGAGAAATCAAGGCGGATGCAGATGCGGCGCAAGAATCTGGAAAGAAGGCAGCAAAGGGAGATAGAAGAAAAGTCAGAGCTTTTGAAAGATATCGAAACAGTGGAAAATTTAAAGCTGTTTCCGCTTAAGCATTATAAGGAAAAACTGGTGATTATGGAGGATTGCACAATCTCCTATGAGAATGAAGATTTATGCAATAATACCGCCTTTCGCGGCAACCGGGATATTGTTGAGAATTTTCATCTGGAGGTGAAACAGGGAGAGAGAATCTTTTTACAGGGAAAAAACGGATGCGGGAAATCCAGCATTATAAAAGCAATTCTACAGGCAGGAGAGGAAAATCTGATTTTGAAAAAAGGAAGAATTGAGCTGCCCGGTCAGCTTATCATTTCTTATTGCGCCCAGGATACTTCCATGCTTCATGGAACCTTGAAGGAATATGCATCGGAAAACGATATTGATGAGACACTGTTTCTTGCCCTTCTTCGGAAGCTTGACTTTTCCAGAACACAGTTTGAAAAGAGGATTGAGGATTACAGCGGCGGACAGAAGAAAAAGGTGCTGATTGCGGGAAGTCTTTGTCAGAGAGCACATCTCTATATCTGGGATGAGCCGCTAAATTTTATTGATGTCTTTTCACGTATGCAGATTGAAGATTTGATCTTAAAATTTAAACCTACCATGATATTGGTGGAGCATGATAAAATGTTTATGGAACATGTTGCTACAAGAGTCGTAAGGTTATAAAAAAGAAGCAGGGTGGACTTTGCGGAATTTTTTAAGGGAATTTGGATAAACGTTGGTTTACAAAAAGAAATTTATGCGTTACCATAGTAAAGTAACTTATAAATTTCTTTTTAAATGGTGTGATATGAAAAAAATTGAGAAGATTTCATTAATCGGTTTAGGAGCCATGGGAGTGTTTTTTGCACCAAGGCTTTTCGAGACATACGGAGAGAATTTCCGGGTAATTGCAGATGGCGAAAGAAAGAAACGGCTGGAATCACAGGGTGTAACTGTCAATGGCGTGAATTACAAGTTTCCCATTGTGACACCAGAGCAACAGGGCAGTCCGGCTGATCTGATCTTAATCGGCGTGAAGGGTTACGGACTTGATCAGGCAATTGAGGATATCCGCAATCAGGTGGGAGAAAACACATTGATTTTGTCTTTGCTGAACGGAGTAGACAGCGAGGAAAAGCTGATCAAAGCATTCGGGGAAGAGCATGTGCTATATGCTTATATGAGAATGTCCATTGTGATGAAGGACGGTAAAGCTGATTTTGATCCTTATTGGGGAAAGATCCATTTTGGAGAAAAACAGAATAAAGAATACTCAGAAAGAGTATTAACTGTCAAAGAGGTATTTGACAGAGCCGATATTCCTTATGAGATTGATGAGGATATGTTAAAAGGTATCTGGTTTAAGTTCATGTGCAACATTGGCGAGAATATGACCTGTGCACTGCTTGGGATTCCTTTTGGCGGTTTCCAGTCAAGTGAGCATGCCAACTGGATCAGGATTAATTCCATGAGAGAAGTAGCTGCCATTGCTCAGAAAAAGGGTATCGATATCGGAGAAAAAGAAATTGCAATGCAGAATGAGACAGTTATGACCATTCCTTACCCCAATAAGCCCTCCACATTACAGGATCTGGAAGCAAAGAAACATACGGAAGTTGAAATGTTTGCAGGAACAGTAGTAAAAATGGGTGAGGAACTTTCGGTTCCCACACCCATTAATGATATATTTTATCATGGTATCCATATTTTGGAGGAAAAGAATGATAATATAATCAAATTGCAGTAGGAGACTTTCCTATCATCACAAGTCGTAAATATAGGAAGGTATCAGATCAGCAAATATTTTATTTGTCTCATAACATTTTGTATATGCGTTATATGCTGTCCATCTGGAGAAATTAAAGCTTCGGATGGACATTTTTTTCGGAAGATTGCCGTTTTCGACAGGAAAAACAGGATCATCATCTTTCCGGCTTGCATTTACGATATCGGAGGCATAATTAAAGAACCAGCTGTATTTTCCGTCGTCATATCCCAGCTCTGCCGCTTTTTCAAAGATAACGGGAGCGGCATCCATGGAAAGTCCTCTCAGATAATAAAAATCTTTAAACACTTCCAGAGAACCGTATACACCATCATCCCGGCTTTTCTGTAATTCGGCAGCTGATATGCTGTGTGCTAAATTGTAACGGGCAATCCAGTAATCCGGATGAACAAAGGAAAATATGAGGTAAAAGGACGTCACTACGATCAGACAATATTTAACGAGAGGAAAGCTTTCCCGATAAATCATGATCAGCGCGCCTGTCATTAACAGGAAGATAACGGACAAAGCCCACAGTACAAATACACGGAGGAAAGTCAGGTAATATACCTGAATATATAGGATCATCCGGTAAGCACTGGAGGCGATCATAATATAAGTGCACAGAGAGATAAAGGTCAAAATCCCTTTCAGCACATTGCTTTCGCGGAACCGTCCCATACAGATGAGTACCAGTGCAAGGTTAATCAGACATACAAATACTAACTGGAAAAAACCTTCTCTTGCATAGGAGGCATAAGTATAATCGGAAGGCAGAGTGCCAAGTCCGCCAAACAGATAAACTATCTGAATCAGGCAGAAAATCAGATAGACAAAGGAAATAATTCCCGTAAAAGTAATTGCAATCAGAGGCTCCGAGGTTCTTTTGTCTGTTGTTTCTTCTTTCAGATTATGGACAGAAAGCCGGCTCATGATGCTGTAGGCAGCAAAGAATGCAAACAGAAAGCAACATACAATGCCAAAAAAATGATCAGAAAAATCAAAGTTAAAAGTAAAAATATTTTCAAGGATATTGCCAAAAACAGCATCCGCACTGCCAAGAAGCAGCAGAATTACAAACAGCAGAGGCAGCGCAATGACGATTCCAAGAAGCACATATTTTACTTTTCCTTCCGAGATTTTCTTCTCTGAGGAATGGCTTTTATGGAAGGCGGAAAAGTCTGTAAAAGGCTTAAAAATATAGCAAAGGCTGGAGAAGACAACAGTTGTGATTGCACCTGCATATTTCGGAAGTCCCCAGCTTTTATCCTCATACAGATTATGCAGTACCAGATAGAAAAACAGGCAGAAGATTCCAAGCTTATTAAAGAAAATCAAAATCCAGGAATCTGTCAGGCAGGTGGAAATGCCAAGCAGTATCAGGCTAATTGTGATAAATATGGAAAATTTTTTGGCGGTAAGACCTGACTTTTTCAAATATAAGAAGAAAAACAAGCAGGTTCCGCCTACGAAAAAAGGGTAGGTGATACCTGAACTGTTCTTATATAGAAAAAAAGTGTAAAAAAAAGCATAGATCAGGCTTCCGATTCCCATGAATTCGAACAGAGGGTTTAATACTTTGTTTTTTTCTGGTTTCAGATCTTCTCCCGGAACACCCCAGGGGATAGAATCTGTCATATCATTGTCGGGTTGTAGATTATTTTTTACAGGTTCCATAATTGACCTCCTTTATAAAATCAAATTTGTCAGATATAAATTGCTTAAAATGGATATTGCACCCAGTCCAGTTCTTTAATGAGTTTCATAAGTATATTTCCGCCGCCATAATACCGGATGTATCCGCCAAGGCTGTCATCAAACAGGAAAAAAATAATTCCCGTACTAATGCCTAATATAGTGGTTAAGATATATGAGAAGTATTTTATTAAAGCTTCATTTTGGTGATGGAGAGTTACTAATCTGGCAACGAAAAAGATGAAACCTATAGAAAACGGAATACTTATGCATATGTAATATGCGGTAATTCCGGCTTCTGAATATTTCAGATTGCCAAAACCAAATCCGGCGAAGCTTGCCCATGAAAAAGCATTTACTATGATAAGTTCTGCAAATGTCAAAAAGGTAAAGACAAAAAAACATATTAAATAGGGGTGTTGCTTAATCTTCATCCACATATTCCAGAATGTCCCCCGGTTGACAGTTCAGTGCCCTGCAGATTGCATCCAGGGTAGAGAAACGGATCGCCTTTGCTTTGTTATTTTTTAAAATGGAAAGGTTGGCAAGGGTGATATCCACTTCGTTTGCAAGTTCGGTGAGCCCCTTTTTCTGTTTAGCCATTTCCACATCAAGATTGATTCTGATTGCCATGTAAGCCTCCTATATGGTTAAGTCATTTTCTTCTTTGTAGGTAACAGCTTTATCGAAAACCCGGGAAAGTACTTTGCTGAAAAGCCCTGCAATTACAAAAACAAGGATCACTACCAGCACAGCGGGTGTCAGATAAAGAAGAAGTCTGCAGCAGGTTATCAGGGCAATGAAAAAGCTGTATGTACCCATGCGGCGAAGACTTACTACGTTTTCGTGGATAAAGCAGTTGTCATCAATAACACTTTTAAACATCTTGCGGAGCTCGTAGATGATCAGTACTGCGAAAATTCCGGAAAGAATGAAAATAAAGGACAGCTGCCATACATTTTCACCGAAGTAGCTGTTGTATTTTCCGTAAAACTTAATAATAAAAGGAACGAGAACAGTAGTGATAATTCCGGCATAGAACATAAAGTCCAGAATACCTTTGGTAAACACGGTTAATTTATCTTTCATATGTTATCCTCCATGATTTTCTGTTTAATGGAACTATAACACCACGAAAATCGATTGTCAATAAAAATTTATTGATAAACAATAAATTTTTATTAAAACTCAATAATGTTATTTTAATTCCTGTATAAAAGTATCTTGTTTTCTTTCCTTTTATAACATAGAATAAAAAAGAAAGAAAAAAATTTCTAAGAGAAGGGACAAAGAAATGTGGATTGAAGGTAATTACAGACGAAATCTTATGGACATGCACATTGATGACTGGAATCCCGAATTCCTGTCAAAGATCAATGTGGCAGAATATGTGGATGCATTAAAAGATGCCGGCGTGCAGGCTGCCATGGTAAAGGGCAAGCCCCACACGGGACTGTGCTATTATCCCACAAAAGTGGGCAGAATGCATCGTGGGCTTAAGGGTTATGATTTTTTAGGGGAAATGATCAAAGCCTGTCATGCAAACAATATTGCCGTTATTGCTTATTTTACCCAGATTTTTGACAACTGGGCCTATGAGGAGCACCCCGCCTGGCGTGTGGTAACGGCAGAAGGAAAAAACATGCGTGAATACCGCCACGGTTCCGATTTTAAGACCGGCAGGTACGGTATTGTCTGTCCGAATAATGAGGAATATCGTAAATACGTGAAAGCATCTCTGACAGAAATGAATACCCTGTATGATTTTGAGGGAATGTTTCTGGATATGACTTTCTTTCCCGAGGTCTGCTATTGCAGCAGCTGCAGGGAAAGGTATAAAAAGGAGACAGGTAAGGAGCTTCCGGGGAAAATTGACTGGACAGATAAGGAGTGGCTTGACTATGTTTACAAGCGGGATGAGTGGATGGCGGAGTATGCAGCATTTGCCACAGGCTGCGTAAAAGCGGTAAAGCCCAATGTAACGGTTGAGCATCAGTTTTCCAGAATTACCGGGAGCTGGATTGACGGCAGCTCTGAAATGCTGACAAATGCGGTGGATTACTGTGGCGGCGACTACTACGGAGGCTTTTTGCAGCAGACCTTTATCAATAAATATTATAAGAATGTGTCACCCAATCTTCCTTTTGTGTATCATACTTCAAGATGCGATCCCGAGCTTGTCTATCACACCACCACAAAGACAAAGGAAGAGCTGATGCTGCATGTGATTACAGCGCTGGTACATAACGGGGCATTTCTTCTGGTGGATGCCATCAATCCCGACGGATCCATTGTGCCGGAGATATATCACGGTCTGATGAAAAGTATTTATGAAAAGACGCGGCCATATGAAAAATACGTGAACGGTGATCTATTGCACAATGCATCTATCTGGTTTGCATCTCATGCGAAGTATAACCCGTTTGAACAGAATAAGGATATGATGGACAAAAGTTTCCATCCCGATTACTACATGGATGCACCGGTATCGGCAGCTTCCATTTTAAGAGAAAACAATGTGCCCTTTGAGGTGATCGGTACCAAAAATATCGCGGGGGAAACAGCGGACGTTTTGATTCTTTCCCATGTGGCAGCTATCCGGGATGAAGAAATGGATGAAATTGAGAAGTATCTTGAAAAAGGCGGCAATCTCTACATCAGCGGCCCCATAGGCAATGAACGGCTTCAGGAGCTCACAGGTATTAAAATCACAGGCAGAACCAGACATGAATTTACCTATATGAGTCCTACAAAGGAAGGAGCGGAAATTCTCACAGGCTTTGACAGGCTTACGCCCCTTACAATCCCCCTGGCCCAGATGGAGGCTCAGATTGTGAACCCGGAAGGAATCACAGTACTTGCCACAAGGACACTTCCTTATACACTTACGGATACGGAGGAGTTTGCGGCAATACACTCCAATCCGCCCGGTGTTTACACAGAGGAACCCTGTCTGATTTTAAAGGATACCGGAAAAAATAAAATTATCTGGTCTGCGGCACCGATTGAGATGTCAAAGCCTTACATGAGCCGACAGGTATTTTTGCGGATGATCCGTTCCCTGATCAAGGAGAGCGCTTTTGTTTCAAATGCACCTAAATTTGTGGAAGTATTGTCCTGGGAAAAGAGCGGGAACCAGTATTTTGCCATTATCAATGAGCAGGAGGAATCACCGGTGGTTCCTATGTATGATATCACCATTGATGTAAAGAAGCCCGATAAAAAGGCTGTGCTTCTGCCGGATGGAAAAGAGCTTCCAAGTGAAGTAGTGAACGGAGACACTTTGAGAATTCATCTTCCCAGACTGGAAATCTTCCAGATGGTGGAGCTTATATAAAAGGAGGAAACAGCTTATGAAATATGGAATTTATTTTGCCTACTGGGAACAGGAATGGAACGTGGATCAAAAGAAATATATTGCAAAGGTAAAGGATCTGGGGTTTGATGTTCTGGAGATTTCCTGTGCCATGCTGAAAAACAGCAGCAAAGAGGAGCTTCTTACCATGAGAAAAATGGCGCAGGATGCAGGTATCACCCTGACTGCCGGTTACGGTCCCGGTGCTTCCGAAAATCTGGCAAGCAGCGATCCTGCTGTGGTGAAAAATGCCATCGCTTTTTACACCGATATTTTACAAAAGCTGGAAATTCTGGATATTCATACGATTGGAGGCGGCATTTATTCCTATTGGCCGGTGGATTATACCAGACCAATTGACAAGGCAGGAGATCTTGAAAGAAGCATAAACAATGTAAGAATTGTAGGAAAAATTGCCGGAGACTGCGGTGTGGAATATTGTCTTGAGGTATTGAATCGGTTTGAAGGTTATCTGCTGAATACCTGTGAAGAGTGTAAACGTTTTGTGGAAGAGGTAGATGTGCCTGCCGTTAAGATCATGCTGGATACCTTCCATATGAATATAGAAGAGGATGATATGGTGGAAGCCATTCTTCTGGCAGGTGATAAGCTGGGACACTTCCATGTGGGAGAAAACAACAGACGCCTTCCCGGTAAGGGCGGCATGCCCTGGTATCAGATCGGCGCTGCCTTAAGAGCCATCGGATACAACAAAAATGTAGTGATGGAGCCTTTTGTAAAAAGCGGCGGCGGTGTAGGAAACGACATCAAGGTATGGCGTGACTTAAGTAAGGGAGCCTCCATGGAGATGCTGGATCGGGATGCGGCAGCTTCCGTTGCTTATCTTAGAAACGTATTCAGCGGTCCCAATTCAGACTATTACAGTATACTGAAAGGAGAAAATCGATGAAAAATTATCCTGCAATCGGAATACGTCCCATTGTGGATTCAAGACGAATGGGAATCAGAGATGCACTGGAAGGCAAGGTGCGTGAAATGGCTGAAAGTGCCAGAAAATTAATAGAGGAAAATGTCTTTTATGCAGACGGAACTCCGGTAAAGGTGGTTATCTTTCCGGGCAGCATTGCCGGAGGGGAGGAAGCAGCAAGGTGTGCCGCTTACTTTGACACTCAGAATGTGGTGGCTACCTTAAGTGTGACGCCAAGCTGGTGTTATCCGTTGGAAACCATTGATTTAAATCCCCTTACCCTGAAAGCCATCTGGGGCTTTAACGGGACGGAACGCCCCGGTGCCGTTTATCTGGCATCCGCACTGGCGGCACATAACCAGATGAAGCTGCCCTGCTACTCCATTTACGGAAGAGATGTCCAGGATATGGAGGAAAAAGAAATTCCTGAAGATGTCAGGGAAAAAATCCTCCGTTTTGCCAGATGCGCCGCAGCGGTAGGTCAGATGAAAAATAAATCCTATGTGGGAATCGGTGCCGTTTCCATGGGTATCATGGGTTCCTTTTTGGATCCCCTGTTTTACATCAAGTATCTTGGCATGCGCCCGGAATGGGTGGATATGACAGAAATTCTCAGAAGGATGGATCTGGGAATCTATGACAAGGAAAAGTTTGAAGAGGCTCTTGCCTGGGTAAAGAAATACTGCAGGGAGGGACATGATCCCAATCCGGAAAGCCGTGCCCACACCAGAGAGCAAAAGGATAAAGAATGGGAATTTGTAGTCAAAATGACTCTCATTGTAAAGGATATCATGCAGGGCAA
>JBJEMT010000021.1:0-38994 GCA_051879815.1 Suilimivivens sp. | reverse complement strand
CATACCTTCCTTACCGGGAGCGAATTCCACGAAAGCACCGAATTCCTTGATACTTACAACTATGCCCTTGAATATCTGTCCTTCCTGATAATCCGTAACAATAGTCTTGATATACTCAACTGCCTTGTCCATCATAGCTGTATCAGTACCGCATACAGATACCTTACCGTCATCTGTAATATCGATCTTAACGCCTGTACGTGCGATAATCTCATTAATGGTCTTACCGCGCTGGCCTACTACATCACCAATCTTTTCAGGATCAATCTGAACAGAAATGATCTTAGGCGCATAAGGACCAACTTCTTTACGAGGCTCTGCAATGGCAGGCTTCATACAGTTTTCCATAATATAAAGTCTTGCTTCACGACACCTTGCAATAGCACCTTCCACAATAGGTCTTGTCAGTCCATGAATCTTAATATCCATCTGGATTGCTGTAATACCTTCTGTTGTACCGGTTACCTTAAAGTCCATATCTCCAAAGAAGTCCTCAAGACCCTGGATATCGGTAAGTAATACGAAATCATCATCTGTTTCTCCGGTAACAAGACCACAGGAAATACCTGCAACCATCTTTTTAATGGGAACGCCTGCCGCCATCAGAGACATACAGGAAGCACAGGTAGATGCCATGGAGGTAGATCCGTTGGATTCAAAAGTCTCGGATACGGTACGGATTGCATAAGGAAATTCCTCTTCGGAAGGAAGTACAGGAATCAGTGCTCTCTCTGCCAGTGCACCGTGACCGATTTCTCTTCTTCCGGGTCCTCTGGAAACCTTGGTCTCACCTACAGAATATGAAGGGAAATTATAATGATGCATATATCGCTTGCTCACTTCGTTCTCATCCAGACCGTCAATCTTCTGCTGATCGGATAAGGGTGCCAGTGTACATACGTTACAGATCTGTGTCTGTCCACGGGTAAACATAGCGGAACCGTGTACTCTGGGAATAATATCCACTTCAGCAGCCAGCGGACGGATCTGAGTAATCTCACGGCCGTCAGGACGCTTGTGGTCCTTTAAGATCATCTTACGAACTGTCTTTTTCTGATACTGATAAATTGCTTCTCCCAAAATAGCCAGCCACTCTTCATTGTCTGCAAAAGCCTCTTCCAGCTTTTCGGTAATGACTCTGATATTCTCCTCACGAACCTGCTTTTCATCAGTGAAAACTGCTTCTTCCATTTCAGCTGGAGGGACAATTTCCTTTATGGCTGTAAAAAGTTCTTCCGGAACAGCACAGCTTGTATATTCATGCTTCTTCTTTCCGACTTCCGCTACAATCTGATCCATAAAGCTGATAATGGTCTGATTCACCTCATGCGCCTTATAGATAGCTTCGATCATCTTATCTTCCGGAATTTCATTGGCACCAGCCTCAATCATAATAACCTTTTCTCTGGTGGAAGCCACTGTCAGATTTAAGTCTCCAACCTTCCATTGTTCCTGAGAGGGGTTGATGATAAATTCTCCGTCAATCATCCCCACCTGGGTCATGGCACAGGGTCCGTCAAAAGGGATATCGGAAATACAGGTTGCAATTGCAGCACCCAGCATGGCTACCAGCTCCGGACGACATGCAGGGTCAACGCTCATGACCATATTGTTTAAAGTAACATCATTTCTGTAGTCCTTGGGAAACAGAGGACGCATAGGTCTGTCAATCACACGGCTTGTAAGGATAGCGTTTTCGCTTGCCTTACCTTCTCTTTTATTGAATCCTCCGGGGATCTTACCTACAGCGTATAATTTTTCTTCATATTCTACGCTTAAAGGAAAGAAATCAATTCCATCCCTTGGTTTGTCGGATGCAGTTGCCGTAGATAAAACAGTTGTTTCACCATAGTGCATAAATGCGCATCCATTTGCCTGCTTGCCGACACGGCCAATATCAACACTGAGTGTTCGACCGGCAAGTTCCATTGAAAATGTCTTGTACATAATCCTTCTCCTTCTTCCTTTCTCTTCTTACCAGCTGTAAATCAGCTTATTGTATTAAAAGGCGGAGAAGCCGAATCTCTTCAGCCAGCTCCGCCTTAATAATTGAAATTACTTTCTTAATCCCAGCTTTTCAATCAGTGCACGGTATCTTTCAATATCTTTCTTCTTCAGATAATCAAGTAAACCACGTCTCTGACCTACCATCTTGAACATACCTCTTCTGGAATGGTTATCCTTGGGATGCTGCTTTAAATGCTCAGTCAGTTCCTGAATTCTTGCTGTCAGTACTGCAACCTGTACTTCAGGTGAACCTGTATCGTTCTCACAGGTAGCGTACTCTTTCATAATTGCTGCTTTCTTTTCCTTTGAAATCATTGATTTCTCCTCCTTATTCTTAAAACCGCCAAGAACTAAACCATGGTTGGAGTATCCTAAAGTTGAGTTCCGGCTAAAATTCATACTTAATGATAATAACATAGTTTTTTCACTATGTAAAGCATGAAATTTAAATGGCATTTTTCCTTAACATATGTTATCATTATATCATAAATTTTATTTACATAATATATTATTATTTTGTATTTGGGAAGGGAAATATCATGAAAATACGAGGCAAAATTTTAATTTTATCACTATTACCGGTGACACTGGCCACTGCGGAATCTATCTTTTTTACTTTCCTTTATTTAAAAAATTATCCTGAAGCACGGAGTGTTATTCTGTTTCCTCTTTTAAGGATCGGCATTATCACTCTCATAATCACATTCGCTGTAGTTATTCTTGTAGCTACCATATTGAGCAAATCCATTAAGAATGTGGCAAACGGATTGGAAACTTTGGCAGAAGGCGATCTGAATGCACCTTTCAGTGAAAAAGCTGCCACACAAAAGGATGAAGCCGGCGGTCTTGCAAGGAATGCTCTTATCTTAAAGAAATCCCTGACGGAGATTGTTTCTCATATGAATGAGTCCGCTGTTTCCCTGACGGAAACGGCAGGCAGCTTATCTTCCATGACAACTAATACTTCCTCCATAGCAGAAGGCCTTGCAACTGCCATGTCGGATATCTCACAGGGTATCGCCTCTGAAGCTTCTGCAGCACAAAATATTACAGAAGAAATGACCAAAATCAGAGCCATGGCAGACAATTCCCTTACAAGTACCCAGAATTTTAAGACCTTTATGGAGGAAATACAGAATACCAGCAACAAAGGTCAGACACTTGTACATGATCTGGACAACAATGCTGACGTTACCAAACAGGAAATCGAAACCATTGCGAAACAAACAGAGAGCACCCATCAGGCTTCCCTTGAAATCGGCACTGCTGCGGAATTTATCTCTTCTATTGCAGCAGAGACCAATCTCCTTGCTTTAAATGCCAGCATTGAAGCTGCCAGAGCCGGTGAACAGGGAAAGGGCTTTGCAGTTGTTGCTGAACAGATTAAAAATCTGGCAGAGCAGTCCAGCAATTCAGCACAGACCATTGATGCCAATATTAAAAATCTTTTGGTCGAATCGGACAAAACTGTTGCCAGTATGCAGAGGGTACAATCTATTATCAGCGCCCAGAATCAGGATATTAAAGAAACCTACCAGTTATTTGTCAACTTAAACGAAAACATTACGAAAGCCGCGGACGAAATCAGCAGCATTTCCAATTATCTGTCACAGCTTACCCTGGCAGAAAACAAGGTTGCACAGGAAGTAGAAACTCTCTCTGCCTCCACCCAGGAAAGCGCTGCTTCCACCGAAGAAGTAACTGCTTCCTCCGAAGAGCTGAGTTCTACAGCCGAAACACTTGCCGATCATGCCAACAGACTTTCTGACCTGTCGGAAACAATAAAAGTACAGCTTTCCAGGTTCCATTAAAAGGATATTGTATAAGAAAAGCAGGGTAAAGATTTTTTATTTCCCTGCTTTTTATTATCTTCTTATTTATCCTTCCGGATTCCTAATCCTGTAAAATCCTTACCATCTTTGCCGGTGTTCTGTAATTATAGTTTGAAATCTTTATTCCTGTTTTGGGACTGCTGGCATGTATAACCTGTCCATTGCCAATGTAAATAGCAACATGATTGATGGTGCCGCCCTTTGCATAAAAGATCAGATCTCCCGGCTGCAGTTCTGAAAAGCTGATGCTTGTCCCGCTGACTGCCTGTGCCCTTGAAGAATGGGGAAGATTTACACCATATTTTTTAAATACACTCAAAACAAATCCGGAACAGTCGGCACCGTTTGTAAGGCTTATACCTCCCCAAACATATGGGTTCCCAAGAAACTGCTTTGCATACTGACAAAGATCTACACGGACATCCGAAACTCCCTGTCCGTAAAGAAGCTCTGTCATGGTAATGGCGGTTGCAAGGTCTGACTTCACATCCACATAATCAGCCGATACATAGACCTCTTCATCATCCAGATAAACTTTGATCCAGCCGTTATCCATGACCTCCGCAATTTCAAGTTCTTCTCCTTGTGCCACCTGAGTGACCACCTCTGCATCTGTACTTGGCTCTTCCCGGATATTCAGAGCATCTGCCGAAGATACGGCAACTGTCTTTGCCATTTCCTTTGCTTTCTGCTCAGCGCCAAAACCGGACAGCAGATACTCTTCTTTCACATATCCCTCTACTTTACCGGAAGAAATGTATGCCCATTCTCCGTCACTTTCGATGATTTCACAGGCTGCATTCTTGGGAAGCTTGCCTACCAGTTTACCGCTTTCGTCTGGTTCCTGTCTGACATTCAGGTTATTCTCTTCTACATTACATATGCCAAGATTGGTATATCCCCATCTGGCACCTTCTGCTTCTTTTGCTATTTCCTTATATTGATCTTCGGTAAGCTTGCTGGAAAATAAATCCTCAATACCTGCCGTTAACAATTCTTCATAATTATCTGTCTGTACTGCTGTTACTGCCGTAATCTCTGCTGCTCCCGCCATAGCAGGCATCTGTAAGACCACGCCTGCACAGAGCATACACACACCATATCGAAATGTCTTTTTCAAAACTTTCCTCCAAATACTATTGCCTTCTTAAATATTACAAATTTGTTACAAATTCGTAACGTCATTATAACAATTAATAATATACCTGTCAAACAGTATCTGCTGGAAATTTGTGACAGGGGAGTTCATGACAATGATAAAGTCTGCCTGCCGCGATATCCTCCTCCATCTGCTTTTTCAATACTTCCACACCTGCGAATTTATATTCCGGACGTCTGAAATGCAAAAGCTGCGTTTCAATTTCCCTGCCATACAGATTTCCTTCAAAATCATAAAGATAAGTTTCCACACTGATCCTGGGTGTATCATTAACTGTAGGCTTATTTCCGATATTGGTAATTCCATTATAGATTTCTTCTCCGCATAGAACTCTGGAAAAATAAACACCGCTTGGCGGAAGGAGCTTGTCCTTTGGAGGATAAAGGTTTAAAGTGGGCATGCCCAGTCTTCTTCCCAGTTTCCTGCCACTTTCCACGATCCCAGTTACACTGTAATTTCTACCAAGCAGTCTGGCTGCCATTTCCATATTTCCGGCTTCCACTTCTTCCCTGACATAAGAAGAACTGATCTCACGCTCTCCTTCCATAACCTTAGTAATGATCTCAACCTGATATCCAAATTTCTCTGATTGTTCCATCAGCAGTTCTTTATTTCCCCTGCCTTTATATCCGAAAGAAAGGTCACTGCCTGCCGCAATATAGGCCGCATGCATCCTGGAAACAAGTATCTTCTCTATAAAGTCTTCTGCAGGTGTTGCCGCGGTTTCTTTGTTCAGTGGAAACTCTACCAGCACATCGATGCCAAGTCCTTCAAAAAATCTTCTTTTTTCCGAAAGGGGTGAAAGTTCTTTTTCACCTGCCCTGCCAAAGAAAACAGATGCAGGAGGATCAAAAGTAAAAACCACGGTCTTCAGCCCCAGTGCCTTTTTGGCCAGAATATGCTTCAGAAGTTCAATATGTCCCCTGTGGATTCCGTCAAATTTGCCGATGGCAATAGCATTTCTGCCTTCCATTTGAAATTCTGCCGTGCCTTCTATAATCTGCATAACAAAAACATAACCTTTCTCTATTCCGGGAAAAACATCTTTACGGGACAAAAAAGCTTTCTGTCCCTGCGGTAGCCATAGATACCGAAAAATCTGCCATCATAACTGTATACCCGTACCTCTTCTGCACTTACAGCTTCTCCGGACAGATCCAAAATTTCATCTTCTTTCAGCTGATTACCGTTAAGGAGTGCGTTCATAGCGTTTTCCTTTACTGTGATTCCGGGCAAATGCTCAAATACTTTTTCTACCGGCACCAGTATTTCTGCCAATCTCCCGGCATCTGACAAGTTCTGGAGTTGTGACAGAGTATAAGCCTCCTCTATGGCAAAACTGCCAACCCTCGTTCTCTTTAAGGAAACCATTGTGCCACCGCAGGAAAGCTTCTGACCAATGTCATGACAGAGAGTTCTGATATAAGTTCCCTTGGAACAGTTTACTTTTATGGTAAACTCCGGCAAATTTTCTTCCAGAATCTCTATTTTATGAATTGTAACAGGTCTTGCCTGTCTTTCTACTTCCTTTCCTTCCCTTGCCAGTTCATAAAGCTTCTTTCCGTTTACTTTCAGAGCAGAATACATGGGCGGTACCTGAAGCTGATCCCCCTGAAAAGAGGAAATGACCTCTCTGACTTCCTCTGTTGAAACCAAAACCTCTCTTTCCTCGATCACCTTTCCTGTTATATCCTGAGTATCCGTAGTGATACCCAGTCTAAGAACTGCGATATATTCCTTATCCTTATCCGTAAGCATATCACAAAGTCTGGTGGCGCAGCCAAGGCAAACAGGAAGAACCCCCACCGCTTCCGGATCAAGGGTTCCTGTGTGTCCGATCTTCTTCTGTTTGCAAATGCCACGCAGTTTGGCTACCACATCATGAGAAGTAAAGCCTTTCTCTTTATAAACATTGATCATTCCGTGGTACATAGTTTTTCACCTGCATTCGAATCTTATTTTAACTGCTTTTCAATCTGTGCTGAAAGATTATTGATAATATCATAAAAGGTTCCCTGCATAGTCACACCTGCCGCTTTCACATGACCGCCGCCTCCGAAGAAAGAGGCTACCTGTGCCACATCTACTGCACCGTCAGACCTGAGGCTTACCTTGTATTCCATGGTGTCTGTCTGATACATAAAAATAGCGCATTCAACACCTCTTGTGCTTCGAAGCTGACTTACGATTCCTTCAAGATCATGGGAATCCGCATTGTAAAACGCCATGGTCTTTTTATCGATCATACTGACTATACACTTTCCGTTCATAAATAAAATACTTTCCAGAAGCGCCCTGCCCAGAATCTGATTCTGCACATACGTCTTTTCATAAAAAGTCTTATCAATGATCTCCGAAAAATCAAAGCCATAGGAAATCAGTTCTGCCGCAATCTTCAGCGTCTTGGGTGATGTGTTGGAATACTGGAATACACCGGTATCATGGATGATTCCTATGTAAAGTGCCTTTGCAATATCTGTGTCAATCTCTTTCTTATCTGCTATCACATCATATACAAGCTCACTTGCAGAGCTTGCAGAGGGCACCACATAATTCACATCGCCACAGCCCTTTGCATTGCTGATATGATGATCAATGTTGATCTTCTTCTTTGCATTATCAAAAAATTTCTCGGCCGCACCGATTCTGCCCTTTTCCGAATCAAGAACAATATAAGCATCAAAGGTCTCCGTAACCGGTTTAAATTCAGAATTGATTTCTTCAATACCTCTGATACAGGAAAATATATCCGCAGGCTTTTCTATCATGACCTGCACCTGCGCATCAGGGCATACCTTCCTTAAATAAAGGTATAACCCCATGCAGGAACCTATGCAGTCGCCATCGGGGCGGACATGCCCGCTGATACCGATGGTCTTTGCATCTTTTACTTCTTCATAAATATTCATTATTTACCACTTCCTAAAACTACTCTTTACCTGCTTCTTCATCTTTTTTAATGACATCATCTATCAATTTAGACATTCTGACACCGTAAGCAATGGATTCATCCACAATAAACTGGATTTCAGGTGTGTTACGAAGATTGATCTTTCTGGCAAGCTGGTTCCTGATATATCCTTCCGCACTTTTCAGTCCCGCAAGGGTATCCTTCTTTGCCTGTTCATCTCCATATACACTGATCCATGCCTTACATGTCTTCAAATCAGGTGCCACCTCTACCGCCAATACAGAAGTAAGCGGACTGATCCTGGGATCTTTGATCTCTCCCCTGATTACTTCTGCCAGTACACGCTGCACCTCCCCGTTAATACGGGTGTTTTTCATGCTGTTCTTTCTCACCTGGGAACCTCCACCATAATATAAGCTTCCACAATGTCAAGCTCCTGCATCTGGTCAAAGCCTTCAAAGACAAGACCACATTCAAAGCCTGCTTTCACTTCCTTTACATCATCCTTAAATCTCTTCAGTGATTTCAGCTGACCTTCATAAATCTGTTCGCCTTCTCTTCTAATACGTACCTTACAGTCTCTCTGGAATTCACCGTCAAGCACATAGGAACCTGCAATATTTCCTACTGCCGATGCCTTGAAAATCTGTCTTACCTCAGCATGACCAATGATCTTCTCCTCATAGACAGGATCCAGCATTCCCTTCATGGCTGCTTCAATATCTTCAATTGCCTGATAAATGACTCTGTACAGTCTGATATCTACGCCTTCTCTTTCTGCAATGGTCTTTGCCATAGCATCAGGGCGGACATTGAAACCGATAATAATAGCAGCAGATGCAGATGCCAGCGAAACGTCAGATTCGTTAATGGCACCAACGCCACCGTGGATACACTTCACAACAACTTCCTCATTGGAAAGCTTCATAAGACTTTGTTTCACGGCTTCTACACTACCCTGTACATCTGCTTTTACAATAATATTCAATTCTTTCAGATTACCTGCCTGAATCTGGGTGAACAGATCGTCCAGAGACATCTTGGCCTTTGTTTCTTCCAGCATTTTCTCTTTATTCTGAGCCAGATAGGTATCTGCATAAGACTTCGCAACCTTATCACTTTCATGAGCAATAAATACTTCACCGGCACTTGGTACATCAGAAAGACCAAGAATCTCAACAGGTGTTGACGGAAGCGCTTCCTTTACTCTTCTGCCCTTGTCATCAATCATGGCTCTTACCTTACCATGGCTTGCACCTGCAGAAATAAAATCTCCTACATGAAGGGTTCCCTTCTGAACCAGTACGGTGGCTACAGGACCCCGGCCCTTATCAAGCTCTGCCTCGATCACAAGACCTCTTGCACGTCTGTCCGGGTTCGCCTTTAATTCCAGAATTTCTGCCGTTAACAAAATAGTTTCAAGAAGGGTATCAATACCTTCTCCCGACTTGGCAGATACAGGAACAAATTCCGTAGTTCCGCCCCAGTCTACAGGAATCAGCTCATACTCTGTCATTTCCTGCTTTACCCTGTCAACATTGGCACCGGGCTTATCAATCTTGTTGACTGCAACAATAATTTCAATTCCTGCAGCCTTGGCATGATTGATCGCTTCTATTGTCTGAGGCATAACACCATCATCAGCAGCTACTACCAGAATGGCAATATCCGTTGAATTGGCACCACGCATACGCATAGCGGTAAAAGCTTCGTGTCCCGGTGTATCAAGGAAGGTAATGCTCTGACCGTTAACATTTACAGTATACGCACCTATGTGCTGTGTAATACCTCCGGCTTCTTTATCCGTCACATTTGTTTTACGGATGGCATCAAGAAGAGAAGTCTTACCATGGTCAACGTGACCCATGACACAAATGACAGGGGGTCTGGTGACCATATTTTCATCTGCTTCTTCCTCTTCTTTTAGCAATTCTTCGATAACGTCAACCTTAACTTCCTTTTCGCAGATAATCTCATAATCTATTGCAATATTTTCCGCATCTTCAAAAGAAATTTCAGAGTTCACTGTTACAATCTTGCCCTGAAGAAACAGCTTTTTAATAATAACAGAAGGCTGCATTTTCATTTTATCAGCCAGATCTTTGATGGTAAGGGATTCCGGAATCGTAATCACTTTGATCTGCTCCTCTACGACTTCCTCAACCTTCTTCTCCGGCTTAATAAACTTACCGGGCTTGTTTCTGCCCTTTACTGCTACATCATCTTCCTCGTAGATAAAGTCTTTCCTTGACTTTTTGTCACGCTCCTGATTATTTCTGCGTTTTTCTTCATCCCTGTGTTTTTCGGCATCTTTAACCGGCGTGTCGGGAATGAAATTCTTATTCTGCCTTTCAGGCTTTCTGAATCGATTTTCCTGCCCGCCATTTCCTCTTTCAGGGCGCCCGCTATTGTTGCCAGATCTGTTATTACCCTGATTATTGCCATTATTCCTGAAATCACTCCTGCCATTCTGGTTATTTGAACGATTACCAAACGAAGATCCTCTGGAGTCGTTCCTTTGAGTCCTTTGTTCCTGATTGTTATTAGCATTTCCCGGAGTTCTTTCATTTTTCTGATATCTCTCCTCTTTTACAGGTGCTTTGCCTGTATTTCCTGCAGGTGCACTCTGTGATCTGTTTTCAGGGGTCCTTACTGGGGATACATTCTCTGGCTTTCCTTCCGTCTTTACCGTACTCTTAACCGCATTTCTTCCCTCTTCCATTCTTCTGGCATTCTGCTTAAAGTCAGGTTTCAAGGTATCCGGCATTGACGGGGCTGTAAGAGGCTTAATGATCTTATGCGGTGTCTCCTGGGTTCTTCCCTGCTGACGGTTACCGGTATTCTGACCTGACGGCCTGTTGCCGCCCTGACCAGGTCTTCCGGCATTCTGACGCTGTCCTGATGAGTAATTGTTGTTACTGTTATGAGGATTACTTACAAAAATAATCTTCTTTTTCTTTTTAGGTGCTTCCTCTGTACTCCTTTCCGGCTTTACAGGGGCTGTCTTCTCATCTTTGACAGGCGTTTCTTCCTTCACGGGTGATTCCTCTTTTGCCGCATTTTCTTTTACCGGGACCTCCTTTGCCGGAGCAGGTGTATCTTCCTTAACACTTTCCTGACTGCTGCTTCCCTGTCCGAATGCGTTTCTAACCAAGGCCACTGCATCCTCTTCAAGCGCACTCTGGGCTGCCTTGACCTCTATTCCTTTATCCTGTAAAAATGCAATAATCTCTTTGCTCTGTTTATCTACTTCTTTTGCAAGTTCATGCACTTTCATTTTTGCCATTCTACTACCTCCGTCTCATTACCTTTCTCCAAATGTCTGATTATGTTTGCTGCCATTCCTGAATCTGTCACTGCAATGGATGCTCGCATTTCTTTCCCGATTGCCTTTCCAAGCGCTTCCTTGGAAGCATAAAAGGATATCGGTATGTTACGATAGTTACACATATTGGTAAACATCTTTTTTGTATTGTCTGAAGCATCCGCTCCTACAATTACAAGTGCGGCTTTTCCTTCCTTAACCGCTTTTTCTGTTGAAAATTCACCGCTTACCAGATTTCTTCCTCTGGCAGCAAGCCCTAAAAGGGATAAAACCTTATCCATTCTCTTTATCAAACTCCTTTTCCAGGCTGTCATAAACCTCATTCGGAATACTCATTTTAAAGGAACGCTCCAGTCCTTTATTTTTTCTTGCCTTGATGAGACACTCCTTTGCCATGCAGAGATAGGCCCCTCTGCCGTTTTTTCTGCCTGTTTTATCCAGTACGATAGTCTCCTCCGGTGTCTTCAGAACTCTCATCATTTCCTTTTTGCTCTTCATTTCACCACAGCCAACACACTGTCTCATAGGAATTTTTTTTGCCATATGGATGCTCCTTCCTATTCTTCAGGCCCCTGATCTGCATCTTCTTCATATTCACCGTCTTCATATTCATCATATTCATCCATATAATCTTCGTAGCGGAAGCCCGGTGCATCCTTAGCCTGGGTTTCGCTCTTTATATCGATTTTGTAGCCGGTAAGCCTTGCTGCAAGTCTTGCGTTCTGTCCTTCCTTACCGATTGCAAGAGAAAGCTGATAATCAGGAACCACAACCTTGGCTGTCTTCTCATCAGGATCGGCAAATACGGCAACAATCTTTGCCGGAGATAAGGCATTTTGAATTAAATTACCCGGGTTCTCATCCCAGTTGATAATATCAATCTTTTCGCCGCGAAGCTCTTCCACAATGGAATTCACTCTGGCGCCGTTGATACCTACGCAGGCACCTACAGCATCCACATTGGGATTATTGGAACGCACAGCCATCTTTGTCCTGCTGCCCGCTTCTCTGGCAATGCTCATGATTTCAACGGTTCCGTCTTTGATTTCCGTAACTTCCGCTTCAAATAATCTCTTAACAAGTTCAGGGTGCGTACGGCTTACCAGAATTCTGGGACCCTTAGGGGTATTCTTAACCTCCAGAATATATACCTTAATTCTCTCTGTAGGTTTGAAAAATTCTCCCTTTACCTGCTCACTCTCATTTAAAATACCATCCGCTTTTCCCAGATTGATACTGATATTTCTGCCTACATAACGCTGAACAATACCGGTGACCACATCTTTTTCTTTTTCAAAGTACTGGTTATAGATCACACTTCTTTCTTCTTCCCTGATCTTCTGCAAAATAACATTCTTTGCATTCTGGGTTGCAATACGTCCAAATTCTTTGGACTTGATCTCTACATTAAGAGTATCACCAATCTTTGCATCGCCTTTGATTTTCTGAGCATCCTCCAAAGAAATCTGCAGACAGTCATCTTCTACTTCGTCCACCACTTCCTTTTCGGCATAGCAAAGGAAATCACAGGTATTTCTGTCTATCTCTACTTTTACATTGTCAGCCTTGCCAAAGTGGTTTTTGCAGGCTGTCAGCAATGAATTTTCAATTGCTTCAAATAAGGTTTCCTTGCTGATTTCTTTCTCCTTTTCCAAAATGTCCAGTGCTTCCATTAATTCCTTGTTCATTTTCCTTATCCTTTCCTTCCGTTATTTTAAAAATCAAGTGCCAGTTTAACAGTGGCAACATCCGCTCTTTCAAATGTAATTTCTTCCTCTTCTGACAAAATCGTAATTGTTTTTTCATCAAAAGCCTGTAAGATTCCTTCAAATTCCTTACTGCCAAAAACGGGCTTATAAGTCTTGATCTCCACTTTTTCCATAAGACTTTTCTGCAGGTGCTTATCTTTTTTCAGAGCTCTGCCAAGTCCGGGACTTGAGACTTCTAAAATATAGGCATCCTCAATAAAATCTGTTCTGTCCAGTTCATCGGAAAGTGCCCTGCTGACTGTTTCACAGTCATTAATGGTCACGCCGCCCTCCTTGTCAATATAAGCACGAAGATACCACTCGCTTCCCTCTTTGACATATTCAATATCATAGATTTCCACGTGATTTTCTTTAGCAATGGGAAGTAATAATTCCTCTGTCTTTGCTTCATAGGTCTCTCTTTTTGACATTTTATCACCTCTTTTACTTCGGTTTTCCAAGCCATGCCATGGGCAGACCACCGGCAGCTTTGCTTTAACAAAAAAGTAAGTGGACTTTCGCAAGCCCACTTTCTAGTAATCATTTATGATTCTTTTTGTATTGTATCACCCTGTTTTTCAAATTGCAAGGAAATTTTTTCTTCCTGATGCAGTTTGAAAAGCAGATAGCCTGCAAGCACGATAAATCCTGCTGCTCCGATCAGACCCGTAGGTGCCGGTCCAAGGAACACATTGTAAGGATTTTCCAGGGAAGTAAAGTAAATACCAACCGTAGCAAAGCCATTGATCATGCCATGTCCTAAAATAGCCGCTATACAGCTGTGAGTCTTAATGGTCACATAAGAAAGAATAATTCCTATTACCACACAGAATACACACATGGCAAGGATTCCCGTAACAGGATAACCTAAATAACCTGTCCCGTAATTTAGGCCGGCAACAGCAACCAGAGGAGCATGCCAGAGTCCCCAGATCACACCGTCGATCAAAATGGCAGGTACCACCTTAAACTGTTTCAGAAGCTTGGGAAGTAAATAACCTCTCCAGCCCCACTCCTCGCCAAAGCAGTTCACAATATTCATAAAAGGAGAAAGTACTGCTGCAACCACAATCTGCATCAGCATAGTCTGTCTGACTTCCTCTGTTGTCAATGGCGTATCCAGCTGGGCATTCAATACGGCAGCCGCATATCCCAGATTGCCGTCATACTGCTTCGGAAAGATCAAAAAATACAATACGGTGCCAATCAGGATCAATGCCACAAATCCCGGCCATACGATTCCGTAATATTTCAGAAAGCCTTTTAACTTAAATGTAAAGTACAGACTTTTCCCCATAAAGCCTTCTTTGGTGAAGACTCTTGTGAGGATTACACCAAAGGTAGGGGCAAACATGACCCCTGCTATCATTGACTGGGCAGCCATGGCAGCATTCACATCCGTACTGCCTATTAAAGGCGCAATCATAAAGATTTCGATTCCGTAAGTAATTATAAATGTAATTGCCAGGAAGATGAGAATCCGTCTTCCGTTTAATTCATCTTTTTCCATACCATTCTTCCTCTCCGCCGATTTCCTTTAAAATTCAGTCCTCATCTTATCTTCCGATGCTGTAATACTCCACGCCTGCATCTTTCATAGCTTCGGGAGAATAAAGGTTCCTTCCGTCATAGACAAGAGGAGTATGCATCTTTTCCTTAAAGTCTGCCGGTGTCAGATCTTTCATTTCTTTCCATTCCGTAAATACAAAGCAGATGTTTGCCTGATCAAGAGCTTCTTCCGGTGAGGATACATAATTCATGGTTCCCTTGTCCAGTTTTCCTTCCGGGAAGATCAACTTTGCCCGTTCTTCTCCCTTGGGATCATAAGCATAAATATCTGCCCCTCCCTGAAGAAGTAATTTGATATTGTCAATGGAAGGTGCTTCTCTTAAATCATCTGTTCCCGCCTTAAATGTAAGACCAAGCACCGCCACTTTCAGTCCGCTGAAGGAAATCATTCTGTCCTTTGCCTTTTCAAACAGTCTTGTCTTTTGATCGGCATTTACCGCTACACATGCCTCAACCGTCCTTAATTGATAGCCATGCTCTTTTGCCAGGAATTTCAGTGCCTTGGTATCCTTGGGGAAACAGCTTCCGCCAAAACCGATTCCGGCATTTAAGAAACGGGATCCGATCCTTTCATCATAGCACATTCCCTTTGCCACATCAGTGATATCTGCCCCTACAAGCTCACAGAGATTGGCGATATCATTCATATAGGAAATCTTCAGTGCCAGAAAATCGTTGCAGGCATATTTGATCATTTCTGCGGAGCGGCGCTTTACAGACACAATGGGGAGTCCGAAGGGCTCATAAATTTTCATAAGAAGCGCTTCTGCTTCCCTGCTTTCCGTACCGATGATGATCCTTGCTGCATGAAGGGTATCGTGCACCGCCGTACCCTGTGCCAGAAATTCAGGGTTGGAAGCCACTTCCACCTTCACGTCATGCACCAGGAAATCCTTGATAAACTGCTCTACTTTATCGTTGGTTCCCACCGGAACCGTAGATTTTACAACCACCAGACAATCCTTCTCAACAGATTCCGCAATCTGTCTTGAAACCGTTGCAATATAGCTTAAATTGGCACTGCCATCGGGCATTTCCGGAGTACCCACACCGATAAAGATGGCATCCGCATCCTTATATGCCTCCACATAATCGGTAGTATAGTGAAGAGTTCCCCTTGCATTGTTTTTCTTCATCAGTTCTTCCAGTCCGTCCTCATAAATGGGGGAAATACCCTGACGCATCAACTCTATTTTCTTTTCATCCACATCCACACAGGTCACATCATAGCCCTGTTCCGCAAAACACACACCTGCCACCAGTCCTACATAACCGGTTCCAGCCACTGCTATTTTCATCTTAATCTGTACCTTTCTGTTTTTTACTTCTTACTATTTTACAATAAACCTTTTCATTATTCAATCGTCTCTCAACTATCCGGCAGTTCATATTTTTGCTTGTCCCGGACACTGATATCCCTGCCAATCTGTACCTCAATGATCTTCAGTTCCGTATCTGCCAGTATCGTATGCTTACAGCCCGCCGCCATAGTAAGTACATCTCCCGCCTTCACAATCTGTTCCTTTCCGTCAAGAATTGCTTTTCCTGTTCCTGAAATTACATTCCAGATTTCATCCCTGCGCTCATGGCTGTGATAGTTCATGCCATGTCCCGGATTTAAGGTCACCTTAATCGTCATGCTCTCTTCCTCCACATCAAGGACACGGAAGCTTCCCCATGACTTTTCCGCAAACATGATCTGCTGGCTGATCTTATCCACATAGGGTTTAATATAGCTTGACTGCTCCTTATCGGATACCAGAATACCTTCTGCGCTTGCAGATACCACCACATCTTTAAGTCCCATGCAGAGCACCGGCACATCCAGCTCATTGATCACATGCACATTTTCACATTTTTCATTTAAAATGACATCTCCGATACAGGCTTCTTCCATGGCTTCCGTCAGGGTATTCCAGGTTCCCAGGTCCTTCCACTGACCGCCAAAACGCATGACCTGAATATTACTTTCTTTTTCAACCACTGCATAGTCAAAGCTGATCTTAGTCAGAGTGTCATATTTTGAAAACAGATCCCGATAGTCCGTAAAATCTATCAACTCATGGGCTTTCTGCAACACATACTTTAATTTATAGGCAAACACGCCGCCATTCCAGAGAGCTCCCTGACGAATATACTGTTTTGCCGTTTCCACATCCGGTTTTTCCTTAAAGGTTGCTACCCTGCTGACTTCTCCCTTATCCTCCGGAATTACATAACCGTACTTTTCACTGGGATATGTAGGCTCAATGCCCATCAACACCAGATTGGCCTCTCCCTTTTCTGCTATATTGCTCAGTTCTTTTAATGCGGCAAAATAATCGTCGTTCACATATGGATCCACCGGACATACCACAACGGAATCCTCCTGCGAAATATGGAGAACATCATGGAGATAAGCGGTTGCCAGAGCAATAGCAGGAAAGGTATCCCGTCTGCATGGTTCCACACAGACAGATACTTCCTCACCCAGCTGATTATGGATGGAAGAAACCTGGGTTTTAGAAGTCGCAATGGTAACTGTTGCATCCTTATCCACAGCACGGATCTGATGATATACCCGCTGTACCATGGATTCATATTCTCCCTCTTTTGTCTTAAAAATCTTGATAAACTGCTTTGATCTGATATCATTGGACAGCGGCCATAAACGCTTACCGCTTCCTCCGGAAAGTAAAATGATGTTCATTCTCCTGCTCCTTTTATCCCTGTTATTTTACGGAAGTATCAAAGTATCCTATATATTCCACCTTGTACTTTCCTTTCGGGAAGAGATAATTATAAAGGTCTATGAAATAATCATCTGTCATGCTTGCCATATAATCCACTACGATGTCATCAGGTTCCGATTCTTCATATCTTTCGGCATCAGCATAATAATGGGTCAGACCTTTCAAATAATCAATATGATGGGTATAAATAACGGATTTCCTGTCATGGTTTTTCATATCGCCAAGAAGTTTATAATAGATATCCCTGAACATGGGACCTATCTGTTCCTTATAAACAGCTTCCAGCTTTTCATTTCCATAGATTTTCTGATAATTTTCTTTCTTACCGCTTTTAAACGCATCAAAATAAGCATCATCCATTTTGAGATAATCCTTACCATAGCTGTTTTCAATGATATTGACTATCATATTATTGATGATCTCCGCATTGGTGGTGCCAATGATTCCATTGTGATATTCCGGTCTGTCTTCATAAATTCCAAGCTTTAATGCATCCTGCCTGTCCTTACCAAGATAAGCAATAATATCGGACACTCTGACCACACACCCCTCAAGGGTCGCCGGAACCAGCTTCTTCACCGCACCTTCACGCAGATAGCAGTCATTCATCTTTTCATCAAATATGGCAAAATCAGAATACTTCTTTGGTCTGTATTCCTTTAATTCCAGTTCTCCGTTGTGACAGATAATACCATCAAGGGACTGCATACTTAGGTTTAACGGAAAAATCCTGTCAAGTACCCTTGCACTATGAATATTATGATTAAAATATCTGCCCGTTTCTGTGTAGTAAAGTTCATTCAACATCCTCTCTCCGGCATGGCCAAACGGCGTATGACCTATGTCATGACCAAGAGCGATGGCTTCAATCAAATCAATATTGAGGCCGAGCACATTTCCGATATTTCTGGCAATCCTTGACACCAGCTGCACATGCTGGGAACGTCTTGAGATATCGTCATTTTTATATAAGGAAAAAACCTGGGTCTTATCCGCATACCGGTTATAATACGGAATGTGCATGATCTTCTCGGAATCCCGCACAAAGGCCGGACGCCAGAGATTGGCTCTGTCGTGGTCCATGCGTCTTCTGAGCACATCCTCATCCCGAAAAGCATAAGGATTCACCCAGTGGTTCTTTCTGTCTTCTCTGATTCTTTCCTGTAATTCCTTTGTCAGATTGTCATATTTGGGCATTTATGATCTCCTGTCTGTCCGAATTCCTATACCATTCATGTTATTATTTCGCACCGCTTCCCCTAAATACGGCAAACGCGGTTTTAAGCAGTATCTTTACATCCAACATAAACGACCAGTTGTCAATGTATTCCACATCCAGTCTTACAATTTCTTCAAAATCCGTAATATCACTTCTGCCGCTGACCTGCCACATACCGGTAAGTCCCGGGCGGAAGCTTAAACGTTTCTTATGGTAAGGACTGTACTGTGCGAACTCATCAAGAGTAGGCGGTCTTGTTCCCACAAGGCTCATATCCCCCTTCAGGATATTGAGAAACTGGGGAAATTCATCCAGGCTTGTCTTACGCATAAATCGTCCGATCTTTGTAATTCTCGGATCATTCTCCATCTTGAACATAAGACCGTTCATCTCGTTCTGTGCCATCAGTTCTTTCTTGCGTTGCTCCGCGTCCGCGTACATGGAGCGGAACTTGTACATCTTAAAAATACGTCCGTTGCGGCCCACTCTCTTCTGGGCAAAAAAGATGGGACCGGGAGATTCCAGTTTGATCAAAGGTCCCAATATAACTGTAAGCAGTAAAAGAACGACACAGCCTACGGCTGCACCGCATAGATCCAGTACTCTTTTTAAAAAAATTTGTCCCACCGGTGCCACTCTGTTTGCATAGGTCACCGTATAAAAGCGTCCGAACTGGGAAAGCACTTTTTGTCTGGCACCGCTTAACTCCGGCACAGGAATCTGGTAATGAATGGTGATTCCCATCTGTGCCATGAGTTCCATTTTTGAAAGAATTCCTTCTTTTTCTTTATCTCCCACTGCTACGATCACTTCATCCAAAGAAGCACCTTTACAATAATCTACCAGACTGTTTTCACCTGCCACTACACTGATACCATCGATTTCTTCCGGTCTGTCAGCTGCATTTACAAGCACCATTCCCGTAAGCTCATAGCTGTAATCCTTCATTCCCTTCATATCCTGCACAAGAGCTTTGGCATATTCCTCATCCGCCACCATGAGAAGCTTTCTTGTCTCTCCAAAACGCCGATACAGAACGGGCAGCATTTTCTTCCAAAGCTGATGAAGCAAAAACATCAGTACACAGTCGAGCAGAATAAAATATAGAAATGCCAGACGCGAATAGGCATCCAGCAGATTTAAAAAATACAAAATCACCGCTGCTCCCGCAAACATAAGAATATTGTTTTGCACAATATGCACCAGCTCATGCAGCGGACCTCTGTGAAACAAATCCCTGTTGGTATTGCGAAGCAGATTCATGGCAAGAAATATTGTCAGGCAGGCGCCAAGCATCAGCCCAAAATCCATCCGGGCATTATCACTGCCGAAAAGCCTGCCGTTTCTGATATAATTTGCAAGTATTAAACTGGTTACAATGCAGATACAGTCCAGTATCAATACGATTAAGCTCTGCAATCTTGATTTTCTCTGATACATGATTTGCTCCTTGAAATATTGTATCTATTTTTTAAGTTTATCATAGGGTCAACCTTTTATCAAGAAAAGCGTCGCTCAAATTCCGGAACCATAATCTTAATAAAAGCATTAAATTATGCCAGGCATTAATTTTAGTGGCAAAAAAATCCTGATAATAAACGTTTTTCTCATTTATTATCAGGACTTTATCATTTTCACATTCTATGCTATGGAAATCTAACCTTCCACAATCAGGTATCTGCCATCGCCAACATCAAACACTTCATCAGCATCCAGAATCTCATCGCCTTCCATGCCGTCCATATCGATTCCTTCTTCCTCGAAATATTCCCATACCTCATCTACAGAATTAACAACAACTGCAAAGCATTCCTCCAAAAAGCCCTCAGCTTCTTCCATTGTGGAAGCTACATCCTCCTCAGGAAATAACTGACTCTGATTGTCCAAAAAACACTGCAATACAGCATCATCAAATTCATGCATATTATGTTCCTCCTTAGGTGCCTTAGTATTTTCACTATCATAATGCCCTAAAGATGCCATACAGTCAATACCCTATTGAAATTTTTTCCAATATTTTATAAAGGTTTATAATCCCTGATAGCGGAAAGGGTGGGAAGGGCATTTCCATCATAGTCAAAAAGTGCCTGATTTGCCCATTCATTACCGCAGGGGCCCCTGTCCTCTATATATTTTAAGGAGCATTCCGTAGCCCAGCCGCTGCCGGGAACAGGTATCCATGCAGGCTCCCAATAGAAGTATCCTCTTGCTTTTTTATCCGGAATCTCTTCAAGTCTTCTGAACAGCTCGTTCATAAAGTCCTTCTGGCCTTCCTTCGTCATGGGATATTCAATTTTATCAACAAGCTCCTGTCTGGTTGCCATGCCTTTTCTCTTTGCAGGCTCCAGCTTTTCATAAGAAGCATAGTCTTCCATAGTATAGCCCATAGAAACCTCTGCGATGATCAGTTCCTTGCCGAAGCGCTGTGCAATATCCTTCATATTATTCTGCAGCATATCAAAGGTACCATGCCAGAAAGGATAATAGGAAAGTCCTATAATATCAAAATCCTCTCCTCTCTTTACAAAATTGTCAAACCATTCTCTGTAAAGAGCATTGTTTCCGCCGTTATCAAGATGTATCATAATCAGAATACGTTCCGAGATACTTCCATCTGCAAGAGCTGCTTTTGACACTTCTTTTACAGCTCTGATTCCCGCATTGACAAACCGGGCAATATTATCATAATTCGGTACCTTTCCATAGGGCCAGAGCAGTCCGTTTGACAGTTCATTTCCTACCTGTACCATATCGGGAAGAAGCTTCTGTTCTTTCAGATCAAGAAGTGTTTCCTTTGTATAATCATAAACTGCCTGTTCCAACTGTTCTACCGAATATCCTCTCCACGCTTTTGGAATGAACTGCTTCCCGGGATCTGCCCAAAAATCACTGTAGTGATAATCAAGCAGAATATCAAAGCCTTTCTCTCTTGCTCTCTTAGAGAGTTCCACTACTGATGCAAAATCATTGGTTCCTGCTCCGTAAGGCTCTCCACTCTCGGAATAAGGATCATTCCACAGACGAATACGCACTGCATTCACATCATAACGCTTCAAAATATCAAGGACATCCTCTGCTTCCTTTCCGTCATAAAATTTTCCACCGCATTTTTCCACCTCAAGCAGGGTAGAGATATCCATGCCTTTGTAATATTTCATATCAGTCCTTGCCTCTCTTTCTGACCAAAATCTGTCTCCTTATAGCACAATGTCCGTGAACTGCTTTTGCAGCCACGAACATTGCCGGTACATTAATCAAAATCAAATTTTGTAAAACGCTTATACATATCCTTATAACGGAATCTTACCATCTCATTCTTCTCAAGTACATCTTCCTCAGTTCCGACATACTGACAACGCATACAGTAGTATTCCTTCTTATCTTTATCGTAGAACATATCGATGTCCAGGTCTCTCATAAAACAGGAGGGACATCTAAAATTTAATTTGCCTTTTCCAGCTTGAGCCATGTGGAAACAACCTCCTTATCCTTAAGTGTCGTCTTATAACCTAATGTGAACATAGGTGAGAATGCATAACCTTCTCTGATATAGCCGGTAGCCTTTTCATCGTTTGTTCTCATAGAAACCTTTGTTTCAATAGGAGGAATCACTGCCTCTACAGAAAGTGCACCTTCTATCTCCGCTTCTCTGCACTTATATGCATAATCGATCTTCTTCTCTTCATCCTTGCCTTTGCAGGTCAATGTAAGGCTTGTCATGTCTTCGGGATATTCTGTCGTACCGTAGCATGCTACAATATATTCATTTAAATCCACCTCAGCATCAGGATTGCTCATGGAAAGAACGGTTCTCTCCATTTCAATGTCAGAGCTGCCCTCTGTAAAGATCACTCTCGTCTGAAGCTTAACAGTAAGATCATAAAATTCAATGTCCACAGGTTCAAGAGTCAGAATTCTCTTCTTCTTGCCATCTTCAATCACTTCTTCACTGAACTTGGCATGAGTACGGCAAAGGCAAAGGTCAACTTCCTCTCCTTTGTAGGTCAGCTTGGCACTTCTTACAGTACCTTCACCGGCATAGTGAGTGAAATAACCTGCTCTGTATTTTTCCTGAATCAGGAAAGGATAAGAAGCATCCTGTACGTGAGGTGTTCCGATACCTACCTCCCATTTCAGCTTTGCTGCATAAGGGCGAAGGTCTACGATAGCACCGCCCTGATTCATATTGACGCAGGCTCTCATGTAGGGATCACAATACCAGAAAAGCTGCTTATCCGAACCATAAAGGATATCTCTCCAAAGCGCACATTCCGGTTCTGTATAGGTCTTTTTCTGACGGAAGTAATCTGCAAACTCAGCCATTGTCATATCGGTGAGCTTTCCTTCCTTCTTCAGCTGTCCATAATAAGCCATTCCGTCCTCATAGGACTTCTTAAGGAGTTCATAAGGTGCTTCCCAGCGTCCCATCTTGTTCAGCCAGCCGGGTCCTACGAACATCATATTGTATGCATAACCGTTATTATACTTTTCAAGATCGCGATACTGGTCAATCAGATTATAAAGATAAGGGAATTCCCATGTCTTTGTATCATAAATCATACCGCGCAGTACATTCTGGGGATGGGTTCCAAAATTGGAGCCGTTCCCGTCATAGCATGCAAGCAGGTCTCTGGAAAGATGAGGGATGGCAACAATACCGCTATCCTCCTCTTCATTTGCAGCAGGTGCATGGATATTCTGCTTACTGGGAATCCAGGGATTCCATGGACCGCCGTCCATCAATGTATACCAGGAATTATTACAGGTATGATAAGCCTTAGGGCCTTCCTCCCAACAGGTAGCCACTGCACATTTTACCATAGGATATTTTTCTTTAATATAATTTGTAAGCTCTGCGTCCATGTAGTAGGAACCAGTAGATTCGGGATAAAAACCGAAAATATCATGGAATTTTCCAAACACATCATCTACGATAGATTTCTTGTCCTCCATGGAGAACATCCAGATGCAGAAATCCTTGGTCTTATACTTCTCTCTGAACTCTTCACAGGGAAGACCAAGCAGGGAAAGAGCGATCTCATCTCCGTATTTCTCATGATGCTCTTTTGCAATTGAAATTGCTTCTTCATTGAAGAGGCTGGCATAGGTCATCTGAATTGTTGTCTTAAGACCGTTTTTGTGCGCAGTCTCCTGCTGGAACTTGAAAATATCAAGAGATTCCGTGAGCAGTGACTTTCTGCCGATATCCTCTTCTTTTCCGTGTCCGGTAACTTTTTCCGCATACTCGGGAACCATTTCCGGACGATGAATAATGTTGACTACAAACTTATCCATTCTTTCTCTCCTCATATTGTTTTTTTAAGTTTAATTTTTAGTGGATTCCTTCATCAGCACTTCATAGCCAAGCAACGTTTTCCGCTTGATATCCTTTTTGTCAATGTAATCAAGCAAAGTGCTGCAGCATACCATTCCAAGCTCAGCTACATCAAACTTAAGCTCAGTGATTGCAGGCTGATGTTGCTCCAAAAAACTGCTGCTGTAAAAGGATGCCACTTTAATTTCTTCCGGTATTCTAATATGATCCTGGTTTAATTTGTTCAGAACACAACTGCATATGGAATCATCCATGCACATAATACATTCCGCTTTTTTGGCAAGAATCTCTTCCACAATATTCTCTATCCTGCCCATATTCTCAATATCAAGATACAGAAGACTGTTATCAATAGGAATTCCTGCCTGCATAAAAGCTTCCCGAAAACCGAGAAGACGTTTCTGATTCACAATAAACCCGGTATTTCCGCCAATCAATGCCATTTTGCGTATTCCCTTATGGAGCAGAATACTGGTCAGTTCCTTGCAAGCACCAAAATGATCATTATCAACCTGGACGATTGCATCTTCATCAGAAGAACCAACCGTAACAAAAGGAACATTGTTGGCCAGCAGATAGGCAGCTGATTCATCATTTTCCAGGGTTCTTGACAGGATTGCTCCATCTACCTTATGATGATCTATCATTCTTACAAGCTGAGATATATCTCCCTCTTCCACCATGGAAATGATAACATCATAATCCATCCGTGAAGCCATTGTACTGATACCCCACATACATTTCTGAAAGAAAGGCAAATCAGAATTACTGTAATCCCCCGGCATGACAAGAGCGATATTAAAGGTTTTGGACTGCGCCAGTCCTTTGGCGATTGCGCTTGGTCTGTAATTGTACTCATCGATATACCGAAGCACTCTCTCCCTGGTTTCCTGCCCGATTCTGCCTTTACCTGAAATAGCCCTAGAAACCGTAGTTTTAGATATTCCAAGGTCTCTTGCTATGTCATCAATTGTCATTTTTTTTGTTTCCATTTTAACCCTTTACAGAGCCTCCCGTAATGCCTTCCACATAAAATTTCTGCATGATAACGAACAGGATGGAAATAGGTATGGATACTACTACACCACCTGCACAGAAGATGGAGAAGTACTTGTTAATCAGGGACTTGCCCAGCATATTGTAAAGACCGATTGCAACTGTCCAGTCCGTTGAAATACCGGAATTTAAAATCAGTTTTGCAAATACGAAATCTCCCCAGGGTACCAGGAAAGAGCTGATTACCGTGTAAACAATAATAGGCTTTGACAGCGGAATCACAATTTTCCAGAATATCTTTGCCTCGGAAGCACCTTCCAGTCTTGCAGCTTCCCTTAGAGAAATGGAAATGGTATCCATAAAGCCTTTTGCAATCAAAAATCCGAGTCCTGCACCTGCGGAATACACAATGACCATACCCACATGGCTGTTGGTCAGTCCCAATGACTTTAAGATAAAATAAACAGCAATCATGGATAAAACACCGGGAAACATATTCAGGATAATGCTGAAGCTCATCAGTCCTTTTCTGCCTTTAAAACGCAGGCAGCTCATGGTATAAGCCACCATCAATACCAGAATTGTAGAAATAATGCAGGTAAAGATTGCTATTACCAATGTATTGGTAAACCATGCCTTATACTGCACCACGGAGTCAGGGCGAAGGAACAATGCTACATAATTATCAAGAGACCACGTCTCAGGGAAAAAGTGTGCCGTATTAATTCCCTTATATCCGCTAAATGAAGTTACAACCAGCCAAACAATGGGAACCAGCCATATTACGGCGAGTAATAATAAAACCACATGTCTTAATACGAATTTCACCTGTTTTTTCATTATCTAAACTGATCCTCCTTATCTCCTTTAATTGTTCTGGTAAAGGTAATGAGTGTAAATGCCGCACAGATAATAAATACGAATATACCGATTACCGAAGCCATCTTGTAATTATAGTATTCATTGGTCAGTCTGAACAGCCATGTTACCAGAAGGTCAACTTCCTTGGCATTGGAGTTTGCAAGCATCTGATCGGAGGTTACAAATACATCCTGTGTTAACAGATAAATAACGTTAAAGTTATTAATATTCTTTACAAAGTCTGTGATCAGCGCCGGGCCTGTAACAAACAACATATAGGGCATTGTAATCTTGGCAAAAATCTGCAAGCTGTTTGCACCGTCGATTCTGGCGCTTTCGATCTGATCTTCAGGAATGTTCATAAGAACGCCTGTTGCAATCAGCATCTGGTAAGGAATACCTACCCAGATATTGATAATAACAATCATGAATTTTGCCCAGTTTGGATCCGTTAAAAACGGAATATACGTCAAATGGGAACTTACAAGTCCTATCTTCTTCAGCAGATCCGTCAGGCCGATATTGGAGCAGATCGTGTTGAAAATACCGGAATCTGCAAAGAAGTTACGAACAAGCAGCAATGTTACGAACTGGGGAACCGCGATAGCAATGATAAACAGGGTTCTCCACATCTTAGGCCATTTAGTTGCTTTATTGTTAATAAACTTGGCAAGTAAAATACCACCGATATATGTAGTAAAGGTTGCCAACACTGCCCATTCCAGTGTCCATATCAGGATCTTACCAAAGGAATATCCGAAAGTGATGGTAGTAGAATTGGTAAACAGCGATTTAAAGTTCTTCCATCCTACCCAGGTAAACAGTGCACTGGGAGGCATATGCTGCTGATCATAATTGGTAAATGCAACTGCGATCAGAACAAGAATAGGGAGAATGTTCATTAAAACAACACCAATACAGGGAAGTGTCAACAAAGTAATATGAAATTTCTCATTGAACAGAGAGTGGATATCCTCACGAAAGGTGTTGATATGTCTGCCGCTTTCCTTTGTCTGTTGAAGGCGGTATACTGTTTTCACGTTTGAAATATATACAATAATAAAAACTGCTATCAGGAATAATGCAATAATTGAATTTAATAAAATCAGAAACGAATTATCGTAATCGTTTACTGTCTGCTGCATAGTTACAATATCATAGGTCTGTTCAAACTGAACCGTACCGAGGGTACCAAATTTTGCAAGATTCGGCACTGCGTAGCCGGCACACATAATAATAAACACAACCTCCAGCAGTGTCATGATAATGCCGTTGATTATCTGCTTTCTGACAATGTACCCCGCTCCCATCCAAACAAGGGATAACTTAACCCAGATATCGCCTTTCGCGAGGGCGACACTGAACTCTTTAAAATAATTTCCAATTGAATTTAATATCTTCTTCATGCTAAACCCCTCTGAGAGTTATTTTGATTAATTGTACCGTTTTCATGTTTTACTTTTTAAAATACCCCACATACCCGGAGGCATGTGGGGTATTGGAATTTCTTTATGACTCTGAATGCTTTGCATTCATCGTGGAATCATCTGCTGATGCTTCCTACTGTACAGGAGCTGTGATACCTTCAACTGCTGTGTCAAGCAGAGTCTGGAGATCTGTTCCGTCAGGGTTTCCTGATGCAAGGATCTGTCCTAATGTTTCAGAAGGTGTCCAGAAGTTACCACCTACACGCTGAGGTGTTGCATAAGCTGCCTGAGCTGCCAGAGCTGCAATTGCAGGATTTTCCTGAACTGCTGAGCTGGAAGCTGCCTCAAGGTTAGCAGGACCAAGGCCTCTTGCTTCGAATCTTGCTGCCTGAGATTCAGCATTTGTTAAGAATTCAGCAAGTAACATAGACCAGCCAACATTCTTGGAATAAGGATTAACACCGATTAACTTGTAACCTGAGTAAGAAGACATCTGTTTAGCTTCGCCTGCTACTTCAAAAGTAGGAAGCTTAGCTGCTGCATAGTTCTCACCCCATGCATCTGATGCTGTCTCTGCTCTCCATGTACCGTTAACAGCTGCAACTACAGTACCTTCTGCAATTGCTGTAGCCATTTCTTCATCGCTTAAGTCTACCAATACACCTGTTGCACAGAGATCCATGATTGCCTGAGCAACATCTACAGCGCCGTCAGCATTCCATGTACAGGAATTTGTTACGCCGTCATCATTTAATGTCAAATCATAGCCAGCGCCCTGGAAGAAAGCATAGATATACCAGCCATTTGAAATATCCATACCGATCTTTTTGCCTGCTGCGCCTGCAACTTCGATCATCTTCTCAAGAGACTGTACATCCTCCTCTGTGAAAACGGATGCATCATAGAACATGAAGTAACCGTTATCAGCTGTCATAGGATATGCATATAAGGTTCCGTTTACAGTAGCTGCTTCTACAGCACCTGCTGCGTTTTCAGTTGCTACATCATAAGTATATGTAGCGGATACAGGCTGAAGTGCACCTGCTGCAACCAGTTCATTGATCTGGTCATCTGCGAATGCGAATACATCTGCTGCTGCCTCTACGTCTGTAAGAACAGTATCTTTTGCTGTTGATTCAGATTCAGATCCTAATTTGATATCAAATGTAACATCAGGATACTGAGCCTTGAAGTTCTCAAGTAATTCTGTTGTTAATGCCTGGTCTTCTTCGGAAGCCCAAACAGTGAGAGCTACAGTATCAGTTGTAGCTGCAATCAGGTTTGCTACAGGATCTGAAGCGTCTGTGCTTTCTGTAGCCGTTTCTGTTGCTGTTTCTGTTGCTGTTTCTGTTGTGGTCTCGGTTGTTGTTTCCGCGGGAGTTTCCTCTGTGGATGCTGAAGATCCGCCACAACCTGTGAGCATAGCTGCTACCATGGAAACGGTAAGCAATGATGCCAACAATTTCTTTTTCATTTATTTTTCCTCCTATTAATTGAAACTTGAGATGTCTGATTGCATCTCTATTTCTGTGCAACACGTTGCGCTTAATGCGCAACCGTTTGCTCTTGAATTAAGAATAACATTGTATATCACTGTTGTCAATGTACGTAGATGTATATTTTAAGTTCTTTTTTTTGTGCAATATGCACAGTTTGTTTTCTTTTTTATTGTTTGTACTGAATATCTGCTCTTTTTTTGTTTTTCGAAGTGCGCAATCGGTTGTTCTCCATTATTTTCAACATTTCTTTCTATTTTTTTCGTAAATTTTCTTAAATTCTTAAACGTTTTCGTAATTTTCAATTTTAGAAAACGTTTTCTTTAAACTAAGAAAAATAAAAGCAAAAAATTTTATTTGTAATAAAAAAAAGAGGTGAAAATCTGCTCCAAATCTTATATAGTTTTTATAGAATATAAATGGAGGAACAGGAAATGGACAGAAAGAAAAACGAAATTATTTACGGCGTGGCATACTATGCGGAATATATGCCCTATGAACGGATCGATACCGATCTTAAAATGATGAAAAAAGCCGGGATCAACACCATCAGGATTGCAGAATCCTCCTGGAGCACCTGGGAACCGCACGACGGAATCTTTGATTTCACCATTCTGCATCAGGTTTTAACTGCCGCACTGACCTATGATATCAAGGTGATCATAGGCACTCCCACTTATGCCATTCCCGCCTGGCTTGTGAAAAAATATCCCGATATCCTTGCCATTACCCATGGCGGTCCATCCCTCTACGGTCATCGCCAGAATATGGATATTACCCATCCGGGTTATCTTTTCCACGCAGAACGTATCATCAGGAAGCTTATGGAGGAATGTGCTTCCCATCCTCAGGTCATCGGTTACCAGCTTGACAACGAAACAAAATCCTACGATACTGCCGGTCCCCGTGTTCAGGAAAAATTTGTGGATTATTTAAAAGATAAATTTAAAACTACGGATGCGCTGAACCGTGCTTTCGGTCTTACCTACTGGAGCAACCGTATCAATGACTGGAATGATTTTCCTGATGTAAGGGGAACCATTAATGCCAGCCTCGGCGCCGAATTTAAAAAATTCCAAAGACAGCTGGTAACAGAATTTCTTACATGGCAGGCTTCTATTGTTAAGGAATATGCTTCAGAAGACCAGTTCATCACCCAGAACTTTGATTTTGCATGGACCGATCACTCCGTTGGGCTGCAGCCCGAAGCAAACCAGCGGGAAGCTGCAAAGGCTCTCACAATAGCCGGTGTGGATATCTATCACCCTTCCGCAGCAGACCTGACCGGTGCGGAAATCGCCATGGGCGGCGCCATCGGCCGTTCTATTAAAAAAGCTCCTTATCTTGTTCTGGAAACCCAGGCACAGGGAAATCCCGGCTGGCTTCCTTATCCCGGGCAGCTGCGTCTGCAGGCATACAGTCATCTGTCCGCAGGTGCCAGATCCGTGATGTACTGGCACTGGCACTCCATTCATCATTCCTTTGAAACCTATTGGAAAGGCGTGCTCAGCCACGACCTGAAGGAAAATGAAACTTACCGTGAGGTATGCCGGATCGGCAGGGAATTTTCCGAATATAAGGAGCTTCTCTCTTACCGGCCTTTGGCCAAATGCGCCATAATCCTCAGTAATGAAGCTCTTACCGGTCTTTTCTATTTCCCGGTTGGGGAAAAGCTTTCCTACAATAATATCATGCGCTGGCTGTTCGATGCTCTCTATCGCATGAATGTTACCTGCGACTTTATTTATCCGGAGGATGTTCTTCACATGAGCTGCGAAGAATTGCTTACCCGGTATGATCTGTTGCTGATGCCCGGTTTATACTCTATGGAAGCGGCCATCGCCGATAAGCTGAATGATTACGTAAAGAATGGCGGTCATCTGATCGGCACCTTCCGGAGTGCTTTTGCCAACGAATATCTTGAGGTCTATGCAGATGCACTCCCACATGGTCTGACGGAATGTTTCGGTATGACCTATGATCAGTTTACCGTTCCGAAAAATGTAACTCTTACATTTGCAGAAGAAATCTCTGATTCCGGCAGTTTCGTCTGTGCGGAGGAATTTATGGAGCTTCTTCACCCGATCTGTCAGGATACCCTCTCTTTTGCAGAGTATGCTTATCCTGCTTATGAGGGTTACAGTGCCGTCACCTTCCACCCTTACGGCAGCGGAAGTGCTGCTTACATCGGTTGTTATTTTGACAGCAGCGCACTGGAAACATTATTAAAGAGCATTTTAAGTAAAATGAACCTTTCTGTTCCCTGCTGTCATTTCCCCGTTATCTGCAAAAAAGGAATCAGCGAACAGGGAAAACAGGTTCTTTATGTCTTCAATTATTCTGACAAAATGCAGGAGTTTTGTTTGGCAGAATATGAAAAGGAACCCGCTCTTACGGATTCCTGTTTTGTGTCTCTTTTTGATAATAAGGAAGCATCTTTATCAGACAGAATTTCCTTAAAGCCCTGGGATGTTCAGATTTTCTTCATCTCCTGATACAATCTGCCAATGGGAAGTCCCACTACATTATTGTAGTCGCCGCTTATTCCTTTAATATAAGCGGCGCACTTCCCCTGGATACCATAGGCACCTGCTTTATCCATAGGTTCCCCTGTTGCCACATAAGCGGTGATTTCTTCCAACGTCATGGGATACATGACCACATCTGTTTCTTCAAAGAAACTCTTCCTGCACACTGTGTTTATCATCCGGGGTTCTGCGCTCTTCTGTTCAGCCGTGTCTTGCGAAGCTTTCTCATAGATCAGTGTAACACCTGTATATACCTGATGTGTTCTGCCCTGCAGACGGGACAGCATGCTTACCGCATCCTCTTCATCCTTTGGCTTTCCCATGATGCTGCCTGCAAAGGAAACCACAGTATCCGCGCCTATGACAATACATGCTTTCTTCTCATCCTCAGGAAGCCCCTGCCAGATATCTGCTGCTTTCAGTCCCGAAAGCTCTTTTACAAGCTCAGACGGCTCCCTGGCCTTGGCATTTTCCTCTGTATCACTTTTACGCACTTCAAATTCCATACCGATTTGGGTCAGCAGCTCTCTTCTTCTCGGAGAGCCGCTTGCCAGTATTATTTTTTTATTTGTCATATCATCTCTGCCTTACTCATGATGGGTTTCGGGAATAAATACCCTGTTATTGATTACTTCATCCTTACTCTTTGCCGCTTTTACTGCTTCTTTACAAAATTCCTGCTGGGCATTGATGAGTTCCTTGCCCCGCTTATCCACCTTCTGATATTTGCCGTCCGGCAAAAGCACATGCGCCTTCACCGTATCCTTAAGCTGCATGGAAAGAATGTGCATCAGCTTCTCACGAAGATCAGGCTTCTCCACAGGAAACATGATCTCCACACGACGCTCCAGATTTCTTGGCATCCAGTCTGCACTTGCACAGTAATATTCCGGCTTGCCGTCATTAGCAAAGTAGAAAATACGGCAGTGCTCCAGAAAATTACCTACGATAGAGCGTACTGTTATGTTCTTTCCGATACCGGGAAGCCCTGTTTTGAGGCAGCAGATACCGCGAACGATCAGTTCTATCTTTACACCTGCTGCCGCCGCTTCATATAAAGCTTCAATGATATCCTTATCGCAAAGGCTGTTCACCTTGGCAATGATATGTCCCTCTCTTCCCGCCGCGGCATTTTTCTTTTCCCTGCCGATCAGATATAGGAATCTGTCCTTCAGCCACAGAGGCGCCAGTGACAGCTTATTCCAGCCAAGGGGCTCAGAATATCCGGAAAGCATATTAAATACCGCAGTGGCATCCTCTCCGATGGTTTCAGAACAGGTCAGAAGACCAATATCCGTATAAAGCTTGGCAGTGGCATCATTGTAGTTACCGGTACCAAGATGCACGTACCTCCTGATGCCGTCCTCTTCCCTTCTTACCACCAGCGTGATCTTACTGTGGGTCTTTAAACCAACCAGACCATAAATAACGTGACAGCCGGCTTTTTCCAGCATTTTTGCCCAGACAATATTGTTCTCCTCATCAAATCTTGCCTTTAACTCCACAAGCACCGACACCTGTTTCCCGTTTTCCGCGGCCTGGGCAAGCGCCGCAATAATGGGAGAATTGCCGCTGACACGGTACAGAGTCTGTTTAATGGCAAGTACATCCTTATCCCTTGCCGCCTGTCTGATAAAATCCACTACAGGAGTAAAGGTTTCATAGGGATGATGCAGCAGGATATCGCCCTTGCGTATTTCTTCAAAGATATCGCAGCCTTCCGGGAGCGAACACACAGGCTGCGGAGGTGCATATCCTTTTTCCTTTAAATGGTCAAATCCTGGAAGTCCGTACATTTTCATCAGGAAAGTCAAATCAAGAGGTCCTTCTATGCGGTAAATGTCCTCATCTCCGATGGAAAGCTCCTTTTTGATGATACCTACCAGTCGCTTGTCGATACCGTCTTCCACTTCCAGTCGGATTGCCTGCCCCCACTGTCTTTTTTTCAACTGCTTCTCTATTTCCTTCAACAAATCCTCCGCCTCATCCTCTTCCAGGGAGAAATCAGCATTTCTCATGATACGGAAAGGGTAGGCGCACACGATATCATAATTCAGAAAAAGCTTCTGGATATTTCTTTCAATGACTTCTTCCAGAAGGATCACCGCTGTTTCATCTTCATTCTCGGAAGGAATCTGCACAATCCTCGGAAGAACGCTTGGTACCTGAACTGTGGCAAATTCCAGTTCCCCGTCTCCGCCCTTCTTCTTCATCAGCGCCCCGATATTCAAAGACTTGTTCCTGATAAGCGGAAAAGGTCTGGAAGAATCCACCGCCATAGGCGTTAATACGGGATAAACGTTTTCCTCATAATACTTATCCACATACTCTGCTTCCTTCTCCGTCAGTTTCTCGTGCTTTTCGATGACCCGAAGACCGTTCTGCAAAAGTAAAGGCAGCAGCGTTCTGTAAACGCTGTACTGCTGGCTCACCAGTTCATGAGTGGCAGTATTTAACGCTGCAAGCTGCTCCTTCGGGGTCATTCCCGCAATATCCGGTTTTTCATATCCTGCATTTACCATATCCTTTAAGGATGCCACTCTTACCATAAAAAATTCATCCAGATTAGATGCGGTAATGCTTAAAAATTTCAGTCTTTCAAACAACGGATTCTGTTTATCCCTGGCTTCACTTAATACTCTTTTATCAAAAAGCACCCAGCTTAATTCCCTGTTGGTATAATATCCGGGATCTGCATATTTTGTATCGCTCATACTTTCAACCTCCAATCACACGCTTCTGCCTGATGACAGGACGCACATTATATACTTCCTGGAAAAATGCTGCTCTGGCATCAAACAACCCTTTTTCCAGCGTAATGTCCTCATTGGTATCAACGGTAATGACCAGCTCATTATCTCTTAAAGAAGTTTTGACATTTTTAAACTTCTGTTTATGGCTTCTGTCAAGGCCGTTGGCAAGACGCAGGATTGCGGTCAGTTTTGCCACAACCAGATAAGAATTGCGGTCCAGAGAGCTGTACTGTCCTATTTCCTCAAAATAATCAAACTCTATGTGATTATACTTCACTACATTTGCCACAATTTCTCTTTCTTTGTGGGAAAGCCCGATGATCTCCGTAGCCATGATAATACTGTAAGAACACTCGCCCAGGTTTACCATACTGATATATTTGCCACAGTCATGGAGAATCGTGGAAAGCTGCAAAAGCAGTCTCTCTCTTTTTCCAAGTCCATGTATTTTTCTGGTGCTGTCAAAAATAGTCAGCGCAATCTGCTCCAGTGTCTCGCTTCTCTTTCTGCTGCCACGGTAACGCTTGCTGATATTCTGGGCACAGGCAATGATATCCTGTTCAAAATCATGGGAAGCTGTTATCATCTTATTCTTTTCCGCATATTCATATGCTATGCCGTCGCACAAAGTAACACCGGGAGCCCAAATCAGCTCTGCACCCATGATCTCCATGATCCGTTTCATCATCATCAGAGAAATATGAGCCATAGGCATATTTTCTTCCGGCATATCCCAGCTTTTGGCCAGCTCCGAAACGCTTTTCGTATGGTAGGCTTTTTCAAAACGTTCAAAAAGCTCCTTCCCTGCATAGCCGCTCATTTCCTGATTGATGCTCTTCTTCCTGAGCATAACGGAAATATAATCATCCACAACGATGATATTTTTAATTTCCCTGTCTCTTAAATAAAGCTTTTTATATACCAGCATCTGGGAATCTACCAGTTCATTTATCAGATTATCATACTGGGCAGCTGCGGCATTCAAATGATTCAGCCTTTCCTGAAGCCTCAGTACTCCAAGTCTCATATTCTGGGTAGAAACAAGAGTATCATTGTCAAAAAGGGAAATCTGGATACTGCCTCCACCGATGTCCACGATGGCAGTTCCGTTCTCAATGATCTTAAGGAAACCTTCTCCCTGAAAAGCAATGGATTTATAGTCAAGAAATCTCTGTTCCGAGTTACTGAGTACTTCCACATGAATTCCTGTTCTGACCTCGATCTGGTTTAATAAAATAGCGGTATTTTCCGCTTCCCTGATGGCACTTGTCCCATAAGCCATGTAGTCACAAACCTGATAAGTCTTCATAATATTCGAGAACTCACAAAGTACTCTGCAAAGTTCTTTCACCCGCTCATAGGAAAGCTTTCCCGTGGTATAGGTCTCGGTTCCCATATCAATTTCATGCCTGATATGGTCGATTTCCTTCATGCCTTTTCTTGATACCTGAAAGATTTTCATGGAAACCTCGAAGGATCCAACATCAATTGCCGCAAAAGTTTTAACTGCCATGATCAATTTCCTTTCTTTCCAAGCAGATAGTCAATAAACTGCTGGGCTGTTCTGCCGGACAAGCCGCCATGGGAAAGCTCCCATTTGTTGGCTTCCAGTAAAAGCTCGTCCTCCGGCATGGTCACTCCGTAACGCTCCGCCAGTACTTTTACAATATTCTGGAACTGTTTTTTGTCGGGTGCCGCAAAGAAAATGGTAACGCCGAATCTGGATACCAGGGAAAGCTTTTCCTGAACCGTATCGGAAGAATGAAGATCATCTCTTCTTTCTTCTTTATCGCTGAACTTCTCCCTTACCAGATGACGGCGGTTGGAAGTGGCATAGATCAGCACATTTTTCGGTTTCTTTTCAAGTCCGCCCTCGATCACAGCTTTCAGATATTTATATTCAATTTCAAAATCCTCAAAACTCAGATCATCCATATAAATAATGAATTTATAATTTCTGTTCTTGACCTGTGTGATCACATCATTCAGATCCTGGAACTGATGCTTGTAAATTTCTATAATCCGAAGACCCTTTTCATAATATTCATTGGCGATTCCCTTGATACTGGATGACTTTCCTGTTCCCGCATCGCCAAAAAGCAGGCAGTTGTTTGCTTTTCTTCCTTCCACAAAAGCCTCCGTATTTTCGATCAGCTTCTGCTTGGGAATCTCATAACCAACAAGATCATTCAGATAGACATGGGCAATATTCTGGATGGGTACGATCTGCACGCCGTTTTCATCATGAACGACACGGAATGCCTTATGCAGCCCAAATTTCCCCACACCATAATCCTTATAAAATTCTGTCAGTGTAGCCTTCATTTCCTCAGGCGTATGATCTTTTGTAAACTTTACCGCAAGAGAACAGATTCTTTCCCGGATTCTGCTGTTATAGACCTTGCTTTCGCTGTCACTGCTTACATAGTCCGTGATCAGGGCAAAACTGTCAACGGAAAGCGTCTCCACCATATCACTGAAGTCATAATCGTAAAATTCCTTAAAAATAACAATATCATGAAGCACCGCCCGGTTAATGGTGCCTTCCACTTCGCCCCTAATCTCGCATGCCTTACTGTAGCTGTTCTCATTATTGACAAGAAGATTTGTCAGATAACAGTGCCACAAATTCCCGTAAAATCCATGGTTTCCCGCTATTTCAAGAAGACTGTGGATACATTCATACAGAAGTCCGGAAAGATCCTCTCTGTTATAATATTCGTCCTTATAATGCTCCATCAGGAAAGCCATATCGTATAAAATCCGGCCTTCTTCCTCTGTAAAATCCTTATAAACGATCAATTCCTGTTCTCTCATATTTCTATCCTCTGCCATTTAATAATTTCCAAGTATTTTCATATTTCTGGCTTCCTCCCGAAGCCCCCTTAAGGCATTCTTCACAGCGCTGTCAGAAAGATTTCCGTCAAAATCAATAAAGAAACGGTATTCCCAGTTTCTGTTCTCAATAGGACGGCTCTCGATTCTGTTCATATTCAGGTTATTATAAATAAAATGGGAAAGCATATGATACAGGGAGCCGCTTTCATGGGCAACCTCAAAGCATATGCTGACCTTTTTGGCGTCCTTTAAGAAAATCTTCTGGTTGGTAACTATAATAAAACGGGTAGAATTGGTACTGGACTGATTCACGCCCTTTTCCAGGATGGTAAGACCATAAAGCTCAGCTGCATATTCACTGGCTATGGCTGCCTGGGTCTTGTCCTTTTCCTGTGCTACTTTTCTTGCTGCAAAGGCATTGTTCTGCATACTGATCTGGCTCCAGTCTGAATGCGTGTTTAAGTATCTTGCTGACTGCATCAGGGACTGGGGATGCGAATATACTGTCTTAATATCGGACAATTCTGTTCCCGGAACCGCCATCAGGCAATGCTCTATTTTAATAATCTGTTCTCCTACGATATAATTCTCAAATTCCACAAGAAGGTCATAGATCTCGCTGACAATTCCAGCCGTGGAATTTTCAATGGGAAGCACGGCAAAATCAGCGCTGCCTTCATCAATGGCCAACATGGCATCCCGAAAGGTATCTACATGGAAGCTGTTAATCTGATCTCCGAAATACTGATGCATTGCTGCCTGGGAATAGGCTCCCTCTGCTCCCTGAAATACCACTCTTGCCTTTTCCGTTTCCAGAGAATCTACTTTAATAAAAGGAAGCTTATTAAGACCTCCATGCTCTGTTAAAAGCTGATACTGCAGTTTACGACTCATGGACATGATCTGTTCAAAAAGCTCCTCAATTCCATGACTGTTGAAATCATTATGCGTCAGGGATTTCACCTTCCGTATTTTTTCTTCCTCTCTGGCTTTATCAAAGACTCTTTTTCCGGTTTCAATCTTATACTGTGCTACGTTCCGCGAAACCTCCATTCTTCTTTCGTAAAGCTCAACAATCTGCTGGTCTATCTCATCAATCTGGCTGCGCAGCTCAAGTAAATCCATGGCTAAAAATCCTTTCCTTGTTCTTCTGTTTTTATAAAATACCATGATAATTTTATACCAAACATTCCCTGATAGCAAGCGGTAAACTGTCTTTTATCCTTGCATCTGTCCACCGGGTTAACTATAATAAAAGCAATCCGATTCATCTGACACTCATACATGGAGGGGTTGTAACCTATGAAAAAAAACTGGAAATATATACTCTTTGCGGTACTCTTGCTTTTATTTCTTGCCGCCACATTACTCCTGTCTTCCCTGAGGGGCCGGATTCCGTCAAATGATATTACCGTAACCGGAAATACTGCCGGAAATTTAAATAATCATGGTCTGTTTTGTGAACTTGACGGAAAGGTCTACTTTTCCAATGCATATGATAACGGCTGTCTGTATTCCATGAATCTTGATGAAACCGATATGCAAAAACTGACTTCCGGTCAGGTGTCCTCCATCAATGCTGCCGGGGATTATCTATATTACTTTATGGATACCGCAAACAGCGGAACCGGATTTGGTTATGTCGTGCGTACTTATGGTGTTTACCGTTCAGGGACAAACGGTAAAAATGCAACCTGTCTTGTCCGTGATGCCTGTGTCACCATGCAGCTTGTGGGGGATTACCTTTATTATCAGAGATATAATAATCAGGACTTTACCAAATTCTATAAGGTAAAGACAGACAAATCGGAAAATGTACTGGTATCCGATGAGATTATCAATCCTGCTGCCTGCAATAACGGTATCATCTATTATAATGGGCAGAGCAGGGACCACTATTTATATGCCCTGGACACAAGAGCAGATTCCGTTTCCACTGTTTATGAAGGAAATCTCTGGTACCCGGTATATCAAGACGGATACATTTATTACATGGATGTGGGTGAAAATTACAGGATCTGCCGTTATTCACTTTATAACGGAACGGTAGAGATTCTGACTCATGACAGAGCAGACAGCTTTAACGTAGGGAATTCCTATATTTATTACCAGAAAAATGATGCGGATGCACCGGCCCTGATGCGAATGCACCTGGACGGAAGCGACCCCGAGGTTGTTGCGGAAGGTAATTATCAGAATATCAACATTACCTCTTATTATGTTTATTTCAATGAATTTAACAATGAAATTCCTGTTTA
>JBJEMT010000020.1:0-9259 GCA_051879815.1 Suilimivivens sp. | reverse complement strand
GGAGAGTCAGGTAATCGCGGCAGTGATTTCTTTTGGCGTGTTATTCCTCACCTACGTTATGTCAGGTATTTGCAATATGATTTCTTCTACCGGAAATCTGCTGACTAAAATTCTTAGCGCATTTGATATGATTGGTCGTTTTGATGATTTGTTAAACGGTTCCTTCCATGTTACCAGTATTGTTTATTATTTGTCAGTGATTGTATTGTTCCTGGTATTTACCGTACAGTCCATTCAGAAACGTAGATATCAGCTATCAAAGAAGACATTGAGTCTTGGAACTTATAGTACTACGGTTGTTGTAGTGGTAACTGCTGCAGTGGTACTTTTGAATATATTTGTTTCGGAACTGCCGGCGAAATATACGGTATTTGACATAACGGCTGATCAGCTTTATTCTCTTTCTGATGAAACAAAGGCTCTGGCAGAAGGTCTGACAGAAGATATAAATATTTATGTTCTTTCGAATGAAAACAGTTCGGATACTACATTGGATGAAACTCTTAAAAATTATGAAGGATTAAGCTCCCATATAAAGGTCTCATATGTGGATCCTGCGGTGAACCCCAAATTTTATACAAAATATACAGATACCAGTATTTCTTCTAACAGCATTATTGTAGAGAGCGACAAAAGAAGCAAAGTTGTGAATTATGATGATATCTATGAATATGAGTTCGACTATAGTACTTATTCATCTAGCGTTACAGGCTATGACGGAGAAGGACAGATTACAAGTGCCATTGCCTATGTAACCTCTGATGAAATGCCAAAGATCTACATGATAGAAGGTCATGGAGAGATGTCCTTTGAAAGTTCTTTTATCACATCGATTGAAAAGGAAAATGTGGAATATGAGACAATAAATTTGATGAACTATGATACAGTTCCTGAAGATGCATCCTGTGTGATTATCAATGCACCCGCATCTGATTTTTCGGAAGATGACACGGAAAAAATGTTGTCTTATATGGAAAATGGCGGAGATGTATTCCTGATTTCTGCCTATACAGGAGAGGAACTTACCAATTTTAATAAGCTCCTTGATTTTTACGGCGTATCAATAACAAAGGGATTAATCATAGAACCTGATAAAAGCAATTATTATTCAGATCCCTTTTGGCTTCTGCCCAATGTGACCTATGATACAATCACTTCCGGTGTATATAACAGTGGAAGTTATGTATTTGCACCGTATTCCCAGGGGCTGACAGAAATAGAACAGGATGATGTTGCTATATCTGTTTTACTGTCTTCTTCAGATGAGAGCTATGTAAGAGACAATATAGAAAATGGTGACAGTTATGATAAACAGGAAGATGATTTAGAAGGCCCTTTTGATATCGGTGTAAAATGTGTAAAAACCACAGGGGAAGAGGAATCCACTGCTGTTATTTATTCCAGCACAGATCTTTTTACAGAATCTGCAGATGTTGTTGTGTCAGGAACCAATATGAAGCTGTTTACGTCATCTCTTGGCAGCTTTGTTTCTCATGAAAGCAGCGTATCGATTCCTGTGAAAAGTTTGGAAATTGAATATCTGCTTATTCCACAGAGTATGATTCTGATCCTGACTTTGACAACGGTAATTGTAATCCCGTTTATATTTATGATAGGCGGATTTATTGTCTGGTTCAGAAGAAGAAAGCGGTAAGGAGGTGTTTCAGATGAATAAAAGGAAAAGAAATCAGCTGATTCTTGTCTGCGTTATTTTTATCGTGATACTTGCAGCTTACCTTGGTTTTAAATATTATATGAATCATCTGCCGGAGGAAGAAGAAAATGTAATAACGGTATTGGATATTGATACTTCACAGGTAACGGAAATTGGTATAACCAATGGGGAAGAGACGATGGATTTGGAAAAGGATGGTGACACCTGGAAATGTTTAGAAGATGATACCTTTCTTGTAGATACAGATATGCTGCAGACTTTTCTGGATGCAGCAGGAACCATTACATCAGAATTGATGATAGAAGAAGTTACAGATATGGACCAGTATGGTCTTGAGAAGCCTTCCATCAGCATTGCACTTCAATGGGACAGTAATCTTTACATGATTCATATCGGTGATCAGAATACGGTAGCCGGCGGGTGTTATTATTTAAGGATGAATGATGAAAATACTGTTTATACCATAAGCAGTTACCAATATAATGCTTTGAATAAAACGAAGGAAGATTTTGCAGCAGAAGAGGAAGAAGAGGAAACAGAATCCGAATCGGAATCTGTCAATGGGTAACGCTTGCAATCAGTGATACTTTGTGCTTTAATGTTTTTGAGAAAAATTATCAAAAACAAAAGAGGTTACAGAAATGTCACTGTTTGAAGGAAAAAAAGATAAGAGTTATGAAATAAAGGGTCTGTATGTCGAAGAGGGAATTACCCGTCGTCTGCAGGCCCTTGGTTTGAATGACGGGACAATTATTACTGTTCTGAACCGCAAAAGGAATGGCGCTTTGATTATCAGAGTGCGCGGAACGAGACTGGCAATCGGCAAACATATCAGCTCCGGCATTGAAGTTGAGGAGGTGGCATAATGAAGTATGAGGAAACAGTCCATGTTGCCTTTGTGGGGAATCCAAATTGCGGAAAAACAACGCTTTTTAATGCCATCACGGGTTCCAAATTGAAGGTTGCCAACTGGCCGGGAGTGACCGTGGAAAAAATAGAAGGGGAAGCGGAATATGAGGATGTACATATGACTCTTGTGGATACGCCCGGTATCTATTCACTGACCTGTTATACGATTGAGGAAAAAGTCACAAGAAGCTGTGTGATGGATGATGATATTGAGGTGATCGTCAATGTAGTGGATGCTTCTTCTCTTGAAAGAAATTTATATCTGACATTACAGCTTTTGGAACTGGGTAAACCGGTAGTTTTGGCGCTGAATATGATGGATGTTGTAGAAGAAAGAGGAATGGAGATTGATCTTCACCGCCTTCCTGAAATGCTTGGGGACATTCCGGTAGTGCCGGTTTCCGCTGCTAAACGAAGAGGTCTTGATATCCTTCTGCATGCAGCAATTCATCATTATGAAGAAGGCTCCAAACCGGATGTGCTTCACTATAGCGATAAAATTGAAGATAAGATCGACAGACTTTCCGTTATGATGGAAGCTCATTATCCCACACATTCTTCTGTCAGATGGCATGCCATCAAACTGCTTGAGGATGATGAGGATGTAAAGATGGAACATCCCATCAATACCACCGATATTGTAGATAAAAGCTATGAGAAGGAAATCATACAGACCAAGTATTCCTTTATCGAGAGCATTGTAAAGGAAGTATTGATCTATAATAAAAAGAACAAAGACAGCACGGAAAAGGTAGATAAATGGCTGACACATCCCATACTGGGAGTCCCGATTTTTCTGTGTATTATGGCATTTGTCTTTTTCCTGACCTTTACCATAGGTGACTGGCTGAAAGGATACTTTGAAATGTTCCTGGATTATTTTTCAGGCATGGTTTCTGCATTTCTTGTGTCGATTCACACGGCGGAATGGTTAAGTGCACTGGTTGTAGACGGTATTATTGCAGGTGTTGGCGGTATTCTTACGTTTATCCCCAATATAGCTATTCTGTTCCTCGCTCTTGCCGTTTTGGAGGACAGTGGTTATATGTCCAGAGTGGCTTATGTTATGGACGGAATCATGGGCAGGATAGGACTTTCCGGAAAGGCATTTCTGCCCATGATTCTGGGCTTTGGCTGTACCGTGCCGGCTATTATGGCATCAAGGGCACTGGAAACGGAAAAAGACAGAAGACGGACCATGATTGTTACGCCTTTTATGTCCTGTTCGGCACGACTTCCCATCTATGTCCTGTTTTCGGGAATGTTCTTTGGAAAATTTGCCGGGGTTGCCGCTTTTTCCATGTATGTGATCGGAATGGTCTGCGGTATTCTGATTGCCAGAATTCTTCACATACTGGAAAAGGAAAAGAGTAATGATTGTCTTTTGATCGAACTTCCGGAGTATAAGCGTCCCAATGCAAGAACCATCAGAATCTATGTATGGAATAAATTGAAGGATTATCTGACAAAGGCAGGAACCACCATTTTTATTGCTTCCATTGTAATCTGGATAGTACTTAACTTCGGAATGACAGGCAGAGTGGAAAATCCGGCAGACAGCTTTGGCGCTATGATAGGAAAATGGCTGGAACCGGTAATGAGACCGGCAGGGCTTGGCATGTGGCAGATTGTGGTTTCCCTGATAGCAGGTATCTCAGCGAAGGAGGTAGTGGTTTCCAGTTTTTCTGTTTTGTTTGGAATCAGCAATGCAGGTTCCGCAGCGGGAATGGATACCATCATCTACAATTTAAGACAGATTGATCCTTCCTTTGGAGCACTGAATGCCTATTGTATGATGATATTCTGTCTTTTATATGTACCCTGTGCTGCGGCAATGGCTACCATACGCAAGGAAAGCGGCTCCGTTAAGTTTACATTAAAGCTTGCACTGTTCCAGATTCTTTTTGCATGGCTGATGGCAACACTGGTATTTCAAATAGGCAGCTTAATCATATAAAATCCTTGATTTCCTTGCAGGTTTGTGTAAAAATAGATAGAAGCCTGCAGGGAATTTTTTTGCAATAGAAAGGATCAAACAGACTATGAGCATGCGGGGGATTGACACTCAGGTTCGTAAAAATAGAAGACGTATTTTTAAAGAAGTTGCTAATCTCGCTTATACATCAGAAAATTTAAAAGATGATGTGGAAGCGCTGCCCTATAAAATTGTGGATTATGATGAATCCGAATATGAAAGTATATATAGGGAACGTGCTATCACCAGAGAAAGTATCAGGCTTGCCATGGGGCTTTCTCTTCGTCCGGAAAATATGCCGGTGCATGTAACCCAGGGACTTGAGGAAAGTAATATTGATGAGAAATATTATGAGCCGCCTTTGATGCAGGTTATTCCTTCTGCCTGCAATGCCTGTCCTGAGAACCGATACGAGGTTACGGACAAGTGTATGGGGTGTGTTGCGCACCCTTGCCGTGAGGTGTGTCCGAGAGGCGCTATTTCCATGAAGAATGGCAAATCTGTCATTGATCAGGAAAAATGTATTAAATGCGGTAAATGTAAGTCTGTGTGCCCCTATGATGCCATTTCCCATCAGGTAAGGCCCTGTCTTGCCAATTGCGGAGTCAATGCAATCAAGAGTGATAAAAAGGGACGGGCTTATATCGACCCGGAACTCTGTGTATCCTGTGGTCAGTGTATGGTAAGTTGTCCTTTTGGAGCCATTGCGGACAAATCCCAGATTTTCCAGCTGATCCGTGCCATTCAGTCAGGAAGAAAGATTATTGCGCAGGTAGCCCCTGCTTTTGTGGGGCAGTTTGGAGCCGGTGTTACACCGGATATGTTGAAGGAAGCATTGAAAAAGCTTGGTTTCTTTGACGTATACGAGACAGCCATCGGTGCAGATATCGGCGCTATGACGGAGGCAGAACATTATGCAAAGGAAGTGGCAACAGGTGAATTGCCGTTTCTTTTAACGTCCTGTTGTCCTTCCTGGGCAATGCTTGCAAAGAAATTTTTCCCGGAAACCATTGATAAAATTTCTAATGCGCTGACACCAATGGTTGCTACGGCAAGAGAGATCAAGAAAGATCATCCGGACGCCAGTGTGGTATTTATCGGTCCCTGTGCTTCCAAGAAGCTGGAAGCTTCCAGAAGAACCGTACGTTCTGATGTGGATTTTGTTATTACCTTTGAGGAACTGGCCGGCATGTTTGAGGCAAAGGGTATTGACCTTCAAAAGGTAAGTCCCGATGTGCCGATGAATGATGCTACGGGAGCCGGAAGAGGTTACGGTGTGGCAGGAGGCGTGGCAAGCGCCATTGAAGAATGTATCAGAGAATATTATCCTGATGTGGAAGTAAATATAGAACATGCAGAAAGCCTTATGGAATGTAAGAAAATGTTGATGCTGGCAAAGGCAGGCAAAAAGAACGGATGTCTGATTGAGGGAATGGCATGTCCGGGCGGCTGTATTGCGGGCGCAGGAACCAATATCCCGATTCCGCAGGCGATGAAAGAAGTGGCAGGATTTAAGGCGTCAGCCGATAAAAAGATTCCTGATATGGAGGAAAATAAAAATGACTAAAATTAGAACAAGATTTGCACCAAGTCCTACAGGAAGAATGCATGTAGGCAATTTAAGAACCGCGCTTTATGCATATCTCATTGCAAAGCATGAGGGCGGTGACTTTATTTTAAGAATAGAGGATACTGATCAGGAACGTTTTGTGGAAGGTGCAGTAGATATTATTTACAGAACGCTTGCAAAGACCGGTCTTGTGCATGATGAGGGACCTGATAAGGATAAGGGTGCAGGACCTTATGTTCAGTCGGAAAGACAGGCACAGGGTATTTATCTTGAATATGCCAAAAAACTGATAGAAAAAGGGGAAGCTTATTATTGTTTCTGTGATAAGGAAAGACTTGCCACCCTTAACAGAGTGGTAGCAGGCAAGGAAATCAATGTCTATGATAAATACTGCTTATCTTTATCCAAAGAGGAAGTAGAAGAAAAACTTGCATCAGGTATTCCTTATGTGATCAGACAGAATAACCCTACGGAAGGAACCACAACCTTTCATGATGAGATTTACGGAGATATTACGGTAGAAAATGCGGAACTGGATGATATGATTTTGATCAAATCAGACGGATATCCTACTTATAATTTTGCCAATGTGGTAGATGATCATTTAATGGGTATTACCCATGTGGTAAGAGGAAATGAATATTTATCTTCATCGCCCAAATATAACCGTCTGTATGAAGCGTTTGGCTGGGAGGTTCCTGTTTATGTACATTGTCCTCTGATTACGGATAGTGAGCATCACAAGCTGAGTAAGAGGTGCGGACATTCTTCTTACGAGGATCTGATTGAACAGGGATTTTTGACGGAGGCTGTTGTAAATTTTGTAGCGCTTCTTGGATGGAGTCCTGAAGAAAGTACAGAGGAAATATTTTCGCTGGAGGAACTGGTTAAGATTTTCGACTATCATCATATGTCAAAATCTCCTGCAGTGTTTGATTATACAAAATTGAAATGGATGAATGGTGAATATATTAAGGCAATGGATGAGGATAAGTTCTATGAAATGGCGGAGCCATATCTGAAAAAAACGCTGACAAAGAACTTTGACTTAAAGAAGATTGCCGCTATGGTAAAAACCAGAATCGAGATTTTTCCCGATATCTGTGAGCTTGTTGATTTCTTTGAGAAGCTGCCTGAGTATGATCCTGCAATGTACGAACATAAGAAAATGAAAACAACAAAGGAATCATCACTGGAAGTTCTGAAGGAGATTTTACCTGAGCTTGAAAAGGCAGAGGATTATTCCAATGATGCGTTGTATCAGCTGCTGCTTTCTTATGTTGAGAAAAAAGGATGTAAGAACGGTTATGTGCTATGGCCGGTGAGAACAGCAGTATCCGGCAAGCAGATGACTCCTGCCGGTGCAACAGAAATTATGGAAATTCTCGGTAAAGAGGAAACTCTTATGAGAATCAGAAAAGGAATCGAACTGCTTGAAAATGCGTAAAGCGAGTGAAATGCAGTTAAAGGCAATTAATCATGTGAAGGGACCTGCAAGAGTGATTGCAGGTCCCGGATCAGGCAAGACATTCACCATTGTTCAGAGAATTCAAAATTTAATTTTTAATCATCAAATCAATCCGGACAGAATACTTACAATCACATTTACAAGAGCCGCTGCAATTGAAATGCAGAGCAGATATCTGAAAGAATCAGAAAATAATCCCACAGGAAATGCTTTAAACGGAACAGTACACTTTGGAACTTTTCATGGCATTTGTTATACTATCCTGAAAGAATCAGGTCTGATTAATCATTTTTCCCTTATAAGAGAAACAGAAAAAAGAAAAATCATAGAAATCATTTTAAAAAATAAAGGAATCGATGGAGCTGATGAATATGATAATATTTCCAGGGTACTGGATTTTATCAGCCGTAAAAAGAATTTCTGTGAAACAGAGCAATTCCCGTTAGCTCTTACCAGAGAAACTTTTGATGATATTTGTTTTTCTTATGAGGATATGATGAATCAACAGAAGCTGCTTGATTTTGATGATATGATCCTGATGTGTCTGAACCATCTGAAAGAAAATCCGGTTTTGTGTAAAAAATGGCAGGATAGATTTTCCTTCATCCTGGTAGATGAATTTCAGGATATCAATGAGGTTCAATATCAGGTGGTAAAGCTTCTGGCAGGTCCTGCTGGTAATTTGTTTGTGGTAGGTGATGATGATCAGTCCATCTATGGTTTTCGCGGCTCTGCCCCCGGAATCATGCGCAAATTTACTGAGGATTATCAGGAAACAAGGGAACTGTTCCTGACAGAAAATTACAGAAGCGGAAATGAAATAATCGAACTGGCAGATCTGGTGATCAGAAGAAACCATAACAGATTTGAAAAAAATCCTGTTCCCATGCGCAAGGGCGGAAGCGTCATCTGGGAATTCCGGGAAACGAGAAAAGAAGAGGAAGACAGTATCCTGAAAGATATCCGGAAGCTTTCGGAAGAACAACTGAAGGACAGCGCCGTAATCGTAAGAACCAATGCAGAGGCATTTCAATATTCAGCCTTGTTAAAACAGCACGGAATCCCCGTCAGAGAGAGAATGAAGCAGAAGGAAAGTCCTTTGCAGAGCTTTATTGCAGAGGATTTTAAGGCTTTTCTGCGATTCTGTCATGAAGGAAACAGAAGAAGTGATTTTCTGAAAATTATGAACAAACCGAATCTGTTTCTGTCAAGGCAGGCTCTTTTGGGAGATATCGTAAGAAAAGAAAGTTTTCTTGCTTACTATGAAAATAACAGGGAAATGTGCCTGAAAATCAATTCTCTTTTTCGGAATTTTCAAACAGCATCAGAATTATCCCCCTTTCTTGCAGTCAGATTCTACAGGAAGGTGATGGGTTATGATGTCTATTTGAAACAGAAAGCGGTTTATGGAAAACAGAAGGAGCTTGCAGAAACAGCAGATTATCTGCAGGAGTCTTTAAAACGGATGGAACCTGGAGAAAAGACAGATGAATTTTTTGAGAGACTGCAAAAAGAACAGGAGGGAAAGAACCCCGGAAATATGACGGTATCAGAGGGCATTTCTGTGATTACCATGCATGGAGCAAAAGGACTTGAATTCCACTCTGTTTTTCTGCCGGATTTAAATGAAGGCATCATACCGGGGAAAAATTGCAAGACGAT
>JBJEMT010000019.1:0-9497 GCA_051879815.1 Suilimivivens sp. | reverse complement strand
GGTATGCACGGTGGTGTGAGAGGACGGGAGTTAATCACTCCCTCCTACTCGATTAAAAGCCCCATACTTTGTAAAAAATTACGAAGTGGAAGCTTTTGTCCGGTCAAAAGCAGACTGGATTGAAGCAACTGCAATCAGGCTGAAACGGGAAAAAGAAAAACAGGAAGCTTTGCGGTTAAAGCTGGAAAACGGTGATAATCTGCCTTACCTTGGAGAGCAGAGAGTACTTACCGTAATCCGGGAAGAAAGAAAACGGGCCAGGGTAAGCTGTGTTATGGAAAGAATCCTTCTTGTTGTTCCCTATGATGCTGACTATGAATACCGCAGAGAGGCGCTGGAAAAGTGGTATCGGAAGGAAGCAGCGGCTGTCATTGCAGAAAAGGCATCGGAATATGCCGGACAGCTTGAAGTTGTCTTTACAGATATCCATATCAAGGATCAGAAAAGCAGATGGGGAAGCTGCAGCAGTAAAGGAAACCTGAATTTTAACTGGAGACTTGTTATGGCACCGGAAAGTGTACTTGATTATGTGGTCATTCATGAGCTTTGCCATTTAAGATACATGGATCATTCGGAGCATTTCTGGAATCTTGTTTCCGGTATTTGTCCCGCATATAAACAGTACAGAAAATGGCTGAAGGAACATGGGGAAAGCCTGTATCTGTTTTAAACGGATATCAGCAGAAAAAGGAGTTTTTATGGAAGGATATGCACCCGGACGGGAATGTATGAGCTGTAAAGGAAAATGCTGTAAGGAGAAAGGCTGTTCCCTGTCACCGGAAGATATGATGAAGTCATTGAAAAGAAGAAATGCCGGGAAAGAAACGGAAAATTTAACAGATGAAAGCCTGTACCGGGAAATCCTTGCCATGTTAACCGATGAGAAAGGAATGTATGCCATTGATTATTTTTCATTAAAAGAAGGACCTTTCTTTTATCTTCGAATGAAACACAAGTGCTATACTTTTATAGGAATTGATGCCATAGGTGAGTGTATCGCCCTTACAGAAAATGGCTGTATTTTTTCAGGGGAGGATCGACCAAAAGGAGGAAGATTTCTGGAAAGCAATGAGAACATGCAGTGTATCCAGCATTATACAAGGGAAATGATGTGGGAAGAATGGAAACCTTATCAGGGAATTTTTTCATCCCTCTGGAAGGAATATAAGGAAAAATTTGAGAATGATGGCACCTTTGAGCGCTGTGATAACGAGTATTTTCTTTGGATGAAGTCACAAAGAGAAAAAAATCAGACGAAAAAGGCATAAACAAGTACCCCTTTTCATACATTTAACTAAGTATGGAAGGGGTATTATTATGGATTTCAATAAGAAAGAGTATGATTTATACAAGGATATACAGATAAGATGCGGCGGGGAAATCTACATAGGAGTGGTAGGCCCTGTCAGAACCGGTAAATCCACCTTTATCAAGCGTTTTATGGATATTATGGTTCTGCCGAATATGGATGATGGTTATGAGAAAGAACGGGTGACGGACGAACTGCCGCAAAGCGCTGGAGGCAAAACCATTACCACTACAGAGCCCAAATTTATTCCCAAGGAAGCGGCACTTGTTACCATGGGAGAAGGAGTCGAGGCAAAGGTAAGACTCATTGATTGTGTCGGTTATATGGTTGAGGGAGCCGGCGGTCATATGGAAAACGGAGAAGAACGTATGGTGAAGACTCCCTGGTCCACAGAGGAAATTCCCTTTACCATGGCAGCCGAAATAGGTACAAGGAAGGTAATTACCGATCATTCCACCATAGGCATTGTGATAACCTGCGACGGAAGCTTTGGAGAAATCAAAAGAGAAAACTATATTCCTGCAGAAGACCGTACCATCCGGGAACTGAAAAAAATGAATAAACCCTTTATTGTACTGGTAAATACCACAAGACCATATGGGGAGGAAGCTGCAAAGCAGGCACAGGAAATCAGTGAAAAATATAATGTTACAGCCCTGCCTGTTAATTGCGAACAGCTGAAAAAGGAAGATATCAACCGGATTCTGGAAAAAATACTGTATGAATTTCCTCTTACCATGATAGAATTTTATATGCCAAAATGGGTGGAAATGCTTCCGGCAGATCATCCGTTGAAAGCAGACATTGTGGCAAAAGTAAAGGAACTGATGAAGCAGTACAACTGCATCCGGGATGTGGTCAATCAGCCGGTGGAGCTGAAAAGTGACTATATCAAAAAATGCAAAATGGACAGTGTCAGTATGTCAGACGGCTGTATCAGGGTATGGCTGGAGATGGACGATTCCTATTACTATGAAATGTTGAGCAGCCTTGTGGGAGAAAGCATTCACAGTGAGTATCAGCTTTTAAACACACTTAAGGAAATGGCAAGAATGAAGAAAGAATATGTAAGAGTACTTCATGCCATCGATTCCGTAAGACAAAAAGGTTATGGCGTGGTAACACCTGACAGAGAAGAAATTACACTGGATAAACCGGAGCTGATTAAACACGGGAACAAATTTGGTGTGAAAATTAAAGCAGAAAGCCCAAGCATTCATATGATCAGAGCCAATATAGAAACAGAAATTTCGCCTATTGTGGGAAGCGAAGATCAGGCAAAGGATCTGATTCGATATATTTCCGATTCCGGCGCCAAAGAGGATGGAATCTGGGAAACCAATATTTTCGGAAAGACGATAGAACAGCTTGTGAATGACGGAATAACAGGTAAGCTGACCATGATAGGAGAGGAAAGTCAGTTAAAATTGCAGGAGACCATGCAAAAAATTGTGAATGACAGTAACGGAGGCATGGTGTGTATTATTATTTAGAAAGGGGGAGTCTGTTGTATGGTGACAGGCTCCTTCTTCTTGCAGTAAAAGCAGGAATATGATAAAATTTGAGTGCATTAAAACTAATTAAAACGGAGGTTTTCACATGAATCAGACATATCAAAAGCTGCTGGACTGCTATGAAAGTATTAAGGACAGAATTCCGTTTTCTCCCAAAGTGGCACTGGTCCTTGGTTCCGGTCTTGGCAATTATGCGGACAGTATGGAAGTAAAGGCTGAAATTGATTATAAAGAAATCAAGGATTTTCCTGTATCTACCGTGCCCGGACATGCGGGTAAATTTATTTTCGGCTATGTCGGACAGGTACCGGTAGTCTGCATGAAAGGAAGAGTTCATTATTATGAAGGATATCCTGTTACAGATGTAGTGCTTCCTGCCAGATTGATGAAAATGATGGGAGCTGAAATCCTGTTCCTTACCAATGCTTCAGGTGGAATTAATCCTTCTTTCGGTGCAGGCGATTTCATGCTGATTACCGATCATATTTCCTGTTTTGCGCCCAATCCGCTGGTGGGACAGAATATTGATGAACTAGGCCTGCGTTTTCCTGATATGAGTACTGTATATGACAGAGAACTTCAAAATAAGATCAGAAAGACGGCCCTGGAAAATAATATTCCGTTAAAAGAAGGCGTTTATATTCAACTGACAGGGCCTTCCTTTGAATCTCCTGCAGAAATCAGAATGCTTCGCGGTTTGGGAGCAGATGCGGTAGGCATGAGCACTGTGGTGGAGGCGATAGCGGCTAATCATATGGGGATGAAAATCTGTGGTATTTCCTGTGTGGCAAACCTGGCTGCGGGCATGACAGAACATCCCCTTACCCATGAAGAAGTTCAGGAAGCAGCAAAGAAAGCCGCACCCTTGTTTCAACAGCTGATTACAGAATCTATCAAGTCATTTTAAAAAGGAGCCGGTCAAATGAGCGAAATGGTCAGTTTTACGGATATCCCTGTTACGGATATCCCTGTTACGGATATGATACAGGCAGCTTTACATGCAAGGGAAAAGGCCTATACACCATATTCTCATTATCAGGTAGGGGCAGCTCTTCTTACCAGGGAGCTTCGGATTTATACAGGTTGTAATATTGAAAATGCTGCTTACAGTCCGGGTATCTGTGCAGAGCGAACAGCAATTGCCAAAGCTGTCAGTGAAGGTTGGCGTAAATGGAAAGCGATTGCCATAGTTGGCGGCCCGCAGGGAGAAGAAGTGACACAATTTGCATTTCCCTGCGGAGTCTGCAGACAGGTTATAAGAGAATTCGTGGATCCCGATGAGTTTGTGGTGATCATAGCAAAAAATCCCGATGATTACAAAATATACCGGTTCTGCGACCTTTTTCCTGAGGGTTTTGGACCGGAAAACTTAAGAGGAGAAGGACAGGAATGAATATAAGATTTTATAATGCAAGAATACTGACCATGGAAGAAAACAAAGATATTTTCCAGGGGGAAGTATGGGTAAAGGACGAAAGAATCGTATATGTGGGAGATGGGAAAAACACAGATCCCATTTATCAGAAACTTCAGATTCCATGTATGATATGGGACAGGGAAATTGACTGTGAGGGTAATCTTCTGATGCCCGGTTTTAAAAATGCTCATACGCATTCGGGAATGACACTGCTTCGTTCCTACGCGGATGATCTGCCTTTAAGCGACTGGTTGAATAAACAGGTATTTCCGGTAGAGGCAAAACTGACAGGGGAAGACATTTATGAGTTGACGAAGCTTGCGGTGCTGGAATATTTAACCAGCGGTATTACAGCAGTCTTTGATATGTATTTGACACCTGATACCATATTTAAGGCTTTTGACGAGATGGGGATGAGAGGCGTACAGGTTGGTGGTGTGAATAATTTCAGCCAGTCTCCTGAACTTTTGGAAGAATGGTATATAAAGCTGAATGGGAAAAGTCCCTTGCAGACTTTCCGGCTTGGATTTCATGCAGAGTATACCTGTTCTAAGGAACTTCTCGTAAAAATTTCAGAGATCGCACATAAATATCGGGCACCTGTATTTACCCATCTTTCGGAAACGAGATCGGAAGTGGAAGGCTGTATGGAAAGATACGGCATGACACCTGTGGCATTTCTTGATTCTCTCGGGATCTTTGATTTTGGCGGCGGCGGTTATCACTGTGTGCATGTGACAGATGATGACATTGCCATTATGAAGAAGAGAGGATTGTATGTTGTTTCAAATCCGGGTTCCAATACGAAGCTGGCCAGCGGTATTGCACCGATTACAAAATTTTTAAAGGCAGGTGTACCGGTTGCCCTTGGCACGGATGGTCCTGCAAGCAATAATTGCCTTGATATGTTCCGGGAAATGTTTCTTGTTACGGGACTTGGGAAACTGAAAGAGGAAGATGCTGCCGCAGTAGATGCCATGGAGGTTCTGAAAATGGCAACCGTTAACGGCGCAAAGGCTATGGGACTTATGGATGCGGATGTGCTTGCGGAGGGCAAGCTTTCCGACATGATCATGATTAATCTGCATACTCCCAATATGCAGCCTCTTAACAATATTGCAAAGAATATTGTATACAGTGGAAGTAAGCTGAATGTGAAGATGACCATGATCCACGGTAAGATTTTGTATGAAAACGGGAGGTTCCTTACAGCGGAGAAGCCGCAGGATATCTATGAAAAAGCCAACAAAATCATAAATAAGTATAAGTAGGTAACTTTATTTCCTTCTTTTTTTGTGGTAAAATAAAATATATGTATATGGGAAGGAAGAGAACATATGAAAAAGAAAGAAAAAATTTCATTTATTCATTCTATTAAGTTTAAAATCATATTAATGGTTTTTCTTGCGATTGTCGTTGCCGTAGCAATGACCATGTGGACGTTTATTCCAATGATGAAGGACAGTATGGAAAAAACGGTTAAGTCTTATATGACAGATGTGACACTGATTGCAGGAGATGGTCTTGACAGGAAAATAAGTACTTTAGGGGCAGAGACCGCATTGACTGCCGAAGAATTAGAGAAAACCGTAGGCGGTATTGAAATTAATGATATGGATTCCAGCTATGCCTATGTGGTATCGGCTGATGGCACCATGTTGTATCATCCTACTGCTGAAAAGATCGGGCTTCCGGTTGAAAATGCTGCAGTAACCACCCTGGTAGGGGAGATTAAAAACGGGAACAGGCCGGAACCCGATATCATTGAGTATGAATTTAATGGTGTTATAAAATATGCAGCATTTTATATTGATAATGCTTCTCAGTATATTCTTGTTATTACAGCTGATGAGGATGATGTGTTTGCAGATATTCATGATATTATGAAACACAGTATAGAATGTGCAATTATAGTGATCCTTTTATGTACCTTCGTTACACTTTACATAGCTGTCAGGATTGTCAGACCTATTGAGAGAATCTCTGCTGTTGTTATGCAGATTTCCAATATGGATTTCAGGGAGCATGAAAAACAGACATCTATTTCCGGGAGAAAAGATGAAAGCGGCGTGATGGGACGTGCTATTGACCATCTCAGAAATGAACTGATCGAAGTGGTTAAGAAGATAATCGGAGAAAGCAAGGATCTTTATGAAGCGTCAGAGACTTTAAATGTAAGTGCCGGTGAGACTGCTGCTTCCGTGGAGCAGGTGGAAAAGGCTATTTCCGAAATTGCCCAGGGTGCCACTTCTCAGGCGCAGGAAACCCAGACGGCAACCGAGAATGTTATTGTCATGGGTAATATGATTGAAGAGACAAATGATGAAGTGGAAAAACTGCGTACCAATGCAAGAGCCATGAGGGATGCCGGTAATACAGCAATGGATATTCTGCAGGAATTAAATACAGTTAATCAGAAAACAAAGGAAGCAATGTATGTAATTTTTGAGCAGACGAATATCACCAATGAATCTGCCATGAAGATCAAGGAAGCTACAAACATTATCACTGATATTGCAGAAGAAACCAATTTGTTATCTCTGAATGCATCCATTGAGGCAGCAAGAGCAGGAGAGCAGGGAAGAGGCTTTGCCGTTGTTGCGGGGCAGATTCAGAAACTGGCTGAACAGTCCAATGAATCGGCAAGACAGATTGAGGAAATTACAAATATTTTGATCGAAGAGTCTCAGAAATCCGTGAAAACCATGGAAGATGTCAGAGGTGTTATTGAGAGACAGAATGCGAATGTGGTCAATACCCAGCATGCATTTGAAAATGTTAAGAGCGGTATCGACAGTTCTATTGACAGCATCAGATCTATTGCCGGTAAGACAGCTAAACTGGATGAAGCAAGAGTTAAGGTGGTTGATGTAGTTCAGAACCTGACTGCCATTGCGCAGGAAAATGCGGCAAGTACGGAAGAAACTTCAGCTTCTGCAGCAGAGGTTGGCACTATTATGAGTAATATTGCTGATAATGCTGAACAGCTTCATCAGATCGCAGTAAAACTGGAAGAAAGCGTAAATCAGTTTACGATTGAATAAACTGAAATAATATAACTTTTTGGAGTTAACATGGAATGCATTATTTTTGCGGCAGTTGTGCTTTTGATCATACTGTTACTGATGATAAAAGGGATTTTCGATTCTGGAAAACAGGAAAAGAACTTTATCAGAAGGTTATGCAGTGATTACGGCGTTCTGCCGCAAAAATTATATAAGCCTGAAAGATTTGAAAGCATAACGCATTATTTTGAAAAACACAAAAAAGAATTTTACATTGACGATATTACATGGAATGATCTGAATATGGATGAGGTATTCAAAAAAATGAATTATACCTTATCTGCGGCAGGGGAGGAATTTCTGTATTATATCCTGCGTACTCCGCTTTATCGGGAGCAGGAGCTAAGGCGCAGGGAAAAAATGATTGAATATTTCAGAACCCATGAGCAGGAAAGAACAGCCTGTCAGATATTATTTCAGAAGCTTGGCAGTACGGGAAAGTTTTCTATTTATGACTATCTGGATTATCTGGATGATCTTGGAGAGCGCAGTAACAGACAGCATTACCGGGCATTACTTTTGATTGCTTTTAGTATTATTGTGATATTTATAAATCTTCCAATCGGACTGGTCGCACTTGTATGTGCCTTTATATGGAATATTATAGCCTATTTTAAGGTGAAGAATGAAATTGATCCGTATATTACCAGTTTTACTTATATCTTCAGACTTCTTACCCTGACAGAAAAGATTATAGATCAGAAAATAGAGATTCTTTCAGAGGAAAGTAAGAAACTCCAGGAAGCATCCAAAAGATTCGTGAATTTCCAAAGAGGTTCCTTTTTATTAATGTCCTCTGGCAGGATGTCCTCTTCCTCTAATCCAATCGATATTCTAATGGATTATTTACGCATGATCTTTCATTTGGATCTGATACAGTTTAACCGTATGTTGAAGGTTGTCAGAAATCATACGCAGGATATTGATATTATGCTTACAATTGTGGGAGAAATAGATGCGGTAATAGCAATCGGAGCTTTCAGGACAGGGAATCCTGATCACTGTATTCCTGAATTTGTGACAGAAACCGTTATCAGGGCAGATAATCTTTATCACCCACTGATAGAATCTCCTGTAAAAAACAGTATCGATGCAAGAAAAAGTGTTTTAATCACTGGATCTAATGCCTCCGGGAAATCTACTTTCCTGAAAACTGTGGCAATCAATGCAATCCTTGCCCAGACAATTCATACCTGCATGGCGGATTCCTATGAGACCTGTCTGTTCAGGATTCTGTCATCCATGGCATTGCGGGATGATATCCAGGGCGGAGACAGCTATTACATGGTGGAGATCAAGTCACTGAAACGTATTTTGGATGCACAGGAGGATACAGGAATTCCTGTTTTGTGCTTTGTGGATGAGGTGCTTCGAGGAACGAATACGGTGGAAAGAATTGCAGCTTCCACTCAGATTTTGAAAAGTCTTTGTGTGAAAAGCAATCTTTGCTTTGCTGCCACACATGATATTGAGCTGACACATTTATTGGAAGGCATATATGCCAACTATCATTTTGAAGAAGAGATAGAAGAAAATGATATATTTTTCAGCTATAAGATTATGAATGGACGCGCCACCACAAGAAATGCAATCAGGCTTTTGCATATTATGGGATATAATGACAGGATTGTGAAAGATGCAGAAAAGATGGCAGCTGATTTCCTTGAAAAAGGCAGTTGGACATGCTAAAATAAACTCCATAGAAAGGTAAGGCGATTAAATATGAATAATTTGATTTTATTTGTTAATTCGTTTCTGTCCTATTTATTGCTAATGGTTATCATTGCAGCAATTGCGGGTGTGGCAATTTTTATCGGTATTAAAGCGAGAAAAAATAAGAATGCCAAAACTGCGGAAATAAAAGAATCTATAGATAAATCTTTAGATTGATTCCAGATAAAAGTGTTCAGTTTATGAACACTTTTTCCATTCATGGGATATTCTCAAGAACATCATAACAGGATATGGGACAGAAAATATGCAAAAATATGAAATCATTTTATGGGATGTGGATCAGACGTTGCTTAATTTTACGAGATCAGAGGATTATGCACTAAGGCAGACCTTTGAACAGTTTGGCAGAAATATTGATACAGCAACAGTCCGGATATATTCTGCCATTAATGAATCCTATTGGAAAAGACTGGAAAAGGGATAGGTTACCAAGCAGGAGGTTTTGTATGGAAGATTCC
>JBJEMT010000018.1:0-9631 GCA_051879815.1 Suilimivivens sp. | reverse complement strand
TGATGAGAGCTGGCCATGATCTCCGATAACTCATTGATAGTGGGACTCTCCTTGCGCAAGCGATACGGTTTACGCAGAGTCATTTAGCTAAGATTTTAGAAAAAGAACACTCTTCCATTATCAAAATGGGCGAGAGAAGTCATTTTGACTTCGTATACCCTCGTCTTTCAGATTCTGAGGGCAGTTCAACCGTTTTTCCTTTCATATACCCTCGCAAGCAGACCATTGAGTCCTTATTTGGAGTCATATATGCTTTTTTTATTACTTCGGGGCTTACATCGAGGGTATAGCAATTCATCCAGCGCTCTCATACCCTTCTCACTCGCTTCGAGGATTTTTCCAAGGGTATAGCAAACGTTTCCGGCTTCATTTACCCTTATCTGTCTTTATGATGTTACAGAATTCAAATAATTTGCCAAAGAACTTATCAATTTCCAATTTGTTGAATCAACATTTTCGAAAAAAATACCCGCCCATTTTGATATTTAACCTGTCTGCCTGACAGGGGGCATATCAATAATGGACGGGTATTTTTTACTCCTATTTCAGCTTCCAGATATCTCTGTTGTACTCTGCAATTGTTCTGTCGGATGAGAAGAAGCCTGCCTTTGCAATATTCACAAGCATCATCTGTTTCCACTTCTGTCTGTCTTCATAGTCTGCAAACATCTTATCCTTGGTTGCAATGTAATCCTCAAGGTCAAGCAGCGTCATGAACCAGTCCTTGTTCAACAGTTCTTTGTAAAGGCGCTCCAGGTTCTCCTTGTGACCAACCTTGAGAGCCTGTTTGCTCACGATAAAGTCAACGGCTTCCTTGATCACAGGGCTCTTCTCATAGTAATCCCTGGAAACATAGTCGGCTTCCTCATAGTGCTTAATAACAGTATCGGAATCCTTACCGAAGATATAAATGTTGTCATCACCAACCAGATCGTGGATCTCCACATTGGCACCGTCCGAAGTTCCCAGTGTAACGGCACCGTTTAACATGAATTTCATATTGCCGGTTCCTGATGCTTCCTTGGAAGCTAAAGAAATCTGCTCGGAAATGTCGCAGGCAGGAATCAGCTTCTCTGCATAGCTTACGTTGTAGTTTTCTACCATCAGCACGGTCATATAAGGGCTTACATCCGGATCATTGTTGATAATCTCCTGTAAAACCAGAATCAGATGAATGATATCCTGTGCAATCACATAAGCGGGAGCAGCCTTTGCTCCGAAGATAAAGGTAAGAGGTCTTACCGGCTTCTTGCCGCTCTTGATTTCCAGATATTTGTGGATAATATATAACGCATTCATCTGCTGGCGCTTATACTCGTGAAGTCTCTTGACCTGAATATCAAAAATGGAATCAGGATTCAAGGTCACGCCTTCTGTTTCCTTTACATAAGCAGCCAGATCCTTTTTGCGGTTCATCTTAATCTGGGCAAGACGATCAAGCACGGCCTGATTATCCTTGTAGTCAAGCAGCTTCTCCAATTTGTCGGCATCCTTTTTGAAGCCGTCACCGATAGTTTCTGCAAGAAATCCTGCAAGCTCTCTGTTACAGGAAAGAAGCCATCTTCTGAAGGTAATGCCGTTCGTCTTATTGTTGAACTTTTCAGGATAAAGCTTATAGAAAGCATTCAACTCTGTTTCTTTCAAAATCTCTGTGTGAATTGCCGCAACGCCGTTTACAGAGAAACCATAGTGAATATCAATATGTGCCATATGCACACGTTTATCCTTATCAATGATCTGCACCTTGGGATCCTTGTATTTCGCTTTAATTCTCTTATCCAGTTCCTTAATATAAGGCACTAACTGGGGAACTACCTTCTCCAAATATTTAAGAGGCCATTTTTCCAATGCTTCTGCCAGAATAGTGTGATTCGTGTAAGCACAGGTCCTGCTGACTACCTCAATTGCCTCATCAATGGTAAATGCCTTTTCCTCAACCAGAATACGGATCAGTTCCGGAATGATCATGGTAGGATGGGTATCATTGATCTGAATTACCGCATGCTCATACATCTTGCGAAGATCATATTTCTTTTCCTTCATTTCGCTTAAGATCAGCTGTGCTGCATTGCATACCATAAAGTACTGCTGATAAATACGGAGCAGATTACCGGCTTCATCAGAATCATCGGGATAAAGGAACAAGGTCAGATTTTTTTCAATCTCTTCCTTGTCGAAATTGATTCCTTCCTTCACAAGACTCTCATCCAGTGATTCAATATCAAATAATCTGAGTTTATTGACACCACTGTCATATCCTGCTACATCAATGTCATATAAACGTGATGTTACTTTTTTCTTTCCAAAATATACATCATAGGTGATATCCGTCTTGGTAAGCCAGGAGTTTTCTTCGATCCATTCATTCTTTTCTGCCGTCTGAAGCTTATCCTTAAATACCTGTTTGAACAGACCATAATGATAATTCAGACCAATGCCTTCTCCGGGAAGTCCCAGGGTTGCAATAGAATCAAGGAAGCATGCTGCCAGTCTTCCAAGTCCGCCGTTACCAAGGGAAGGTTCCGGCTCAATTTCTTCGATTACTGAAAGCTTCTTACCGTTTTTCTCAAGAATTTCGCTCATCTTATCATAAACACCAAGATTGATAAGATTGTTGCTGAGGAGCTTACCGATTAAAAATTCTGCGGAAATATAGTAGATTTTCTTCTCGCCTTCATTGCTGTCCGATACAGCCATCAGTCTTTTGGTAAGTACCAGTACTGCATAATAGGTTTCCTGGTCAGTTAAAGCAGCAAGTTCCTTGCCGAACATCTCTTTTGCAACTTCCTTTAACTGCTCTTCCAGATTCAGAACCAGAATATCTCTTTGTAAATTTGTTTGTGCTGACATAACATCCTCCTGTTTTGTTAAAATGTATTAGTTTATTTACTTCTTTCTTAGTTGTTTTCCTTATCGACATGGTCAGTATAGCATAGGAAAACGTTTTCCGCAAGTATCTTTTTAAAAAAGTTTGAAAAGATGTGGCAGTTTGCGATTCTGCAAATTCTTGTGCAGGCACAAATTTGCAGAATGACAAGCCGACATGTGAACTGTTAACATATGATATCCTCATACTTCAGTCTCACAAGGGTGTGTTCCATAACCACATTTCTGCCAGTTTCGCCGCTTAGCAAGCGGTGCAGCTCTTCCATGGCTCTTGCGGAAATCTCCGCAAAATCCTGGCGTACCGTATTCATCTGCATACCCACATATCCCATAAGAATAATACCGTCAAAACCGCAAACCGGACGGAAAATATCCATTTTAATCAGTGCTTTCATGGCGCCGATTGCCATAAGATCCGAGGCACACACAACTACATCTTTATTCTTTGCATATTTTAATGTAATATTCCTCGCCTGAAGTTCTGAAAATTCACCATTCCGAACCAGCATAGTAAGATTTTTTTCTTTTACCAGTTCTTCCATTCCCTTTAACCGCTCGTCCGTTACGTAGCCATTGCGCTTTCCTGCAATATAAAGGATTCTTTTGCAATGATTGTCTTCTATCGTTTTCTTTGCGACGTCAATCTGGGCTTTCTTATGATCCACACCAACGCAGCTTGTATTTTCATTCACAAACGGAGCATCGATGACCACACACTTAAATTTCCCCATGGAAATCAACTTATGAAGCACCTTATCCTCTTTAGACATACCGTAAATAATAATGCCCGCAATGCTCTGTGATTCCAGATATCTGGCAATCTCCTCCGCCGTTTTATTCTGAAACATAAAGAAAAACAGGGTGATCACATCCAGATTCAGCTCCATCGCCTTATTCAGTGCACCGGAAATATAACGCATATCAATTTCATCAATGGCATTCGTCTTCATATTACTGTTAATCAGAAGGGCTACTCTTCCTGCCTGTTTGGAAGAAAGTGCTGCCGCCACGGAATTTGGCACAAAATTCAGTTCCTGTACTGCTTTATTTACCTTTATTCTCGTTGCTTCACTGACATTGGGATAATCATTTAAAACCTTGGAAACCGTGGAAATTGCCACTCCCGCATACTTTGCCACATCTTTGATGGATACCATAAATGCTCCTGCTTTCCTCTGCATTCATGCAGAAAACGTTTTCCTATATCATACTATCATATGTTGAAAATTGCAAGAGGGAACTTGTAATCTTACTTTTCATAACAGTAATACTAATAGAAATGATATTTATTTTATAAACATTATTAAAAAATCATAAACTTATTGACAAAATGAAATTTATCCCATATTCTATTTCATATCAGGGAATCTTATAACTCTTTGCATATATGTACCATTCACCATGACACATATGGCGCATATCAAACATTCGGCAGTTTCTGCCTGATAACGCAACTTACAATTATTTTAAGGCAGGAGCTGATATAACAAGTTTTTAATCATACATCTCCTGCGGAAAGGAACTTGTATGGCACTTACAGATAAGCAAAACACAGATTTACCAGTGACTAAAGGAAATATGGATACCACTATCGCAAGTCAAGCAGAAGATATTGACGCCAATTTAAGTGACTTTTCACTTTTTTTGACTGTCATGAAAAATCCGAAAGCTTATCGAAATACTTTAAGTATTATCCTTGCTGAGCCTGACATTCAATTGAAAGAAGTAAAAGTAGAGCAGGTTATTCTAAACAAAACAGGAAAGCGTGCCATCCGATTGGATGCATGGGCAGAATCTACTGACAACAGGCAATTTGATATGGAAATGCAGAATGATACGGATCAGGATTATATTCCCAAGCGATCAAGGTTCTATCAAGGGCTGATGGATAGCCCCGTATTAAAATCAGGTAAAAAGACAAAATACCGTCAACTTCCTTCCAGTACTATTATCTTTATTACACAGGATGATATTTTTAAAAAAGATTTAGCCAAATATACTTTTTTTGAACAATGTGAGGAAATAAAAGGATTAAAGCTGGATGATGGGACAACAAAAATTTTTTTAAACATGACAAGCAAAAACGGTTCCAAAGAGCTTGTCAGTCTGTTACAATATATGAAAAAGACAAATATCAACAATCCTGAAATCACAGTAAAGGATGAACGTCTTCTGGAACTTGATAAAGTTGTGACAGAAGTAAGAGAATCTGAAGAATGGGAGGCAGTTCGAATGGATATTCTTGATGTTGGAATCAAACGCGGACAGACACAAGGCGAATACAAAAAGCTTATATCACAAATTGAAAAGAAAAAATCAAAAGGTTGCACCATTCAGGAAATTGCTGACATTTTTGAAGAGGATATTTCTCTCGTAGAAAAGATCTACAATGCACTGGATCAATATGATGCTTCTACTGACTGGATGAAAATTCTTTCTCAATTAAATTGATCTTTCAGTAAAAAAGCCATTACAGAGAAATTAATCTCCATAATGGCTATAGTCATTATTATGATTTAATTGTTTGCTTCTTCAGTTTCAATTTCTAAACGCTGAAGTATATCTGAAATAATTCCTATGTCTTCTATTCGGCTTATTCCAAAACATTTTTTACCTGCATCTTTAATTGATGCACCAATATGATATGCGGTTGCTTTATCAATAATAAGAAATCTGTCATGAAAAACATCCGTATAATTCACAGTTAATGTCGGATACTGACTGTTAAAATTTGCAATATCTTGACTTGCTAGACGGGTTCTACGAACAGTATAAATTGTTACATCAATCCCATCTTTCTTTTTTGCAAGAATATTCAAAGTCCCCACATCAACATAATTATCAATTAATACTATAGATTTTTCCGCTTTTTCTACAAGGCTCACCAGCAGACTAAATGCATCATATATTTGACCTTCAAAAAATATCTTCTGTCCTACTTCTTCATGTCCAGAAATATAAGCAAAAATCTGGTCAAATTTCTCATTAGACTCCTTCTGATACTCTAATTGCTTTAGTTCCAAGCTGTTTAGCTTATCAAACATCAAAGCGTTTTCAGCCAGAAAACGTCGCATTTTCACAAAAGTATTCATAATATTTACACTTACCTGAATAGCTTCATCACTCCTTAAGACTGCTGACAGCATTGCTATTCCCTGTTCAGTAAAGGCATATGGTAAATATCTGCGTCCTCCTTTTGCAGATGCATTATCTATTTTTGTGTTTGAGGACGCAAATTGCGACCTCAAATCTGCATACTCATCTTCAGTCAGTTGGAAACAAAAACTCTCTGGGAAGCGTTTAGAATTTCTTTTTACACTTTCGTTCAATCTTTTTGTTTCGACATTATAAAGCATTGCCAAATCACTATCTATCATAACCTGTTGTCCACGCACATAATGAATCAAATTCTCAATTCTTTCTTCTGTGCTATTAACTATAACAGGAACATTTACATCCGTATTATCAGTCAAAATCACCATCTCCTATGTTTTTTCTTTGAGGTCGCAATTTGCGACCTCAAAGAAATTCTACATTCTCTTTCTCACATAGTCAATCAGTTTCGACCTCAATCGACAGCAATTTTATTTTGACAATCACCCTTTTTCCGCTCCGCAATCTTTTCGTAGATATTGATGTTATACAGCCTGTAAAGTTTTGTATTCTTATCGTGTAAGGTCAGATTACAAAAAAAACCGCAGATGAGTTTGCCCAGCAGATACTGCTGCTTATCATGAAAGACAAAGCAAAAAAGGCGGTGCCAAAGCACCGCCCTTTCAATGCAATCTTAAAAAAGTTTTCAGTCATCACTCTTTAATTCTAACGAGTTTACAATAGCTCTTACAACCTCCTCTTCATCAAAAGGCTTGGTGATAAATTCATCAGCGCCTTCTTTCAGCGCCTGAATCATTTTCTCTTTCTGACCGGCTGCCGTGATCATCACAACATGAGCATCCTTGTCAAAATGCTTGATCAGCTGAAGTGCCTGAACGCCGTCCGTAATCGGCATAGTAATATCCATGGTCACAAGATCCGGTCTCAATTCCTTATATTTTATAAAGCCTTCATCTCCGTTAACTGCTTCATCAATAACTTCATGTCCGGCTTTTTCCAAAATTCCTCTTAAAATTTTGCGGGATGTTCTGGAATCATCCACAATCAGTATTTTCGCCATTTTACTGTCCTCCTATTTTATCTCTATCTCGTCATCTATGGCTATCAAGAAATTCACGTTTCTTCCGTTGATATAAACAGGAAGTGCAAGCATTTCTCTGCTCTTCGCTTTTTCAATACCTGTTTTAAATTCTGGGGGCAGAAGCTCTAAAAAAGTACCTTCCTTGCTGACTGCCGATGCATAAAGGCCATTGATACAGTTGAGAAGTTCTCCGATTGCATCCAGCGCATCTTCATTTACTTCCGGAAATTCTTCCTGACCAAATTTGGAAGCTGTATATAAAAGGTCATCCCCTTTGCCTGCCATACCGCAGGTGATATTCGGTGTTCCTTCCATTTTCTGAACTGCCGCATTGTCTGCTGCTATCTCTGAAACGACAGCAGCCTTTCCCGGGTAAAGTTCTGTATCCACGCAGCGCATCAGTGTTCTCACTGCCGTTCCTGCCGCTCCCATATATTTCTCACTTCCTACCGGAAGGAAAAGCGGTAAAATGCGGTCCACATCATCACTTTTAATATCCTCTATATCAGAAGCAGTAAAATTATTTTCAAAACGGTAGTCAAGCATATATTGCTCCAGCTGTTCCACTGTCATAAGCTGCTGATTCTCCAGCGCCTGTGCAAAAGCGAGATATGCATTACCCTGTTTCTTTAAAAGAGAACCGACCTGTCCGTCTGTCAGATATCCCTTCTCCACTGCTATGTCACCAAAACGCTTGTCCATCACAGTCTGAAGCTGATTGACCCTGTCTGCTTCCTCCTGCGTCATAAGCCCTTCCGCTACAGCAATCAGTCCAAGCTTTACTCTTACCTTTTGCTGATCATTCAAAAGATCTCTGAACTGTTCTTTGGTGATCAGCCCCTTTTCGATTAAGTAATTTCCCACAATACTTGATACCATGGTGTATCCTCCTTGTTTTTTGCCATAAATCTAGAATAATATATTTTCAGTTTTTAGTCAATGCGTTTACATACAGAAAGAGCTGCATACCGATTACTCAGTACTACAGCTCTTTTTATCTGCTTATATAATATTTATTTTCTTACCAGATGACGAGGTGTACCGTTTACGAAGATCGGTAACAGTTCGCCCATAATCAGAGGTCTTGCATAGTTGATGTAGCCTTCGTTTAAGCCACATCCGTCTTCTGTGATCCACTCTGCGGGAACAGGTCTTTCAACGTTTGCAATGGCATGAATATCATATGCGCTTGTACCGCACTGATAAGGATCATCACCGTTTCTGTCAAGAGTGATCATCATACCTGTCTTGCCTGCTTCTGCTGCAAGTACTGCATCATGTCCAACCTGGAATGCTTCGTTGATATCTGTTAAGGATGCAAGGTGGGTAGCTGCTCTCTGAAGTGTTGAGAATTCAACTGCTCTGGTCTTTAAGCCTGTCTCTGCTGCAACAAGCTGTGCAAGATAAGCAGCTGTACCGGACATCTGCTTGTGTCCGAAAGCATCTACTGCAATATTTTCATTTGCAAGCTCGCATACATAACGTCCGTCAGCAACATGCACACCTTCGGAAACTGCAATCACTACGGAAGACTTGGTTGCTGCAAGATGCTTAACCTTTTCCATAAATGCATCGATATCAAATACTTTTTCAGGTAAGTAAATAGCGTCTGCACCGCTGCAGTCATCTCCCTTTGCAAGAGCTGCTGCCGCTGTCAGCCAGCCTGCATTACGTCCCATGATCTCAACGATACAAACGGTAGGCTTCTTAGCACCGAAGGACTCGTTGTCACGGATGATTTCCTTTAAGCTGGTTGCAATATATTTTGCTGCGCTGCCATAGCCGGGGCAATGGTCTGTTACAGGCAGGTCATTGTCAATGGTCTTGGGAACGCCCATAAATCTCTGGGGCTTGTTATGTGCTGCTGCATAATCGGATAACATCTTAACGGTATCCATGGAATCGTTACCGCCTGCATAGAATAAGCACTCAATATCATACTTCTCCATGATCTCAAATACCTTTTCATATACATCTTCATGTCCTTCGATCTTGGGCATCTTGAAACGGCAGGAGCCAAGGAATGCAGAAGGAGTTCTCTTTAATAATTCGATACCTGTAGGATCATCCAGATAAGGCTCCAGCTCGATCAGCTTGTCCTCCAAAAATCCTTCGATACCATGTACCATACCATATACTTTCTTAACGCCAATCTGCTTAGCGGCTGCATAAACACCTGCTACAGAGGAGTTAATTACGGCTGTAGGGCCGCCTGACTGTCCAACTACGATATTACCTTTCATTTTTTCTCTCCTTAAATAAAAATAAATTTTTACAACACCACGATTATAGCAGACTTTTTTCGCTAAAACAATGGGTTTTACCCAAGTTTTAGCCTCCTTCATAAATGTAATCGCTTACATTTTTCCGAATTGCCCCGCACAGACCTTTCAGCCGATTTTCTGCAACGTTTCCTTAGAAACAATCTTTTTAATATTAAAAAGGAACAGCGCAGAAGCTGTCAGGGCAGAAAGAATATCCGAAACCGGCTCCGCATAGTAAATTCCCATGACCCCAAACTTAAGAGGCAGGATCAGTGCCAGTGGTACC
>JBJEMT010000017.1:0-9641 GCA_051879815.1 Suilimivivens sp. | reverse complement strand
TTCGCATGGTCTGATTCCTTTTCCTTTTAAATAGATCATACAGGAATACCGCAAGTTTTGCAATATTTATAACAAATCTGCCAATGTTTTTGGAAAAACAGATTCTTTATAATGAAAGTAAAAGCATAAGGAATATCTAAAGTAAAATAGAAGGAAGGTATATTTTTATGGAAATGACAATGAGATGGTATGGTTCAAAGTTTGATACGGTTACCTTAAAGCAGATCCGCCAGGTTCCCGGTGTAAAGGGGGTTATCACCACACTGTATGATACCGCGCCCGGTGAGGTCTGGAGCCGTGAGAGAATCAGGGCATTAAAGGATGAAGTGGAAGCAGCAGGACTTCATATTGCAGGAATTGAAAGTGTGAACATTCATGATGCCATTAAGACAGGTGTGCCGGAAAGGGAGCAGTATATTGAGAATTATATTGAGACACTTGAGAATCTGGGCAAAGAGGATATCCATCTTGTATGCTACAATTTCATGCCGGTATTTGACTGGACAAGAACGGAGCTTGCAAGAGTCCGTCCTGACGGCTCCACTGTACTTGCTTACAACCAGGAAGCCATTGATGCTCTTGACCCTGAGAAGATGTTTGAATCCATAGCAGGAGATGCCAATGGCAGCATTATGCCGGGGTGGGAACCGGAGCGTATGGCTCATGTGAAGGAGCTTTTTGAAATGTATAAGGATATTGATGATGAAAAGCTGTTTGAAAATCTGAAATATTTCCTTGAAAGAATCATGCCTGTTTGCGACAAATATGATATCAATATGGCAATCCATCCCGATGACCCTGCCTGGAGTGTATTTGGACTTCCCAGAATCATCATTAACAAGAAAAATATCCTCCGCATGATGAGTATGGTGGATAACCCGCATAACGGTGTGACCTTCTGTTCAGGCTCCTATGGCACCAATCTGGAAAATGACTTGCCGGATATGATCCGTTCTTTAAAGGGCAGAATCCACTTTGCCCATGTGAGAAACCTGAAGTTTAATTCTCCCACAGATTTTGAGGAAGCGGCACATCTTTCCGCTGACGGAAGCTTTGATATGTATGAGATCATGAAGGCTTTGTATGAAATCGGCTTTGACGGTCCCATCCGTCCGGATCACGGAAGAATGATCTGGGATGAGGTAGCAATGCCGGGCTACGGTCTTTATGACAGAGCACTCGGTGCGGCTTATCTGAACGGATTATGGGAAGCCATAGAAAAGACTCATTAAGGAGGCAGGCATTATGAAATTAAATGAAGCAGGACTTAAGGAAAAAGAAGTATGGCAGCAGGCAGGTTATCAGCTGCCTGAGTACGACAGGGAGGGGGTAGCTGAGGCTACAAAGGAAAATCCTTTCTGGATTCATTTCGGTGCAGGAAATATTTTCCGGGCCTTTCAGGCAAATGTTGTGCAGAACCTGTTAAATGCAGGAATCCTTGACAGAGGACTTGTTGTGGCAGAGGGCTATGACTATGAGATCATAGAAAAAATGTATCTTCCTCACGATAATTATTCCATCCTTGCCACGCTAAAGGCGGACGGCAGAATAGAAAAGACCGTGATCGGAAGTGTTGTGGAAGCTCTCACGCTGGATTCCGAAAATGAAAAGGATTATACCCGTTTAAAGGAAATCTTTACAAAGGATTCCCTTCAGATGGCATCCTTCACCATCACGGAAAAGGGATACAGCCTGGTAAACGGAAAAGGGGAAGTGCTTCCGGCGGTAGAGCAAGATTTTCAAACAGGACCTGAAAAACCTGTAAGCTATATCGGTAAGGTGGCATCCCTTCTTTATGCCCGTTTCCTGGCAGGAGAAAAGCCCATAGCCATGGTCAGCATGGATAACTGTTCCCATAATGGGGATAAGCTGTATGCCGCCATCAATACCTTTGCGGAAAAATGGGCGGAGAACGGACTTACGCAGGCCGGTTTCAAAGAATATATCAATGATCAGAGCAAGGTATCTTTCCCATGGAGCATGATCGACAAGATCACACCACGCCCGGATGCTTCCGTGGAGGATATTTTAAGAGAAGACAATGTAGAGGAATTAGAACCTGTCATCACTTCAAAAAATACTTATATTGCCCCTTTTGTCAATGCAGAGGAATGTGAGTATCTTGTGATTGAGGATGCCTTTCCGAACGGAAGGCAGCCACTGGAAAAGGGCGGTCTTATGTTTACAGACAGAGAAACGGTAGACAAGGTGGAGAAGATGAAGGTGTGTACCTGCTTAAATCCTCTTCACACGGCACTTGCCATATTTGGCTGTCTGCTTGGATATGATCTGATCTCTAAGGAAATGAAAGATGTTACGTTAAAAAAGCTGGTCGAGGGCATTGGTTATGCGGAAGGACTTCCGGTAGTTGTAGATCCCGGAATTTTAAATCCCAGGGAATTTATTGATACGGTAGTGAATGTTCGTATCCCCAATCCTTTTATGCCGGATACGCCCCAGAGGATTGCTACCGATACTTCACAGAAACTGGCAATCCGTTATGGGGAAACCATAAAAGCCTATGCAGCCTCTGATAAATTACAGGTTTCTAAGCTGAAGCTGATCCCTCTGGTATTTGCCGGATGGCTTAGATATCTGATGGCAGTAGATGACGAAGGAAAGAAATTTACTTTAAGTCCTGACCCGTTACTGAATGAGGTCTGTCCTTATGTGGAAGATATCAGACTGGGGGAGGAGACAGAGGTTTCAGAGATACTGAAGCCTGTTCTTTCAAACAGCAAAATATTTGGCGTAGATCTTTATGAAGCAGGACTTGCCGGGCTGGTATGCAGTTATTTTAAAGAGATGACAGCAGGCACAGGCGCAGTACGTTCCACACTGGAAAAATATGTTTTGTAGCTGTATTGCGAAAAATGATGATATAATGAGGAATATAGCTACAAGGAGTGAAAAGGATGTTAAGAATCGGTTGTCATTTATCTTCCTCCAGGGGCTTTTTAGCCATGGGAAAGGAAGCTGTTAAAATAGGAGCCAATACCTTTCAGTTTTTTACAAGGAATCCGAGAGGCGGCAATGCCAAAGCGCTTGATCTTACGGATATCGCAAATTATCTTGCTTTTGCAGAGGAAAATGGAATTTCGCGTATTCTTGCCCATGCACCCTATACCTTAAACGCCTGTGCAAAGGATGAAGGATTGCGCCAGTTTGCTTTTAACACCATGCAGGATGATCTGAGGCGGTTGGAGCATATTCCGGGAACTATGTATAATTTTCATCCCGGCAGTCACGTGAGCCAGGGAGCAGAAAAAGGGATTGAATTGATCGCAGAGCTTTTAAACCGCCTTTTTGAAGAGGAATTTTCCACCACAGTGCTTCTGGAGACCATGGCGGGGAAAGGCTCAGAGATAGGAAGGAATTTTGAGGAGCTTCGGTCTGTTATAGATAAGGTGGAAAGGAAAGAAAAGCTGGGTGTCTGCCTTGATACCTGTCATATTTTCGACGGCGGTTATGATGTGGTAAATGATCTTGATGGGGTACTGAAGGAATTTGACAGTGTGATAGGACTTGAGAAGCTTAAGGCAGTTCACTTAAATGACAGTATGAATACGCTTGGCTGCCATAAGGACAGGCATGCAAAAATAGGAGAGGGCGGTATCGGTCTTTTGGCAACGGAGCGTATCATCAATGATGTAAGATTAAAAAAGCTGCCTTTCTATCTGGAAACGCCTAACGAATTGCCGGGGTACCAGAAGGAGATTGCCCTGTTAAAGGAATTGTATAAGGATTAATCGCACTCTGCCATGCGGTAGCCGATACCGATTTCGGTAAAAACATGTTCGGGAGTGGCAGGATTTTTCTCTATTTTCCGGCGGATATTTGCCATATTGACACGGAGAATCTGATTATTGCTGTCCATGTAAGGTCCCCAGATTTTTTCCATGATATAGGAGTAGGTAAGCACTTTTCCGCTGTTCATGGCAAGAAGACTTAAGAGCTTAAATTCTATCTGGGTAAGGTGGATCATTTCTCCCGACAATGTGACAAGATGTTTTTCATAGTCAATGACAAGATTGCCATGATGATAGGCGCAGGTTCTTGCTGCATTGCCGTTATTCAGCTGACTGCTATGTCGCAGGGAGGTACGGATTCTGGCAAGCAGCTCTACGGTACCAAAGGGTTTGGTAATATAGTCATCTGCCCCAAGGTCGAGGGCTTTTGCCTTTTCCTGTTCATGGCTTCTGGCGGAGATGACAATAATGGGAATAGAGCTCCATTCACGAAGTCTTTTGATCACTTCCATACCGTCTATATCGGGAAGTCCCAGATCAAGCAATACAATATCCGGGCAGAGAGAAGCACATAAATGCAGACCTTCTGTTCCGGAGGAAGCAGTAGTTATCTTGTAGTTCTGATTTTTCAGAGTAGTGCCGATAAAGGAACGGATATTTTCTTCGTCCTCAATCAATAAAACGGATGATTTGGGAATCATAATTATTTTTTCTCCTTAGGAAGAGTAAACGTAAATATACAGCCCTGTTCATGGTTATAGGCGCTTATCTTGCCGCCATGGGCAATGATGATGGTCTTGCAGATAGACAGTCCGATGCCCATGCCCTTATGAACATCACTGGCAGGAGTCGGTGTGTAGGGTGAACCGTCAAAAATAGTATCAAGTCTTTCCGGGGAAATGCCTACTCCGTAATCCTTTACCTTGAAAGTAACAAATTCCGGTTCTTCCGTGACAGTCAGTTCAATAGGAAGCGTACTTCTCGCATGTACTACAGCGTTTTCCAGCAGATTGATGATAACCTGCTCGATCAGCATGGCATCCATGGGAATAAGGAGGTAATTATCCGGAACAACGACTTTAATATCGGCTTTTGGAAGACGTTTACAGAGACGTCTGATCGCCTCGGCGCAGACCTCCTCCACAGATTCAAGGGAAGTGGCAATTTCCATGGAGCGTTCATCAATTCTGGTAACGGAGAGCAGGTTTTCCACCATGTTAAGGAGCCAGTTGGAATCATCATTGATATGGCTCACAATTTCCAGCTTTTCCTGTTCGGTGAGTGTATCAATATTATCAATATATGTGGAACTGTTTCCGATAATACCTGTCAAAGGGGTACGCAGGTCATGAGAAACGCTTCGAAGGAGATTGGCACGCATTTTTTCCTTTTCCGCATCCATAAGCAGCTTTTCCCGTTCCAGCAGAATCTTCCCCTGGGATTTGATCTGCGAAGTCATGGTACTGATGGTTACGGAGATGATCAGCATGAAAAGGAAAGTGACAGGATATCCCGTGAGCGTAAAATTCAAGGCAAAATATGGATAGGTAAACAAATAATTGACACAGATCACACCTACCAGAGAAGCAAGGATTCCATAGAAATAGCCGGTGGTAAAACGGGCAATCAGAACAAGCGCCGTGATATATACCAGGGCAATATTGGAAGGATTCTCCGGCACATGGAGGAAAAACCAGAAAGCCGCTGCTGTGGCGGTAATGGTAAGTATCAGAGTAATCAATATATTTTTTGTTATAGTGCCTGATTTAGTGGCAAAAAATAATTTCAGTTTAACAGATAAGTTTTTCATAGGCTTATTATACCTTTTTGTCCTGTGAGGAGCAATTTCAGCGGCGTTAAGAAAATGTAAAGAATTTTCTTAAGGAAAAATAAATAGTATTTACTTTCTGTTTATACTATAATGAAGCAAACAAAGCAATATCGGAGGCAGCAGGGGATAATGGCTGGTCCCAGCTTGATTATAACGGACAGACAGTTTATGCAGTTACCAGTTACCTTACCACGGTATAGTAAGGAGGCATTATGCAGATCAGAAATGATTATACTTCTTTTCAGAACAAGAATTATCAGGAAAGCCATACTCACCATATCACGGAATGTCTTAATGAGGATCAGGTAAAGAAAAGGGAGGGAGCTTTGGGAGCAGGACAAAGCACTCTGGATATGCTAAATACAGCAGCAGAGTTTTCAAAAGATGGAGATATCTACCAGATGAGTGCGGGAAGGCTGAATCCTGAAAGGACAGGAAAGAAATCCGGTACAAATCTGTTGAAGGGTTTTTGGGATGCTCTTGGCGAGGAAGGAACAGAAAGCAATAAAAATGTAATGGCAGTCTGGAAAGATAATCTGCTTTCGGGGATTCATGGAGCAGCCACGTCCATAAGGGAAGCCCTTCAGTATCAGGTGGTGGAAAGGATTCAGAACATTCCGGTAAGAGTAAAGGCGGTATTACAAAGTGCCGGAACGAGATTCGGACGCGGAAAAGATGCTTTTACAGCGTTGACAGACGGGCAGTCTCCGTCAGGAGAGGAGCGTTCCGGTACAGGCAAAAGAAACAGAGAGGGACAGGTTACATCCACAGGGAAAGAGGATGATATTCCCATGAGGGTATTAAAACACAGCCATCTTATGGACTCTTACAGCAGACAGGGAGAGTACTGTCAGCTCAATGATAATCTGACTTATAGGAATACAAGGAACGGCAGGAAGACGCAAAAAGAGGAATAAATAATCAATAATGGAAATTGATCAAAGAAGTTAGAGGGATGGAAAATTGTATGATGAAGAATGAAAGTACGCAGCTGATAATAATCGCTTGATAAAATAAAGTAAAACCGTTATACTTATGAGCAGGGAATTCAGGATACAGGAGAAATTATCATATGGGATATCAGTCAATACCTTACGACAGAAGAATTAAAGAAAATATCAGAAATTATTCTTTTTCCAATTTATATGATATGGATCTTATGAAGGGATACCTTCAGAATCTGGCAGAGGTATTGGAAATCAATATTCTTCTTACTGACAGGCATGGAGAGAAAGAGATTGTGATCGGTGACAGCTTTCTTGGCTTTTATCCGGATGTGGTAAATGAGCCGGGAAGGAAAGTACGCGTTCAGAACCGTACTATCGGGCATCTGTATATAAAGGAAATTATTTCAACAAAGAACAGTCGTCAGGTTAATGACATGGTGGACAGCACAGTGAAACTTTTGGAACATCTGGGGGAAGAAGCCTATCTTCGGCATGAGACCAGCATTTATCTGGAAGAACTTGAAGTACTGCTTAAGGAGAAACGTCGTCAGATCATTCAGAATGAGACGGATGATGCTCTCACGGGCGTTTATCACAGGAATTACTTCAATGCCAGAATGGAAGCCATCGATAACTCTGAGGTGGTGCCGGTTGCGGTGCTTGACGTGAATATCAACGACTGGAAGTTTGCCAATGACCATTTCGGTGATGAGGAAAGTGACAGACTGATTCAGATTGTTGCGGGAATTCTCAAAAAGGAAGCAAAATCAGATTTTATTATAGGAAGAATTGACGGAGATGCTTTCGGGGTATTGATCCCCATGGCAACCGAAGGTGAGGCTGAAGAATATGCAGAGCGGATTCAAAATGCCTGCAATACATATGAGGATTCAATCCTGGCACCTTCCGTTGCGGTTGGTATGGTTTATAAAACGAACATTGAAGAGAACCTGGAGGACAGACTGTCGGACGCGGAGTATGAGATGTTCAACAATAAGTTTGAGGTTAAGAACGCACCGGGATATCAGGAAAGACTCCGAAAAGGAATTTAAAGAAAACATGAGATTTCAAGAGGACTGGAAACAGTCCTCTTTTTCTGTCCAATAAGACGACTGGCAAAGCGTGTCGGCGTTTGGTTGATAGAGGAAACCTTTCACAAAAAATATTCCAAGGATGTGGAGATTAAACTGCTTTCTACGGAATATGTGGTAGACCGGGTATGCGACCATGGTGAAAGAACTTTAAATTCGATTCATGCAGATATGCTTTTGCAGCTGGGAAGCAGAGATCTGTATCATTTTGAATGCCAGATAGAAAAGGATAGAGATATGATATTGCGCATGTTGGAGTATGATATGCATATTGCTCTTGTACATGGGATAAGAAAAAATGAGATTGAAGACACAGTTGATATAGAAGTAAATCTTCCCAAATCTGTGATTATTTATTTGGAATATCCGGAAACGGTGAGAAAAGAAGAAAGATATCATATTAAATTTGCAGACGGGACTACTCATATCTATCAGGTTCCAATATTGAAAGTACAGGACTACTCACCGGAGATGATAGAGGAAAAACATCTGAATATGTTGATTCCTTTTTTGCCTATCCGATTTCGGAAGTTCTTTAATAAGAGAGATAAAAACGGAAACAGAAAAGGCATTCCGGTTAAGGTTCAAAAGGAATTGACAGCACTTGTCAGTAAATGTATCATAATAGTAAACCGTGAGAAAGAAAACGGAACATTGACGGAACGGGCAGAAAAAGATATCCTGGAATTACTTGGAAAAGCCTGTGATCATTTGCTTCAGGACGAACCGGAGATGCTGTTGGAGGTGCGAAAAATTATGGAACCTGCATTTAAATTGATGAGTGAGGTAGTAGAAGAATTGGAAGAACAGATAGCGGAGAAGAATGAGCAGTTAACAAAAAAGAACAAGTTGTATGAAGACAGTATTTTCAATCTGATTGTTAATGATAAGAAAAGAGGTAGAACCAGAGAGAAAACGAAGGAAGAGATCAGCCAGATATTTTCTCTGAATGAGCAAATGGCAGAGGAAAGAATGAAGAAATATTGGGATATATAGGTCGGCCATTTGTGAGGAAAAAGCGAGAGAATATAGAAATATTTCTGTTCTGGCAGTTACTGAATAAGAAGAAAAACTGACAAATATAAAAAAATTTCTTTAAAAATAAACTATTTATAAAATCGTCATTACAACTAAAAAATGAGATAAAAAGAGAAAACAAAAGAAAAATAAAGAAAATAAAAGAAAATAGATTAATATTTGGTTGTGATACCGTTTGCAAAGCAGTGCATATAAAATTAATATATGTCTTATCAATTAGCACTCGAATGAAATGAGTGCTAACAACAAAAGGAAACTATTTTAAAGGCAATATAAAGGAGGCAATTAAAATGAAGTTAGTACCATTAGGAGACAGAGTTGTATTAAAGCAGTTGGTTGCAGAGGAAACTACCAAGTCAGGTATTGTGTTACCGGGACAGAGTAAAGAGAAGCCCCAGCAGGCAGAGGTTATTGCAGTAGGCCCCGGCGGCACCGTGGACGGCAAGGAAGTTAAGATGGAAGTGAAGGTTGGAGATCAGGTTATTTATTCCAAGTATGCCGGAACAGAAGTTAAGCTTGATGAAGAAGAATTTATCATTGTAAAACAGAGTGATATTCTTGCAATTATCCAATAACATCGCTTCAGCAAAGCTGAAGCTTTTGAAGAACGGCGGAGCCGTTCTTCCGGAAAAAAGATGAATTGAAGCTGAAGCTTTTGAAGCTGAAGCTTTTGAAGAACGGCGAGGCCGTTCTTCCGGAAATTAGAAAACAACATTTAAAAATTATAGAATAGAAGGAGGCCAATTAACATGGCAAAGGAAATTAAATATGGCGCAGACGCACGTGCTGCTCTTGAATCAGGTGTAAATCAGTTAGCAGATACCGTAAGAGTAACGTTAGGACCCAAAGGAAGAAACGTAGTTCTTGATAAGTCCTTCGGTGCTCCTTTAATCACAAACGACGGTGTTACCATTGCAAAGGAAATCGAGCTGGAAGATGCATTTGAAAATATGGGTGCACAGCTTGTTAAAGAAGTAGCTACCAA
>JBJEMT010000016.1:0-9668 GCA_051879815.1 Suilimivivens sp. | reverse complement strand
TAAAAAAGGAGTCAGTTATTTCTTCTACACAAAAGTTATTCAGTTTACTTTAAGGTAGAAAAAATAATCATTCCCACATCTCCTTTGCTGTTTACTTTTTACAAAGTATCATGAAACCTTATAGACTGTCAATACGATTTTTTAATTTTGTCCGTAATAAGCATTTGCACCATGTTTTCTGAAATAATGCTTATCCTGTAATTCCGAAGGTGCAGGCAAAACCTTGGGATTAATGATTTCCGTACGATATGCCATTTTTGCTACCTCTTCAAGAACTACTGCATTATGAACAGCCTCTGCAGCATTTTTTCCCCATGCAAAAGGTCCATGATTTTTACAGAGCACTGCCGGAACTGCCATAGGATCTTTCCCCATCCTGAGAAATTCATTTACAATCAAATGCCCTGTGTTTTCTTCATAGGCTTCCTCAATTTCCTCTTTCGTCAGACAACGCAGACAGGGAACCTCACCGTAAATATAGTCCGCATGCGTGGTGCCGTAACAGGGAATGCTTCTTCCTGCCTGCGCCCAGCTTGTGGCATAGGAGGAATGGGTATGTACGATACCTCCTATTTCCGGAAAAGCTTTATAAAGCTCCAAGTGTGTAGGCGCATCGGAAGAAGGTTTAAAATGACCTTCCACCTTATTACCCTGTAAATCCATGACCACCATATCATCCGGTGTCAATTTATCATAATCCACACCGCTTGGTTTTATGACAAACAACCCACTTTCCGTATCAATTCCGCTGACATTTCCCCAGGTAAAAGTAACCAGACCATATTTCGGCAACTCCATATTTGCTTCATAAACCTGTTGTTTCAATTCTTCTAACATCAATCATCCCTCCTGTTCCTGAAATTCATCAGCTATTCTATTTCCATGCATCCACAGCCGCATGTTCAATGGTAAGACCTGCCATATAGCGTTTCATAAATTTATCAAAACCTTCTACATCCTTTGGATCCGGCTCCATACTGCTGCCACTTTGTCCCGCAAAAATTTTATTATTTAGGAAATCCTGCAAGCTTTCAGATTCTTCTCTGTTTTTCCTATAATCTGCAAGAAGAGCAATTCCCCAGGCACCGCCTTCTCCTGCCGTTTCCATAACGGATACGGATGTGTTCATTGCTGCTGCTGCAATTTTCTGACCCACACCCTTTGTTTTAAAGAATCCGCCATGACCAAACATCTTATCTACCTTTACATCTTCCTCTTTCAATAACAGATCAAGTCCCGCCTTTAAGGCTGCAAGGGAAGAATAAAGGTGGACTCTCATAAAGTTTGCAAGATTAAATTTATCTTCTGCCTTTCTTACAAACAAAGGAGCTCCTTCATCAAAGCCGGTAACAGGTTCACCGGAAAAATAATTGTAGGAAATCAAACCGCCGCAATCGGTATCTCCCTCAAGAGCCTTATTAAAAAGTACTGTAAACAACCTGTTTTTATCTACCTTTGCACCAATACTTTCTGCAAATTCATCAAAGATATTTACCCATGCATTGATATCGGAAGTACAGTTATTGCAGTGAACCATACCTACCAGTGCTCCGTCCGGTGTTGTAACAAGATCAATTTCGGGGTATACCTTAGAAAGTTCCTTTTCCAAAACGATCATGGCAAAGACACTCGTACCGGCAGACACGTTTCCGGTTCTTACTCCTACACTGTTTGTTGCAGCCATTCCGGTTCCGGCATCACCTTCCGGAGGACAAAGCGGAATACCCGCTTCCAGTTTTCCGCTTACATCAAGGAGCTTTGCACCTTCTTCTGTAAGTACACCGGCATCTTCACCAGCCATCAGAACCCTGGGAAGAATATTCTGCAGTTTCCATGGAAATCCTTCTGAACTGATCAGCTTATTAAACTTATCTATCATAACCTGATCGTAATTTCCGGTTTTAATATCAATTGGAAACATTCCGGAAGCATCTCCCACTCCCAGCACCTTTTCTCCTGTCAGTTTCCAGTGAACATAACCTGCCAGTGTGGTAAAGAAAGTAATATCCTTTACATGCTCTTCCTTATTTAAAATTGCCTGATATAAATGTGCAATACTCCATCTTTGCGGAATATTATAATTAAATTCCTTTGTAAGCTTTACTGCCGCTTCCTCAGTAATAGTGTTCCTCCATGTCCTGAAAGGAACAAGAAGATTATCGCTCTGATCAAAAGCGAGATAACCATGCATCATAGCGGAAAAACCGATACATCCGATTTTTGTAATCTCAACATCATATTGCTTCTTTACGTCTGCAAGAAGATCCTGATAGCATTCCTGAAGCCCTTTCCAGACATGGGAAAGTGCATATGTCCAGATACCGTCCACATACTGGTTTTCCCACTCATAGCTACCCGATGCAAGGGGTGTTCCCTTCTCATCAATAAGCACCGCCTTAATTCTGGTAGAACCAAATTCAATACCAAGTGATGTTTTTCCTTCCAAAATTACGTTTTTTGTTTCCATACCATACCTCTCCATTTTCTTTTCATTATCTATAAAATACTTATAAACAACTTGTACTTTCATCATAACATACTATAAAATAAATCGCACTTCATTTCTTTCATCCGAATAAAATGAAATAGCAACCAAAAATAACATTATTTATTTTGAAATGTTATCTTTCTTTGATAGACAGTATAAAAAAATAATTTTATAATGCAACTAAAATTAACAAAAACAGGAATAATTGAAACAGAGGAATCAAATATGTTAAATGAAAATTTGCTGACCCTTCGAAAACTGCATAAACTCTCACAGGAAGATGTAGCGGAGAAGATAGGCGTATCCAGACAGGCTGTCGCCAAATGGGAAAGCGGTGAAACTGCTCCCGATATTTATAATTGCAAAGCTCTTGCTGACTTGTTCAATGTTTCATTAGATGATCTTGTCAATTTTTCTTCGGAAAATACAGGTCTTCCTGTTCCTCCAAAAGGAAAATATATATTTGGTGTTGTTACGGTAGGAGAAAAAGGTCAAATCGTGATTCCAAAAAAAGCAAGAGATATTTTCGATATCAAATCAGGAGACGGACTTGTTATGTTAGGCGATGAAGAACAGGGACTTGCCATAATAAAAGCATCTGCCATGATGAATTTATTGCAGAACATCAAAGATTTTTTCGACAAAGAAAAATAAGGATTATTCTCATTCGTACAACATGAAAAACCCGAAAGCAGCATCAGGTTACTTTCGGGTTTTCTTTTACTTCTTTTTATGCATTTGATGAATCACCTGCTATTTCATTTGCAACAGCTCCTGAAACAGCGGCAACGGCTTTTTCCTTTTCCTCATCGGAAAGACCCGTAAAGTTAATATTCTTATTAACCTTAGCATCATAAGTACCGGCCTTCACGATTTCGGCAAGATCAATTCCTACAGTTTCCTTCATGGTTTCAAAAAGCTTGGTCATAACACCGGGCACATTGTCTGCCACTGTGTTAACTCCGTTATTTCCATCTCCACCGATGATTGTGATCTTATCAATCTGGGTAAGAGGCTCTGCAATCTTGCCTGCGATTTCAGGAAGAACCTGAATCAGCATTTCTGCCATAGCGGCATTATTGTATTTCTGATAAGCGATTGCCTTCTTTTCCATGGCTTCCGCTTCTGCAATACCCTTTGCACGGATGGCTTCCGCTTCTGCTTCACCCACCATGCGGATACCTTCTGCTTCCTGTTCCTTTGCAAATTTCTGGGCTTCCGCCGTAGCCTTCATTGCTTCCGCTTCTTTTTCCCGTTCAAACTTTTCAGCTTCCGCATTCTTCATTCTCTCATAGAGTTCTGCATCTGACTGCTGCTGACGGGCAAATTTATCAGCCTCCGCTTTTTTCTTAACCTCTGCATCCAGAGCCTTTTCCTTAACTTCGGCTTCTCTCTGCTTTAAGATAACTTCCTTTTCCTGCTTGGCAATACTTGCTTCCTGAGTTGCCACTTCAATGGTCTTACGCTGTTCCTGCTCCTGGATACTGTAAGCGGCATCAGCTTCCGCTTTCTTAGTATCCTCCATTTTCTTAAGTTCTGCCTTCTGAAGGGCAAGTTCATTATTCTTCTTTGCAATTTCGCGCTCTGCGTTGATTCTTGCATCATTAGCCTGCTTATCAGCCTCTGCTTTGGCAACTGCAATTTCTTTTTCGGCCTCTGCCTTGGCAATTGCCGCTTTTTTCTTGATCTGGGAAATATTATCAATACCAAGATCGTCGATTACACCGTTGCCATCAGCAAAATTCTGCACATTAAAGCTGACAATATCAAGACCCATGGCTGCAAGGTCAGGTTCTGCATTTTCCTTAACAAGATTAGCAAACTTCTGGCGGTCGCTGACCATCTCTTCCAGTCTCATACGTCCTACGATTTCACGCATGTTACCTTCCAGAACTTCTCTTGCAATACTTGCTATGTACTGAGTATTCTGATTTAAAAAGTTTTCTGCTGCAAGTGCAAGCTTATCCTTTTCACTGCTGATCTTGATATTAACCGCTGCATCTACCTGAATATTGATATAATCTGCGGTAGGAACTGCATTGGATGTCTTAACATCGATGGCTATCAGCTTAAGACTCAGCTTATCCATTCTTTCAAAAAACGGAATTTTTATACTGGCTTTACCTATGATTACTTTTTTGCGAAGACCGGATATAATAAATGCTGTATCCGGCGGCGCTTTCTTGTAACCGGTTATCATGATGACCAGTACAAAAATAACAACAATAATTGCAATAATTACCCCTATCATGATGTTATTACCCCCTTAGAGTGATATTAAATTTTTATATCCAATCAGCTTAAGCTGTTTGAACCTCTTCCGGTTCCTTATCCTTTGAATAAAGAATTTTTAATATAATCGGCGTCATGATTGATGATACAATAATCAGCAAAATGACGGAAGTAAAATAAACAGGCTCCAAAAGTCCTACGGAAAGACCTTTTTGCGATACGATCAGGGCAACCTCGCCTCTTGTCATCATACCTACACCTATCTTTAATGCATCATGCCCTTTAAACTTACATAATCTTGCCATCAGCCCACAGCCGATGATCTTACTGAACAGTCCCACAATCACAAATCCAAGGGAGAACAGCAAAATACTGCCTGTTACACTGTCTATACTTGTTTTTAATCCGATACTTGCAAAAAATACGGGACCAAACAACATATAGGAATTGATATCCACTTTTCTCTCTATGTAACTGGAATCATTGATAGAACAAAGGATGATACCTGCCACATAAGCGCCCGTAATATCGGCAATTCCAAAATATCTTTCTGCGATATAGGACAGTAAAAAACAATATGCAAGTCCTGCAATCGGTATTCTTCTGGTATGAGGATATCTTTTATCTACCCACTTAAATACTTTGTAAGAGATAAATCCTACACCTACAGCCAGAATAAAGAATAATACCGTATTGATAATAACAGAAAGCGGTTTGGAATCAGGACTCTTAAATCCGATTACAAAGGTAAGAACAATAATTCCGATCACATCATCAATGATAGCCGCACTCAAAATTGTTGTTCCCACTTTTCCCTTCAGCTTGCCCATTTCCTTTAACGATTGCACTGTAATGCTGACGGAAGTAGCCGTAAGAATAGTTCCTACAAATACTGCCTTGTAAAATCCTTCTGATCCCCAGGGTGATGCCCCATAAAACAACATATAAAAAACAGCACCACAGAAAAGCGGAATAAAAACACCGGCACAGGCAATCAAAGTAGCAATAGGGCCTGTTTTCATCAATTCCTTTAAATCTGTTTCAAGTCCCGCTGAAAACATCAGTAAAATAACACCGATTTCAGCCATCTGTGCAAGAAAATCAGACTGATTTACAAGACCTAACACACTGGGACCTATGATAAGTCCCGCAATGATCTCACCTACTACCTGAGGTGCTTTCAGCTTTCTGGCAACAATGCCGAATAATTTTGCAGCAATGATAATGATTGCCAGGTCCTTTAAGACCAGATAAGTTTCCATAAATTTTCCATCTCCTCATATGAACTAATCATATCATATATTGTATGATATGAAAAATAGTTTTTAATTTTTCCTTTTGTAATTTTCCTAAGAAAAACCCCATTTTTAATGGGGTTTTTCAAAACATTTTTATTCCTCTTCTTCTTTTGGAAGTGTTATTTCTTCTTCCGAATCCTCTGAAAGATCTTCCATGGCATCATCCGGATTTTCAAATTCATGATTGCCGTCTGAAACCTTTTCTCTTACTTTAGCTATCTGTGCAACTTTAACACCTTCATCAAGATTGATCATCTTCACACCGGAAGTAATTCTTCCCATTGTGGATATATCATCCATTCGAAGCTGTATAATTGTGCCTCCTGTAGTGATCATCATAATTTCGTGATCATCATTTACTGCCTTTACACCAACAACATAACCTGTCTTTTCAGTGATCTTGTAACACTTAACACCTTTTCCTCCACGTCTCTGCACATTAAATTCGTTAAGATAAGTACGCTTACCCATACCATTCTCAGAAACAATAAGAAGAGAATCACCCTGATGATCAAGCTGCATTCCAATGATTTCATCACCGTCATCAAGATTCATTCCAATAACACCCATGGAACTTCTTCCTGTTGCTCTTACATCAGTTTCTTTAAACCGGATGCACATACCGTGTTTTGTTACCAGGAATATTTCTGTATTTTCATCTGTAACCTTAACCTCGATCAGTTCGTCATCATCTCTTAAATTAATTGCTGTTAGACCGTTCTTACGTACATGACTGTATTCAATAATATTTGTCTTCTTTGCAATGCCCTTTTTCGTGATCATAAAGAAATTCTTATTATCTTCATAATCCTTAACAGGCATGATGGCTGTTATTTTTTCTCCGGGGTTCAACTGTAACAGATTTACAATAGCAGTTCCTCTCGATGTCCTTGAAGCTTCCGGAATTTCATATGCCTTTAATCTGTACACACGCCCATAATTGGTAAAGAACATAATATAGTGATGAGTAGTGGTCATCAAAAGATCTGCAATAAAATCTTCTTCTATTGTCTGCATTCCTTTGATTCCTTTACCGCCACGGTTCTGGGATTTAAAATTATCAACTGTCATACGTTTGATATATCCAAGATGCGTCATGGCAATAACGGTATTTTCCTTTGGAATCATATCCTCCATGGAAATATCATATTCATCAAAACCGATTTTACTTCTTCTTTCATCTCCGTATTTATCACCAATTTCTTTAATTTCTGTTCTGATCACACCAAGAAGAAGCTTTTCATCTGCAAGTATGGCCTTTAATTCTGCTATTTTTGCAACTAATTCCTTATGTTCATTTTCTATCTTTTCCCGTTCCAAACCTGTCAGGGTACGCAGACGCATATCTACGATAGCCTGTGCCTGTACATCTGTCAGTCCAAAACGGTCCATCAATCTTTCTTTTGCCGCCTGAGTATTCTCACTGCTTCTGATAATCTTAATGACTTCATCAATATTATCAAGTGCAATCAGTAATCCCTGTAAAATATGATCTCGTTCTTCTGCCTTATTCAGATCATATTTCGTTCTTCTGGTTACCACTTCTTCCTGATGTTGTATGTAATATTTCAGCATATCAAGAAGATTCATGATCTTAGGCTCATTATTTACAAGAGCAAGCATGATCACACCGAAGGTATCCTGCATCTGTGTATGCTTATATAATTGATTCATGATAACATTGGCATTGGCATCACGGCGAAGCTCAATGACAACTCGCATACCTTCTCTGTCGGATTCATCCCGAAGATCTGTAATACCGTCAATCTTCTTTGTTTTTACCAGTTCAGCAATTTTCTGAATCAGATTTGCCTTGTTTACAAGATAAGGAAGCTCTGTCACAACAATTTTGGTCTTTCCGTTTGCCATGGTTTCTATATTCGTTACGGCACGAACTCTTATTTTTCCGCGGCCTGTTCTGTAAGCTTCTTCGCTTCCTCTGGTACCAAGAATAATACCGCCTGTCGGGAAATCAGGAGCTTTTACTATAGATAAAACTTCTTCAATTGCTGTTTCCTTATCATCAATAATTCTGTTATCTATGATCTTAATAACTGCATTGATTACCTCTCTCAAATTATGAGGAGGTATATTGGTTGCCATACCTACTGCTATACCGGTGGTACCGTTTACAAGAAGATTAGGAAAACGGCTCGGAAGAACAACAGGTTCTTTTTCCGTCTCATCAAAGTTTGGAACAAAATCAACCGTATCTTTATTGATATCTGCAAGAAGCTCCATGGAAATCTTACTTAAACGTGCTTCTGTATAACGCATAGCTGCGGCACCGTCACCGTCAACGGAACCAAAATTTCCGTGACCGTCTACAAGAGGGTGACGAAGAGACCAGGGTTGTGCCATATTTACCAGAGCACCGTAAATGGAGCTGTCACCATGAGGATGATATTTACCCATGGTGTCACCCACGATACGGGCACTCTTTCTGTGAGGCTTGTCCGGTCCGTTATTCAGTTCAATCATAGAATACAGAACTCTTCTCTGTACCGGCTTTAAACCATCTCTTACATCAGGAAGTGCACGGGAAGCAATGACGCTCATGGCATAATCAATATAAGAGGTTTCCATGGTCTTCTTTAAATCCACATCATGTATTTTATCAAAAATATTATCTTCCATTTCTGACCTTTCCTTCATGCGCTATGGCATGGAAATTAAATATCAAGATTCTTTACAAACTTTGCATTTTCTTCAATAAATTCACGTCTTGGTTCCACCTTATCACCCATCAGAGTGGTAAAAGTAAGATCAATTTCCGATTCTGCCTCTTCGTTCATGGTAACACGAAGCAAAATTCTCTTTTCAGGATCCATGGTGGTTTCCCAAAGCTGTTCGGGATCCATTTCACCAAGTCCTTTATAACGTTGAATCTTATTATTCTGATCACGCCCGACTTCTGTCAGAATCTGATTTAATTCTTCATCGCTGTAGGCATACCACACCTTTTTATTTTTCTCAAGCTTATAAAGAGGAGGCTGCGCCAGATACACATATCCCTGTTTGATAAGTTCAGGCATAAAACGATAAATAAATGTTAAAAGCAATGTGGCAATATGAGCACCGTCTACATCGGCATCTGTCATTAAGATAATCTTATGATATCTCAATTTACTGATATCAAAATCATCATGGATGCCTGTACCGAAAGCTGTTATCATAGCTTTTATTTCCGCATTGGCATAAATTTTATCAAGCCTTGCTTTTTCTACATTAAGTATTTTACCACGAAGAGGAAGAATTGCCTGAGTTGCACGGCTTCTTGCTGTTTTGGCACTTCCGCCTGCAGAATCTCCCTCTACAATATAAATTTCACAGTTTGCAGGATCTTTATCGGAACAGTCCGCCAGTTTACCGGGAAGACTCATTCCTTCCAAAGCTGTTTTTCTTCTTGTCAGATCCCTTGCTTTTCTTGCCGCATCTCTGGCACGCTGTGCCAGAATTGATTTTTCGCAGATCAATTTGGCAATTGTAGGATTCTGTTCAAGGAAATAAGTAAGCTGTTCACTGACAATTCCGTCAACCGTGCTTCTTGCTTCCGTATTGCCAAGCTTTTGTTTCGTCTGACCCTCAAACTGGGGATCTTCTATCTTAACACTGACAATAGCAGTTAATCCTTCTCTGATATCATCACC
>JBJEMT010000015.1:0-9678 GCA_051879815.1 Suilimivivens sp. | reverse complement strand
CGCTGATCGCAAGCCCTCTGGTCCATTTTTTTGAAAAGCGTCTGAAAATCAGAAGAAAAGCCGGATCAGCCGTGGTTATCATTGCGGTAATTGCCCTTGTCATCGTGGCAGGGTACTTTCTTAGCGTGAAGCTGATCGAACAACTGGTGGAATTTATCGATGATATGCCACATTTATGGGAAGCGGCAGAGGAGGATTTTGCGGAAATCGGAGAAAATCTTTCCGTGGCTTTTCAGTATCTTCCTAAGGAATTACAGCTCACCATCAGCAGCATTACGGGAAATATTCAGGAATATTTTGGCGGGATCATGGAAAGTATCAGTGAACCTACTATTGAGGCTCTTGGTAATTTTGTGGGAAGTCTTCCCAATATTGTGATCAGTATTATCATGTGTCTTTTGTTTGCCTATTTTTATGTGGCGGATAAGGGCTATCTTTCGGGGCTTCTTGAAAAGGTGCTGCCAGAGTCCGTACTGGGACGTCTTAGTATGATAAAAAGAGGATTGACCAGAGCGGTAGGAGGATATTTTAAAGCCCAGATTAAGATTGAAATATGGATGTATCTGTTACTGGGAATCGGTTTCAGTATTCTGCATGTCAAATACGCATTCATTATTGCAATCGGAGTGGCTTTTCTGGATTTGCTTCCGTTTTTCGGAACGGGAACTGTTCTGCTGCCATGGGCAATTATCAAATTTTTGAGTGGGGATTATAAAATGGTAGTAGGGCTTCTTATTATCTGGGGCGTGGGTCAGCTGGCAAGACAGGTCATCCAGCCAAAGATAGTAGGAGATTCCCTGGGTCTGGCGCCCATACCTACGATTATCCTTCTGTTTATAGGTTATCGTGTGGCCGGAGTGATCGGAATGATTATCGCCGTTCCGGTGGGAATTATTGTGCTGAATCTGTATGAAGAGGGTGTTTTTGATACCACTATTAACAGCCTTAAAATACTTTATGCGGGAATCAGTAATTTCAGACATTTAACAGACGAGGATATGGAAGAGATAAAAAAATACAGAGAAAGGGAAAACTCTGAGAAAAGGAGTGATTAGTATGAAGGTTACAGTTTATAATTGCAGAGAATTTGACGAGAAAGATCTGTTCCTGAAATATGAAAAGGAGCTTGGTATAGAACTTGTACTTTGTCCTGATGCACCGGATAAGGGAACTGCTTCCCTGGCAAAGGGGAGCGAATGTATTGATATTATTACATCCAAAATGCCAAAGGAGTTACTGGAAGTATTTGCCTCCTACGGTGTCAAATATGTGGTTACCAGAACCATCGGCTATGACCATATCGATGTTGCCGCAGCAAAGGAGCTCGGAATGACAGTGGCAAATGCCCCTTACGGTCCAAACGGCGTGGCGGATTATGCGGTAATGCTGATCCTTATGACCATACGCAAGATGAAAAGCATTGTGAACCGTACCAGAGTTCAGGATTTTACCCTGAAAGGGCTCATGGGAAGAGAATTGAAAGATTTGACTGTAGGAGTCATTGGCACGGGACGGATCGGAAGAACGGTACTGAACAATCTTTCCGGCTTTGGCTGTAAGCTGATTGCTTATGATGTGTATGAAAATGAAGAGGTAAAAAAGAGCGGTGTACATTATGTTACCCTGGATGAAATGTGGAGTCAGGCAGATGTCATTACCCTGCATGCACCTCTTACGGAGGATAATCACCACATGATAGATAAAGCTGCCATTGATAAAATGAAGGATGGTGTGATGATCATCAATACGGCAAGAGGCGGACTTATTGACTCAGAAGCGCTGATTTCCGGAATAGAGTCAGGAAAGGTCGGGGGAGCAGCGCTTGATGTGGTGGAAAATGAATTCGGATTGTATTATTATGACCACAAAGAAGATATACTAAATAACAGGGAGCTTTCCATTTTGCGGGGATTCCCTAACGTGACAGTAAGCCATCACATGGCTTTTTATACGGATGACTGCGTGGAAACGGTTGTGAGAGATTCTCTGCTGGGCTGTAAGTATTTTGCAGAGGGTAGGGAAAATCCCTGGGAGGTAAAGTGATTTGCGCAATTTCAAGGTAATCCTTCAATATGAGGGAACCAGATATCAGGGCTGGCAGAAGCAGGAAAGCACCGACAATACCATTCAGGGAAAGCTGGAAATGCTTCTTTCCAAAATGGCAGGGGAAAAGGTGGAAATCCAGGGCTCAGGAAGAACGGACGCAGGTGTTCATGCTGCGGGGCAGGTGGCAAATTTTCATCTTGATACAGACAAAAGTCCTTCACAGATCATGGATTATATGAATTTTTATCTGCCGGAGGATATTGCGGTAATTGCCATTGAAGAAGTTCCGGAGCGTTTTCACAGCAGGCTGAATGCAAAGGGAAAGACTTATATGTACCGAGTGATCAATACCGGTGTTCCTCATGTATTTGACAGAAAATTTGCCTGTGTCATAGAGGATAAGCTGGATGTAGATGCTATGAGAAGGGCGGCAGCTTTTATGGAAGGAACTCATGATTTTAAGGCTTTTACTTCTCTTAAGAAAAGCAGGAAATCTACAGTCAGAACAGTTGAACGCATTCGGATAGAAGAGGTGGTAAGCCCTCTTTACGGGAGAAAAGGAACAGCTGATGAACTTCGTTTTACCTTTAGCGGAGACGGCTTCCTGTATCATATGGTGCGCATTATGATGGGAACTCTGATTGAGGTGGGGATGCATAAGAAAAAACCCGAAGAAATAGCAGACATTCTGGAAAAGGGTCTGCGGGAAAATGCCGGGGAGCTTATGCCGGCAAAGGGACTTACTTTGATGGAGGTTCGTTATTAGTGCAGAATAAAAGAAATTTCTTTATAAGAAGATCATTCTTAAGAATAATATTCTTTATCTATCTGCTGATTGTGATAAAATTGATTATATTCAAGTATCCTTATGCTCAGCTTAAGGCAATTGCTTCATCCTGGGAAAAGGGTGTGATCCTGGAGGGGCTGGACACAGCGAATTTTACGCTTTTTAAAACCATACGGATGTATATCCACTATTCCTATATGCTGAACAGCTTTGAAAATCTGGCAGGGAATGTTGTTGTATTCATACCCTTTGGCTTTTTGCTCCCTTACGTAATGGAGAGCGGTAGAAATTTTTTTGTTATGCTGCTCAATGCACTCCTGTTTGTGGCGGGCATTGAAGTATTCCAGCTTTTCAGCGCTTTCGGAGCATTTGATGTGGATGATATCCTGCTGAACTGCCTTGGGGCGGTTATGGGATATTTCCTATACCTGATATGGGAAGGGATAAAGAAAATTATTTAAAAGAGATGAAGGAGATAGATTATGGCAAATTTTTTTAAAAATCTTAAGGCAAATTACACCTTATCGGCAATTATCTGTGTGATCATCGGAATTGTGCTGATCATCTGGCCGGGAACTTCCACTCAGGTAGTATGTATGGTACTTGGGGGAATACTGCTTGTTTACGGTATTATCCAGATTATTCTGTATCTTTTGGCAAGAGAACGTACTTTGTATTTACAGGGAATGCTGATACTTGGAATCATATTCAGTGTGCTGGGAGCATGGATTTTATTAAAGCCGGAAGGGATTATTGCTACTGTACCCATCATTATCGGGATCATCATTATCATTCATGGTTTGCACAATGCGATTCAGGCTGTGGATTTAAAAAAACTGGGCTACGAAAACTGGTGGGCAGCACTTTTCTTTGGCATTCTTACTATCGTGCTTGGAGCGGTACTTGTGTATAATCCGTTTGGAGCGGTAGAAATCGTAGTGAGAGTGATCGGCGCTTTCCTTGTGTATGACGGTTTATCTGATATGTGGATACTTTCAAGACTGTTCAAAACAAAGAAAAATGCAGAGAAGATTATTGATGCGGAAGCTACCATTATTGATGAAGATAAATAATGTACAAAAAATATACAAAAAATTTGTGAAAAATGTGTTGACAACACTTTAACACCGTGATATGATGCAATACATAAAAGCGAAGGCGCTATGGAATATCCGTAGTGCCTTTTATTTTATGAGACGATTCGCTGAGCGGATCGGCATTGGTATCCTCTGTAACCAAGGGAATCGCAGAGGGAAAATAAACTAATTAAGAATGCGGAGCAAAGAGGCTTGTTAGGGATAACAGTATCTTTGGCTTCGCTTTTTTAATGTGAGGAGGAAAAATTATGACAGAAGAAATTATGAGTGCCGTAAGCGGCGAAGTATTCGGCGTCTGGTTCCTGATCGGTGCAGCGCTGGTGTTCTGGATGCAGGCAGGCTTTGCAATGGTGGAGACCGGTTTTACCAGAGCAAAAAATGCAGGTAACATCCTGATGAAGAATTTGATGGACTTCTGTATCGGTACAGTTGTTTTCATCCTGATCGGTTTCAGTTTACTGCTGGGTGAAGATCTGGTTGGTTTGATTGGAAAACCCGGCTTTGATATCTTCACAAATTATGCAGAATTTGACTGGTCCAATTTCGTATTTAACCTGGTATTCTGTGCAACTACAGCAACGATTGTTTCAGGTGCCATGGCAGAGAGAACAAAATTTTTATCCTACTGTGTTTACTCAGCAGTAATTTCAGCGTTGATCTACCCCATCGAAGCTCACTGGATCTGGGGCGGCGGCTGGCTTGCACAGCTTGGATTCCATGATTTTGCAGGTTCCTGCGCGATTCATATGGTAGGTGGTATCTCCGCTCTGATCGGTGCAAAAATACTCGGACCCCGTATTGGTAAGTTTGTAAAAGATAAAAATGGTAATATCACAAAAGTAAATGCATTCCCCGGACATAACCTTCCTATCGGATGTCTTGGATGCTTTATCTTATGGCTTGGCTGGTATGGATTCAACGGTGCGGCATGTACCAGTGTTGAACAGCTTGGCTCTGTGTTTGTGACAACTACAGTTGCTCCTGCAATTGCTACTGTAGTATGTATGATCTTTACATGGATCAAATATGGTAAGCCCGATGTTTCCATGTGTCTGAATGCTTCCCTTGCAGGTCTTGTTGCAATCACAGCTCCCTGCGATGTGACAGATGTGACAGGTGCTCTGATCATCGGTGCGGTAGCCGGTCTTCTCGTAGTATTTGGTGTGTGGTTCCTGGATTACAAGTTACATATTGATGATCCTGTAGGTGCCGTTGCTGTTCACTGCTTAAACGGTATCTGGGGTACCATTGCAGTCGGTTTATTTGCAACAACATCCGCACCCGGCAATGACAGTCTTACAGGTCTTTTCTATGGCGGTGGCTTCCAGCTTTTAGGAATTCAGCTTCTTGGTTTCCTTGCTGTAGCAGCATGGACAGCTGTAACGATTACCATTACATTCTTTGTGATTAAAGCTGTTGCCGGTCTTCGTGTCAGCGAGGAGGAGGAAATCGTCGGACTTGACGCTTGTGAGCATGGTCTTACATCGGCTTATGCAGGCTTCAGTATCATGGATATTTCCAATACGATGACAATGGAGATAAATGAAAATACAGATCTTGGTACAGACGATTATGCAGCTGCTTCCACAGCTCAGAAAGATGCCGCAGTTAAGGTTGTGGCAGCGCCCGCTTCACCTACCGGCATTTACAAGGTTTCCATTATTGCCAAACTGTCCAGATACGACCATCTGAAGAAGGCAATGAACGACCTTGGTGTAACAGGCATGACAGTGACCCAGGTTATGGGCTGCGGTATTCAGAAGGGTGCCGGCGAGATGTATCGTGGAGTTGAAGTGGATGCAACCTTACTTCCCAAGGTTAAGGTTGAAGTTGTTGTCAGCAAGATCCCTGTTGAAAGCGTGATCGAGGCTGCCAAGAAGGCTCTTTACACCGGACATATCGGTGACGGCAAGATCTTTGTATACAACGTAGATAAGGTTGTAAAGGTTCGTACCGGCGAAGAGGATTTCGCAGCACTGCAGGATGTAGAATAAATATGCGTTTATCTGTTCCCTTAGTTTAGTATATACATAAAGTGAAAATGCCTGCTTGCAGAAGCATTTTCACGAATGTATCGAGCGGCTTGCCGGGAGATACAAAAAGGGGACGCCCCGGAAGGAAACTTCCGGGGCGTCTTCTTTATGCGGTAATTATTCAGATATTTCAGAAAGAGACAGAGAATTTAAACTTCAATCGTGTAGGAAGCCTTCCAGACTTCGCCGGGCTCAATCAGGTTTCCCCATTCTCGCTCTTCCAGTGTACCGTCAAAATATTCGCTGTCACATCTGCCGTACCAGGGCTCGATGCACACAAAAGGAGCCTGCTTTCCCGGAGGCGACCAGACGCCAAAGAGGGGCGCTTCCATTCTGACTGTTAAATAGGGAGTGCCGTCCTTATGGCAAAGAGATACTTCTTTTGTCTGGTTATCTTCAATGATCAGCGCATCGTGGTCAAAAAGATTTTCCGTCAGGGCAAGCTTGCCGTCTGTCAATCCGTAGACATCCATACAGCCTGTCACAAGGCCCTGGTCTCCAAGCCTCGTACTGATAATTTCGTCGATATCCCCGAAATCAACCAGATAATCTGACTGCTTCGTGCCTTCCTCAATGGGACAGTTAAAGGCGGGGTGACCGCCGATGGAGAAGGGGAGTGTTTCCTGGCCCGGATTTTCTACCTGCCATAAAACCTGTACTTCGCTGTCCTTTATCCGGTAACCCAGCTTCAATACAAATTCGTAAGGGTATTTTGCCAGTGTTTCTTCACTTGATTTGAGGATAAACCAGATTTCGTTGTCTGACTGCGAGAAAAGTTCAAATTCCATATCCCTTGCAAAACCGTGCTGGCTCATGGGATAAGTCTTTCCTTTTGTTCTGTATTCCTTGTCTTTTAAGCCCCCTACAAAGGGAAAAAGTACAGGTGAAGTACGTCCCCAGTATTTTGCATCGCCCCGCCACATATATTCCGTGCCGGTGGCAAGCTTTTTCAGCGACTTTAATTCTGCTCCGTGACTGTCCATGGAAATGGAAATCGCATCGTTTTTCAACTCAAAAACTGCCATAAATGACCTCCTTTTATTAATAAACGGCAGTCCTTATAAGAACTGCCGCTTTTATTTATCCGATAAGGCGACTCGCAGAGCGTGTCTGCGTTTGGCACTGCATATCAGGCAATCATATTAGCCTGATAGGCTTCAATTGCTCTCTGCATGAGAGCGGGATTCTGAGTCGTCACTTTATTCTGAACAAGTTCCTCATTATCCTCTACGGGTTTTATTAATCTTGTTGCATTCTGCTGTCCCGTCTCAAACTGCATCTGCAATGTAGCAGCCAAATCAGCGGTTTCCCCCTTTTGAAGAGGGTTTTCATTTAAGTCTTCGCTGTAAAGCTCTGTATTTGAAAGTTCGGAAAAATCTGTTTTAGATGAAAGCAGATCATCCGGTATGGGAGAAACCTTATTCAGGCTGCTTTGGCTTAAATAGTTGGTATTATAAATATACGGTTGAAAACTGAGAGCACCGATTCTCATGGCAGCCTCCTTTTAAAAGTTTCTTTGATGCAATTTAATAGTACACCTGAAAAGGGCGAGAGTCAATGCTTGTTTGTGGATTGGCGCTGTGCTTAAGACAAAATAGTGAAATGAGATTGAAAAAAAGCATAAAAAATGTATAATATATATACTAATGGCAATGCGATTTCCATGTAGTTTCTTATAATGCAAATTCTTATAATGCAAATCAGAAGCTTTTGTTCGCATTACAAATGTTCTGGATGTAACTTCTGAAGAGTTTTTGAAGGTGTTTCTAACAAAGGGAAAATATATATGTACAGAATTGCGATTTGCGAAGATGATAAAAACTATATTGTTTTTTTGAAAAAAATTATATTGGCGACGAATGTTATTGAACCTGAAACGATATTATTTTATGATTTTCACTCGGGAGAACAGATGTTTTTACATTCAGAACTGGATTTTGATCTGGTAATTCTGGATATGCAGATGGATAAAATGGATGGCTATGAAACAGCAATGCAGTTGAGAAAAATAGATCAAAAATTTTTGCTTGTGTTTTGCTCCGGTGTTGTAAAACCGACTTCTTCTTCTTTTAAGGCCAATCCTTTCCGCTATTTGTTAAAAAGCTACCCGACTTCAGAATTGATAAGCGAAATGACGGAAATAATAAACGAGATGAAAATGAGGAAAAACAGTCCTTATATTATGTGTAAATGCGGTTCCGGTAAAGAACAGATCAGAGTATATCCGGAATCTATTCTTTATATTGCAATCAGGCATCATTCCAGTGAAATTTTTGCTTATGGGAAATTGAAGAAGTGCTTCCCAGACGAAGTATTAAGAGTAGATATGAATTTGAATTCTGTTTGGAAGATTTTTAATGAAAGCTGTGGGTTTGTGCGTGCTCATAACAGCTATATGATTAATATGGCATACATAATTTGTGCAAGCCCACAGTCTGTCCGGCTGATTGATGGAACGGAGCTTACTGTTTCAAGATCAAGATCTAAAGAATTCCAGCAGGCATTTGCCAAATATATGGCAGCAAAATACAGAGGATAGAATTATGGAATTAATATTTAAATCAGTACAGATTTTTATCTGTGTTTTGGAAGCATATCTTATGTTCGATTTCTTTTTGACATTTTTCCCATTAAAAGAGAGTGTGTGCAATAAATATATGAAAACAGCAGCTGTTCTTTGTACTGCAGGATGCGTTTATTTAGTGAATTCTCTGGATAGTTCCATTATTAATATCGTGGGAATGCAGATTATTTATATTACTATGATAATTGCAGTATTTCAGGAATCTTTCTTCCGAAAAATTCCATATTATTTAATGGCTACTGCAATTATGGCAGGCAGTGAGTTCTTATGTATTATCTTTTTGTCACATCCGTCAAATTTTTCTTTAAGCCAGGTAACAACAAATGTTGCATCAATGATATTTTTTCTGTTGTGTACAAAACTGATAGCTTTTATCTTATTTAACATTGTAAAAGGAATTCTTGGGAGATCAAATAACAGAATGAGCCGAAAGAATTTATTATTATATTCGGTAGTTCCGATAGCCACATTGGGAATTATGATATCCCTGGCATATCTTAATATTGACTGGAATCAAATGGGATTTGTACATGTGCTATTGATTATCAGCAGCGTTTTAGTATTGATAGGTAACATTTTGATATTTTATGTGTTTGACAGATACTCCCAATCAACAGAAAAACTGCGTCAGCAGGAGTTAACCATTACGAAAATGGAAATTGAGGAAAAACACTATGAACAGATAGAACGTGTAAATCAGGAACACGCAGCATTTTTGCATGATATTCATCATTATTTGCAGGCAATCGGAGAAATGGCTTCAGAAAATAATGACGAAGAAATAGTGAAGACAATTTCAGAACTACAGATAAAAATTGCAAATACGGAAACTTCAATGTTTAGCAATAATAAATTGTTAAATGCAATTTTGAATGAAAGAAAAAAAGCAGCCGATGAAAAAGATGTCTCCATGAGAATCATCATTGAACCGGAATTTACTGTGGATCATATAAAGAACGTTGATCTCATTGTAATTATGGGAAATCTGCTGGACAATGCTATTGAAGCGGCTTCAAAGTGTACCCAGGGATACGTTAAGGTATTTCTTTTTTCTCAGAACAGCAGGCATTTTTCAGTAATTAAAATTGTTAATAATTATTAAATATTTTAAGAATTTATTATTCTTTTTAC
>JBJEMT010000014.1:0-40651 GCA_051879815.1 Suilimivivens sp. | reverse complement strand
ACCGGGCGGATTCGGGACTTTAACCCGTTAGAAACGTGCGCCGCTAGGCGCACCTTATAGAAAAAATAGTGCGCCTGACAGGCGCACTATTTTTTTTCTTTACCTTTATTCTTTTCCTCGCTGCCTGACGCGGCAGTTCCAAAGGCATCCACCATTTTTTCAATCAGAAGCCTTTTAATATAAACATCAAAACCTAAAAGCCCGATAAAAGAGAATAGCTGGAGAAATTCCTGATCCTCCTTGGGTGCATTCTTAAAAGTCTCTCTGGAGGTTTCAAACTTATCCAGAATATCCTTTTTCATGGCATCCACCTGACTCTTTTCCAGACTGAATATTTCTTCGTAAATATCGCTTAAATTCAGCCCTTCCCCTGCCTGAAAATACTTTTCGGAAACGGGCTTCAGCAGCGTCTGAATATCATTGATGGATAAAATGTTTTTATAATAGTAGATAAAGATCAGCATCAGCACATGCTCTTTGCTGTATTTCTTTTTCACAGGCGGAGGCAGCAGATCATTTTTGGCATAATTATTGATCATTGTCTTCGTCAGAATCTTGTCAGTCTCAGGATTTCTGGCTGTATTTTTCAGCTTACTTTCCATAAAAGTCGTGACCTGATCCATATACAGATCAATATTAGGAATGTCTTCTGATTTAATATGCTGAATTCTGTCAAGACTCTCAATAATACTGTTAAGTAAATCGTCTTTATCAATCGTCATTTTCCATCGTCCCCTTCAAAACCTTTACTCTACATTATATAGTATCAGAAACTACATGACAAGCACTTATGCCTTTATTTTTAAAAATTTCTTTACTTTAAAACTTTAATATGTTAAAATCTTACTGTATGAAAATATCAATCCAAAGGAGGCTTTCCCATGAATAAAAAGCTTCAGACAGCCGCTGTAGATCAGTTATTTGAGGCTATATTAAGTCTCGAAAGCAAAGAAGAATGTTACAGCTTTTTTGAGGACCTGTGTACGATCAATGAGCTTCTTTCCCTGTCGCAGCGTTATGAAGTAGCTTCCATGCTTAAGAACAAAAAAACTTATCTTGAAATTGCCGAGAAAACAGGGGCTTCCACCGCTACCATCAGTCGTGTGAACCGTTCCCTGAATTATGGCAATGACGGATATGAACTGGTATTCAACAGATTGAATAAGCAATAAAAGTAACAAAAGGCATAGCCGTTTCACGCGTCTATGCCTTTTTCTGCCTTTTCACTTCACTAACCATTGATATCGATCAATGTCATAGGATCAATATACTGCTCATCCTTCATGATCTGATAACCAAGCTGCTGGTTATCCTCCCCTATCGTGAACAGAATATACCCTTTTCCAAGCTGTTCTCCCTGTTTTACAAGGGCTGTGCTGTTATTCCGATATACAGAATAATAACCGTTGCCATGGTCGATCACTATTTTCGTGCCGTACTCTGTATCGGCATCCACACTAAGTACCGTACCGGTTCCCGTGGTGATCACATTGACTCCCTGGGAGGCTGTAAAGATCAACATCGGATCACCTTCCTCGGTCTCCTTCATGGTAGCAGAGCCGCTTAAAGGAAAACCTTTCGGGAGAGCATTTTCTACTGTTTCCTGTGAAATTGCATCTTCCGTAGCTGCTTTCTTGCTTACCGTCTCACTTAAAACAGTTATTTTACTTGACAGGTTACTGTTCTCTACAGACAATGCTTCATTCTCGTCTGTCAGATTATTAATGGTCACGATCTGATCTACAATCTGTTTTCTTGCATCCTTAAGCGCAATTGCATCATATACAAATTTACAAGTGACTGCAACTATGAACAGGAAAAGAATGACAGCTGCTATTTCTACAATGGCTGAACTGACGTGATGCTGTTTCATAAGTCCTTCTTCATCCTCGGTCACTAGAAGTAATGCAAACTTGCTTCTTCTTTTACTCTGTTGTTCCATTAGTAAGTTGTCACCTCCGGTCAATTTAAGTTATTGTATCACAAATGGCAAAATTTCACAACTTTTTATATAAAATATGGAATTTTCTTTACTTTTCACAACGACTGTGCTATTCTGAATGTGTTGTAGCATCTGTGCTGCAGTAACTTATATTTTTTATTTTTATCTGGAGGTATCTACGATGAACAAAGGTACAGTAAAGTGGTTCAACAACCAAAAGGGATACGGCTTCATCTCTGATGAATCAGGAAATGACGTATTCGTACACTACTCAGGATTAAACATGGAAGGTTTCAAGTCTCTTGAAGAAGGCGCTTCCGTAGAATTCGACGTAGTTAACGGAGAAAAAGGACCTCAGGCCGTAAACGTAACAAAGTTATAATTTTAAAAATTATAACGTATTAATTCAGTAACACGATGTGCCTTTTCTTAAATATAATGTTTCATTTTATTTAGAATTTGCTATTGTTTTAAGGAATTAAGAATCTAAAAGCGAGCAGACAGACTGCTCGCTTTTTTCGTCGTATCATTTTTTTACATAAGCAAGTACTTCATCAAACCTCATACTGCCGCCGAATAGATCCAGCGCACTTCCAATGGTTACATCCACTCTGTTATTTCCAAGTCTTTTCAGTTTTTCCAGATCTTCAAAGGAATGAACACCGCCCGCATAGGTGACAGGAATTTCACATTCCCTGCCAAGCAGGGCTGCTACCTCTTCTTCTATTCCTCCTGCCTTTCCTTCTACATCCACTGCGTGAACCAGAAATTCATCACAAAAGTCAGAAAGTGCACGAATCGTATCACCGCTTAACAACACATCCGTATATTTTTGCCACCTGTCGGTGACAATATAATATGCATTATTTCTTTTCCGGCAGCTTAAATCCAGAACAAGCCTTTTTTTCGAAACGGCTTTAACCATCTCCTGCAGTCTGTCATAATGGAGTTTTCCATCCTGAAAGACATAAGAAGTCACGATCACATGGCTGGCGCCTGCCTCAAGATATTCTCCGGCATTTTCCGGCGTAATCCCGCCGCCCACCATAAGACCGCCCGGATATTCCCCAAGTGCCAGAAATGCCTGTTCTTTCGTCTTTGCATAAAATTCGCTGGAAGCAGGATTCAATAAGATAATATGCCCGCCTTTCAGCCCTTTATCCCGATAGAGCCCGGCAAAAAAAGCTGCTGTCTGCTCCGATACAAAATTTTCCTGCACCCTGTTGCCCTCATCCAGAAGGCTTCCTCCTACAATCTGCTTTACTTTTCCGTTATGGATGTCTATGCAAGGTCTGAATTTCATGTTTTTCCTCTTTTTTCCATTTTTGAATAAAATAAAAATTTCCCACTCGAATATTTTACCTCAAGGTGCACATAATAGCAACAGAACTGATTTTGTGCAGTTCACTTTTTCAATGAAATAAGGAGGCTATTATGAAAAAATTTATTACGGTAGCCATGGTCCTGATGATGGTTTTTGCTTTTACCGCCTGCGGTACTAACAAAAACAAGAACAATGCAAACGACATGGCAGGAAACACTACAACTGAAAATGGTGCAACTACAGGAACTAATAACACAACAAATGCCACCACTGGTACAACTACCGGTACCGATAATACCCTGGGTACCAATAATACTGCCGGCACAAACACTACGGAAGGTATCAACAACACCACAGACGTGAATAATGATCACGTAAATGATGCCACTACAGGAACAGCCACAGATCAAAATGATTCTGTTCTTGACAATGCCGGAGATGCCGTAGGTAATGTAGTCGGCGGTGTTGCTGATGGTGTTAATGATGTTGTGGACGGTGTTGCTGACGGTGTTAATGATATTGTCGGTGACGGGGCAAACAATAACAACACAACCGGTACAACCAATAACAATAACAATAACACTAACTCTGCCGCTGACAATACGGCAAAAGCTACCGCCACACCCAAAGCAAAATAACACGCCATAGAAGATTTCTATGCAGTGAAAAGAGCTGCCCTGAAAAGAGCAGCTCTTGCTTTTTATTTTTCAGCAATCGTACCATCTCTGTAGGCTTTCAGCAAATGCTCCAGCTGAACGATGCTTTCCCTAAGATCACGTCCGATATCGGTATCGGCTACCAGAATTCGGTCATAGGAATTCTCCACTATTGTCGTATCCGAGAAAATATCCGACTCGTGCAAAATAGCAGCCTCCGTCGATTCAAAAGGCTCATGGGCTACAAGGCGCATACCGTGGGAATTGGCAACCAGTGTATATCCTGCAATTCCCGTCTTGCTCTGGTAAGCTCTAGAGAAACCGCCATCGATGATCAGGAGCTTGCCTCCGCACTTGATGGGTGATTCACCCTTTTTCAGTTCTACCGGAACATGCCCGTTGATAATATGGGACTTTTCCGTATCAAGGCCAAATTCAACCAGAATCTTATTTAAAATTTCTTCATTGTCAAGCAGGGAATAATAACTGTTCTTCGTCTCCTTGTGGGTCTCCTTGTCTGCCAGGAAATATCTCTCAAAGGTAGCCATCTTATCCTTGCCGAATACCGGAGAATTGGGTCCTGCCCAGATATACCAGATCAAATCCTGGGCTCTGTACATTTCCGTGGGAGCATTCTTTGCATAATATCCCTTTCTGGCATAGCTGTCCAGAACGTCATATAATGCTTTTCCCTTATATTTCTTGCCATCCACATTGGCAGATTTGAAATTTCCTTCCTCGTCCATGGGCACACAGCCATGGTAGAGAAGATTGGAATTATGAATCTTATACAGCCCGCCGTTTGAATACAGGAATCTGACATGCTTTTGCAGCTTCTCACATTTCAGGAATGCCTGACGAAGCCTTGCCATGACCTGCTCCTCCTCCGGTGTCAGATTATAGGGGTCTGCCGGGTCCACTGTGGGGAATTCCACATCAGACATAACATAATCCTTATCTCCGATGCGAACCGTTTTCTTTTCATAATCAATTTTGTCAAGGAGCAGTCTGTCATCCATTTCAAATTCCGGATGTTTTTTGATGATCTGACCTTCCAGCTTAAACTGGATAATGGCAATCGCCTTGTGAATCTTCATATCAAGGCTCAGATCCTTGGTGTCATAATCGGTATTATACTTAATCGTAAAAGTGTCACAATTAACATCTTTATAGGTATCCAGTGCAAAGGTAGCAAGAGGAATCAGATTGATCCCATAGCCTTCCTCCAGCGTATCAAGACTTCCATACCTGGCTGCGATTCGAAGAACTGTGGCGATGCAGGCCAGATGTCCGCAGGCCGCTCCCATCCAGACAATATCATGATTTCCCCACTGAATATCCACGGAGTGGTATTTCATCAGCGTATCCATGATCACATGGGGACCGGGACCTCTGTCATAGATGTCTCCTACGATATGGAGATGATCGATTACAAGTCTCTGAATCAGATTACTTAAAGCAATGATAAAGTCAGGTGCCCTTCCGATCCTGATAATGGTATGGATAATCTCATTGTAATAGCCTTCCTTATCGGAAACCTCCGCCTTTTCTGTGATCAGCTCTTCAATAATATAGGCGAAATCCTTAGGAAGCGCCTTACGAACCTTGGATCTGGTGTATTTGGATGCAACTGTCTTTGTGACCTGCACCAGTCTGTGAAGGGTGATCTTATACCAGTCCTCAATATTGTCCTCTTCCTGCAATACAATATCCAGCTTTTCCTGAGGATAATAAATCAGTGTGGCAAGCGACTTTTTATCCTTATTGCTCAGCGTGTTTCCAAAGACCTCATCAATCTTACGCCTTACCGCACCGGAACCGTTCTTCAGCACATGGTTAAACTGTTCGTACTCCCCGTGAATATCTGTCAGAAAGTGTTCCGTGCCCTTTGGCAGGTTCAAAATGGCCTGCAGGTTGATGATCTCTGTGGAAGCTGCAGCAATATTGGGATACTGATGCGCCAGACTCTTTAAGTACTTTAATTCCAATTCATTCATTTTGTTCATGCTATTTTCTATATCCCCTTACGCGTTGATAACATCACTCATATTATAAAGGCCTGCCGGCTTGCCTTTCAAAAACTTTGCTGCCTGAATGGCGCCCTTGCCAAATACGGCCTTCGAATATGCGCTGTGTGAGAAAGTGATGACCTCATCGGCTCCGGCAAAGATCACATCATGTTCTCCTACAATGGTGCCGCCTCTGACTGCCGAAAAACCAATCTCTTTCTTCGGTCTCTTCTGCCTTCTGCTACTTCTATCATACACATATTCATATTCATTATCAAGCACTTCATTGATGGAATCCCCAAGGGCAAGCGCTGTTCCGCTGGGTGCATCCACCTTCTGGTTATGATGCTTTTCTACGATTTCAATATCAAAACCTGCCGGAGCCAGAATCTCTGTTGCCTCCTTTAAAATTTTCAGCAGCATATTGATACCCAGGGACATATTTGCCGATCTTAAGATTGCAACCTTTTTAGAAGCTTCCGCCACTTTGTCAAGCTGCTCCTTGGAAAGTCCCGTAGTGCAAAGCACACAGGGGATCTGTCTTTCCACACAGTAAGCAAGAAGTCCGTCCACTGCCGGGGCTGCACTAAAGTCGATGATCACATCAGCTGCCACATTACAATCATTGATATCGGTAAATACCGGAAAAGGATTTTTGCCCTCATCAAAAGCGTCAATACCTGCAACGAGAGTGACATCTTCCTCCTCGCTGATCAGATTTGCAATATTCCTTCCCATCTTTCCGTTACAACCGTGCATAATCACATTTGTCATATCCATACATCCTTTTCTTCCTATATCAAAAGTCGCATTTATAAAATGCCGTATTCCTTCATAGCCTTTTCAAGCTTTGCGGCATTTTCCTCTTCCATTTCCGTAAGAGGCATATGAAGAGGTCCTACCTCCATGCCCATCAGATTCAGCGCCTTCTTCACGGGAATAGGATTTACCTCGCAAAACAGCGCATTGCAAAGAGGAATGGCACGGAGCTGCTCTGCGCAGCTTCCCGCTACATCTCCTGCAAAGAATTTTGCGCAGATCTCATGAGTCTGTCTGGGAGCCACATTGGAAAGTACAGAAATAACGCCTTTACCGCCAAGTGCAAGGAGGGGTGTGATCTGGTCATCATTTCCTGAATACAAATCCACCTTTCCGTCTGCAAGAGACATCAGTTTTACGATCTGGCTGATATTGCCGCTGGCTTCCTTGATTCCTACGATATTCTCCACTTCCGTGCAGAGCTTAACCGCTGTTTCCGGTGCGATATTACAGCCTGTACGGCTGGGTACATTGTAAAGAATACAGGGAACCTTCACGGAATCTGCCACCATTTTAAAGTGCTTGAAAAGTCCGTTCTGGGTAGCCTTATTATAATAAGGAGTAACAAGAAGCAATGCATCTACTCCGTATTTTTCTGCCTCTGTAGAAAGATAGATTGCGGTTTCTGTACAGTTGGAACCGGTTCCTGCCACTACGGGAATTCTCCCGGCAACTTTTTCCACACAGTACCTGATCACATCAAGATGTTCTTCATGAGTCAGGGTTGAAGATTCTCCTGTGGTTCCGCATACAATAATAGCATCGGTTCCGTTTGCAATCTGGAACTCGATCAGTTCTCCGAATTTCTCGTAATTCACTTCTCCGTTTTCTTTGAATGGTGTGACAATCGCAACACCTGCGCCTGTAAATACAGCCATACTGTTTTCCTCCTTAAAATTCCGGGCTTTCATTCATGAACTGCAAAAATTAAGTCGATACACAAATGCGCACCGACTTATCTCCCTACATCATCGGATAGCGCCCCATCAAAACTTGATGACAGTCATACAGTTCTTAACTGTATGCCCAAGAACCCGTCAGCAGTGTATACGGATTCTTTCGGCGTTTTTTCCTTTCATTTTTCTTCTTATGTGCCTGCCACATCCAAAAAACTACTCATAAAATACGCAACCTCTATCTCGTTTATGAAATTATCTTGTTAAAATAAATCATAGCACCTTGCATGAGAGCTGTCAATGCACAGATGCTATGAATATATGCTTATCATATTGCAAAAAATGCTACTGCCGGATACTGTAAATCCTCCTACCAGCACTTAAATTTCAAAGTCTCGATTTTGGACACCTCATCAGCCAGCATACAGATCTCATCATTTAATGAAATACCTGTCATGATGATATCGGTTTCCTCATCTCTTGCTTCTAGCAGATTTTTCAGATCATCTACCGTAATGATCTTATTGTCGATCAGCCCCAGGACTTCGTCCAGAATCAGCAGATCGCATTCACCGGTAGCAAGCACTTTCTTGGCAAAATTCAGACCGTTTTTAATATTAATGATCTCCTCTGTTTTCTTTTCTTCAGACAATTCATCAAAGTTTCCGTCACTTTTTTCAAAACGGAAAATCTTAATTTCCGGCTCCAGTCTCCTGATAAACTCCGACTCCCTGACTCCCTTCCCTTTCAGGAATTGAATGATCACTACCTTTTCACCGGTTGCGGCGGATAGAACTGCTTTTCCAAGCGCCGCCGGAGACTTTCCGTGTCCATCCCCACTGTATATATGTATCAAACCCTGTTTCATAATACACCTCATAATGAATATTTTAGTATGTTTCTTGAAACTGTAAGGCTCATCATATCACAGAAGGCAGAAAAAAGCAACCTCAGGCGTGGAGCGGTCCTTCCGCTATATTATCAAGAAGCTCCAGTTTGCTTACAGATACCTCATAAGCTACCCGCTTTTCCACCTGGTCCTCGGAAAGCTTCTTCATATATTCCCTGCTCTGGATTCTTCCCCAGATCTCACACCTGGTTCCCACATGAAAATTGTTGGCATATCTGGCATTTCTTCCCCAGCAGATGCAGGGAATATAATCACTTTTTCCATAGGGTCTGTTTACTGCCAGTAAAAGATCTGCGATTTCTCTTCCGAGAGGCGTCTTCCTGTAAATGGGTTCCTTACAGATATAGCCGTCCAGATAAATCTGATTTGTCTTTGCACTTTCCTCAATCTCATCTACAAATTCAATCTCTCTTGCAAATACGGAAAGCACCAGCTTATTTTTTCTTTCCTCGTGTCTGTTGTAAGAACGGAACTGCCCGGAGACCATAATATTCTGCCCTTTATAGTCCGCTGTCACATCAATCAGACGCTCTGATACCATCAGGGGAATGATATCATTTGAATCACTTAGTCTTTCCACCTTTACATCTACCATGTAAAAGCCCTCGCCGAAAATTTCATGGCTGAATGAAAAATCACTTACGATTTCTCCCATGATTACCACCTGGTTGTTTTCAATTACCTTATCTGTCATTGCGAATCTCCTTCTTACATTTTAAGAATTTTTTCCTTGTACGTATTAAATATATATCACCTTTTTTTCCAAAGAAGAACCTTCATTTGTCGCATAAAATCGACATTCTGACACTTTACAAGCAGCTTGTGTTAGTGATATACTACGAAAAGTGTTTTGACAGAAAAAAATTAAATTGTTTTTTGTTTTTGCGTTGAGGAGAGATTATTATGAGACAGAAAAGAGAAGACGTAAGAAATATTGCTATCATTGCTCACGTTGACCACGGCAAAACCACACTGGTGGATGAGCTTTTAAAGCAGAGCGGCGTGTTCCGTGATAATCAGGATGTGGCGGAGCGTGTCATGGATTCAGGTGATATCGAAAGGGAGCGCGGAATTACCATTTTATCCAAGAATACCGCGGTAACTTACAAGAATACCAAGATCAATATCATTGACACTCCCGGACATGCTGACTTCGGCGGCGAAGTGGAGCGTGTCCTTAAAATGGTAAACGGTGTCATTCTGGTGGTAGATGCTTTTGAAGGCGCCATGCCCCAGACCAAATTCGTACTGCGAAAGGCTCTGGAATTAAAGCTTCCCGTTATTGTCTGCATCAACAAGATTGACAGACCGGAGGCCCGCCCCGCAGAGGTCATTGATGAAGTACTCGAGCTTTTCATCGAACTGGAAGCAAGCGATGAACAGCTTGACTGTCCTTTTGTATTTGCATCAGCCAAGACAGGTACCGCTTCTCTCGACATGGATACACCGGGAACCGATATGATTCCTTTATTTGAAACTATTCTGGATTACATTCCCGCTCCTGAAGGGGATCCGGATGCCGGTACCCAGGTGCTGATCAGTACCATTGATTACAATGAATATGTGGGCCGTATCGGTGTGGGCAAGGTGGACAACGGCTCTGTCAAGGTAAATCAGGAAGTGGTGATCGTCAACCACCATGAGCCGGACAAGCAGAAAAAGGTCAAGATCAGCAAGCTTTATGAATTTGACGGTTTAAATAAGGTAGAGGTTACCCAGGCAGGCATCGGTTCCATCGTTGCCATCTCCGGTATTTCCGACATTCATATCGGTGATACCCTCTGCTCCCCCGAAAATCCTGCCCCCATTCCTTTCCAGAAAATCTCGGAGCCTACCATTGCCATGCATTTTATTGTCAATGATTCTCCCCTTGCCGGTCAGGAAGGAAAATATGTGACAAGCCGCCACCTGCGTGACAGACTGTTCCGTGAATTAAATACAGATGTTTCCCTGCGCGTGGAGGAAACCGATACCACGGAAGCCTTCAAGGTATCAGGACGGGGCGAGCTGCACTTATCCGTCTTAATTGAAAATATGCGCCGTGAGGGCTATGAATTTGCCGTCAGCAAGGCTGAGGTTCTCTATAAAACAGATGAAAACGGCAAAAAGTTAGAGCCTATGGAGCTTTGCTATATTGATGTTCCCGAAGAATTTTCCGGCTCCATCATTGAAAAGTTAAGCCAGCGCAAAGGCGAGCTTCGAAATATGGGTACTGCTTCAGGCGGTTACACCCGTCTGGAATTCTCCATTCCGTCAAGGGGACTGATCGGTTACCGTGGAGAGTTTTTAACAGATACCAAGGGAAACGGCATCATGAACAGCGTCTTTGACGGCTACGGTCCCTACAAGGGAGATATCCAGTACCGCAAGCAGGGTTCTCTGATTGCTTTTGAAGCCGGGGAAGCCATTACCTACGGTCTTTTCAATGCCCAGGAACGCGGTACTCTCTTTATCGGCCCGGGCGAAAAAGTCTACTCCGGTATGGTTGTAGGGCAGAACGGCCGCGGAGAAGATATCGAGCTGAATGTCTGCAAAAAAAAGCAGCTCACCAACACCCGTTCCTCCAGCGCTGACGAAGCCTTAAGACTGACTCCCCCTAAAATTTTAAGTCTGGAACAGGCGCTTGACTTTATTGATACCGATGAGCTTCTGGAGGTTACTCCGAAATCACTGAGAATAAGAAAGAAGATTCTCGATCCGACCATGAGAAAAAGAGCAGCGATGCGGGCAGCTTCGCTTGCACAGAATTAGTTTAAATAAATCCTACCGCTTTTTCCAAAAAGCAGTAGGATTTCATTTTTTAAGCAATATGCAAAATCGCCGTGGCAATTCTGAAATAAATCAAAAGCGACAACGCATCCACGATAGTCGTAATAAAAGGGCTTGCCATCACTGCCGGGTCAAAACCGATTTTTTTGGCAAGCATAGGCAGGATACAGCCAACAATTTTGGCAATCAGTACTGCCGCCACCAAAGTAAGACACACAACCGCTGCTACCGGAATAGTAACTCTGTCAAACAAAAGCAGCTTTGCGAAATTAGCGATTGCAAGTGTCAGTCCGCACAGAACCGCCACTCTCGCCTCTTTCCAGATGACCTTAAAAACATCGGCAAACTCTATCTCGTCAAGAGAAAGTCCACGGATAATGGTCACGCTTGCCTGTCCCCCTGCGTTACCGCCGGTATCCATCAGCATGGGAATATAAGCTGTCAGTATCACGCATACACTTAAAGCGTCCTCAAAAGAGGTAATAATGCTTCCTGTAAAGGTTGCGGAAATCATCAGTAAAAGAAGCCATGGTATTCTCTTCTTCCAGGTCTCGAAGACTCCCGTTTTCATATATGGCTTATCGGTAGGAACGATAGCCGCCATCTTCTCAATATCCTCGGTAGCCTCTTCCTGGAGAATATCCACGATATCATCGACGGTGATGATTCCCACCAGACGGTTTTCATTATCCACTACCGGCATGGCAGTAAAGTCGTATTTCTGGAACTGTCTGGCAACCTCTTCCTGGTCCATCATGGTATTGATATAGATGACGTTCTCATGCATCATCTCTCCGATAATGGCATCAGGAGGACTGATCAGCAGATATCTGAGTGCCACGGTACCCACGAGAGTTCTCTGGGCATCCAGCACATAGCAGATGTTGATGGTCTCACTGTCCACACCGATCTGCCTGATACGGGCAATAGCATCCTCCACTGTCATGTTTTCCTTCAGGTCTACATATTCCACCGTCATAATACTTCCGGCGGAATCCTCAGGATAGCGGAGAAGGTGATTAATATCCCTTCTTGTTTCTGCGCTGGCGCTTGCCAGAATCTTTTTCACCACATTGGCGGGCATCTCTTCCAGAAGATCGGTAGCATCATCCGCCATCAGATTATTGATAATGTTGGCAGCTTCCTTATCGGACAGGCTGGTAATGATCATCTGCTGATTATCTACTTCCAAATAAGAAAAAACATCAGCTGCCATGCTCTTTGGCAAAATTCTGAAAATTTTAAGCAGTTCTTCCTCCTCCAACTCTTCCATGACTGCAGCCACATCGGCAGTATTCATGTCAGCCATTTTCTGACGGAGTGTAGTGTACTGCTTGGTCTCAAGTAATTCTCTGATTACTTCCAAATCCTTGATTTCTTCCATAGCAAATCTCCTTTATATGTGATTTTTATGCTCCGTTCATGAGGAGGAATATCGGTACTGCCAGATTGTGTACTTTTACTCATAAAAACCACCACCTTTCGAGAATTGCCTGATCAGCGGGCAGCCTTTTGCATCACCCACTAACCCTTACTTTAGACCATCAGTGTTTTTTTGTCAACGGATTTTGCCCCCTGTCCCTTTTTCCTTTTATGACTCTTTATCCATGTAATAACTTTTCTCCAAAATTGTCAGAACGGCCCTTGCTCCTGTACTTTCTGTCAGTTCTTTCATCAGAAAATCCGTGGTTTCTTCGGGCACTCTGACCATAAGTTCTACCCTGTCCGTATACAGAGAGTCCAAAATGGGAATTCCTTTATTTCCCAGCAGATACTGAATTTTACCAAGATCTGTATAATCCGTCTGGATGGAAATGGACGCACCATAACGCATAGTTGCTATTCCTGCATTTTCCAATCCCGCTTTTGCTGCCTCCGTATAAGCCCTGACAAGCCCGCCGGTTCCAAGCAATGTACCTCCGAAGTACCTTGTCACTACAATCACAGTATTGGTCAAACCCGCGCCGTTTATAACCTCCAGGATTGGTTTTCCCGCGGTGCCGCTGGGTTCTCCGTCATCACTGCACCTTGTCAGTTCCCTGTTCCTTCCTATTACAAAGGCAGGACAATTGTGTCTGGCATCATAATACTTTTTTCTGATGGATTCTATAAATGATACTGCCGTTTCCTCACTGTCTGCAGGAGCCACATTTGCTATGAATCTTGATTTCTTTTCCACAATTTCTCCCATTCCCGGTCCGCATATTATTTTATAAGGAAGGAAGTCCTTTTTCCCGTCACTCATATAAACCTCACAATTTCGCAAAAATATCCGATATTCTATCTAGACAAAGTTTACCACAGGGCAGAATAAAAGTGTATCAAATTGTGAACAATTCTTAATAAAGTGTGAAAAACCTTTATTTCAGCTTCACATTTTGGTATACTCTATATGTTGTAAAATTGCTTTAAGTTTAATATGGAGGCATATACATGAATTATAGTAAAAGAGGGATCAAAGCCAAACAGAAATCCCTGCATGCTACGTCCACTAAATGGGGCAAAAAATTTCTTCTTGCTGTTCTGAACCTTACACTGCTTGCATTTCTTGCAGTAGGTGTGATAGGTGCCAGCATGGGAATCGGCATTTTTAAAGGCATTATAGATACGGCACCAAGTATCGAAAATATTGATGTTACACCTACCGGATTTTCCACTTTCGTCTATGACCTTGAGGGAAATCAGATCGGTAAACTGATTGCACAGGATTCCAACCGTATTCCGGTCACACAGGATATGATTCCCGAGAATCTGGCACATGCTTTTGTTGCCATTGAAGATGAACGTTTCTATGAGCATAACGGAATCGATGTGAAAGGCATTTTCCGTGCCGGCTATGTTGCCATTACCACCGGATTTCAACGTAAAGAAGGTGCCAGTACCATTACCCAGCAGCTTCTGAAAAACAATGTATTTACTAACTGGACCAATGAAAAAGGTCTTGCAGAACAGCTGAAGCGTAAGATTCAGGAGCAGTACCTTGCCATTGAACTTTCAAAGACCATGTCAAAGGATGAGGTTTTGCTAAACTACATGAATACCATTAACCTTGGTCAGAATACTCTGGGCGTTCAGGCAGCGTCACTTCGTTACTTTAACAAATCAGTGAATACGCTGACTTTATCTGAATGCGCTGTTATCGCAAGTATTACCCAGAATCCTTCCAAGTACAACCCCATCTCCCATCCCGAATATAATGCGGAAAGACGGGAAAAGGTTCTCGGTAATATGCTGGAGCAGGGGTATATCACCCAGTCAGAATATGAGGAAGCCATGGCAGATGATGTTTATTCCCGTATTCAGATCATCAACTCGGAGGTAGAAGAAGATACAGTTAATACATACTTTGTAGACGCATTAACTGACGATATCATGGAAGATCTGATGGCCACCGGGAAGTATACGGAAACACAGGCATATACTCTGCTTTATAGTGGCGGTCTTAAGATTTATGCTACTCAGGATCCTCACATACAGGCAATTTGCGATGAGGTATTTTCCAATGAAGAAAATTATCCCGATGGCACCAGATGGCAGCTAAGCTACGAGTTGACCATACAGAAAGCAAATGGTGACTTCCAGAACTTCAGTACAGAAATGTATAAGGCATATTTTAAGGAACAGAATTCCTCCTTTAATCTTCTTTATACAAGTGAGGAAGATGCTTATGCTGCTATTGAGGAATACAAAGCAGCTGTTATGGAATCCGGCGATGAGGTCTATGGTGAAAATATCACCCTGACACCCCAGCCTCAGGTTTCCATCGTTGTAGAAGATCAAAGTACAGGCTATGTGGTTGCCATGGTCGGAGGTCGTGGGCAAAAGGAGGCAAGCCGTACTTTAAACCGTGCTACTGATACCAAACGTCAGCCCGGTTCTACCTTTAAAATTGTGGCCGTTTATGCACCTGCACTTGACAGCGCAGGACTTACCCTTGCAACGGTGATGAACGACGCACCTTTTAATTATGCCGACGGTCGTCCTGTCAATAACTGGTGGGGCTCTGAATACAGAGGACTTAACTCTCTGCGTAAGGCTATTGAACAATCCATGAATATTATTGCCGTGAAAACGTTAACACAAATAACACCGCAGCTTGGTTTTGACTATCTGAAAAATTTTGGTTTTACAACTCTTGTAGAAAGAGAAGAAATCACCACAAACGGAAAGACTCAGGTCTATTCCGATATCCAGCAGTCCCTTGCCCTTGGCGGGTTGACACGCGGTGTCACCAACGAGGAGCTGACAGCCGCTTACGCAACCATTGCCAACGGCGGTACTTATATCAAGCCAAAGCTTTATACCAAGGTACTGGATCATGACGGAAATGTCATTCTTGACAATACACTTCCTCAGTCCAGACAGGTCATCAAGGAAACTACCGCATGGCTTCTGACGGATGCCATGGTGGACGTTGTTACCGTTGGTACCGGTGCTTCCGTTAACTTCGGTAATATGGCCATAGCCGGTAAAACAGGTACTACTTCCGATTATAATGATGTTTGGTTTGCAGGATATACGCCGTATTACACAGCATCCGTTTGGACCGGTTATGATAACAATACAAAGCTTGTCAGTTCCAATGGAGAACGTAATCTGGCAAAAAAACTATGGCGTGCCACCATGTCCAAGATTCATGAAGACCTGCCAAGCCAATCCTTCCAGATACCAAGCGGTATTGTAACCGCTACTGTCTGCTCACAGTCCGGTAAACTTCCGATTCCCGGTTTATGTGATGCAACCTTAAAAACAGAATATTTTGCAGAAGGTACAGTTCCTACTGAAAGTTGTGACGTACACTATCAGGGTATGGTTTGTCCTTATTGTAATCTGCCAGCCAGTGATGCATGTCCTTTCAAGGTAGAAGGCGTACTTACTATGACTCCTGAGGAGGATCCTTCTCTTCAGCAGGGTTCCGGAACCGCATCTGCTCCTGCCGAAACTATTACTCAGGAAATTACCAATGAAGACGGTACCATATCTACCATTACCGTACCACAGACTTCTACCAAGACCTGTATCCATACAGCTGAATATATGGCACAGCCCGGTATTGAAGCTATCATCGAACAGCAGCGTAGTGAAATGGCGGCAGCTTCTGCAGCCGCTCAGGCTGCCGCCGCAGGACTGCCTGCTGAAGGTGCTCAGCCGCCTGCTTCCGAAGGCGAAGCACAGGCTCCTTCAGAAGAAGCTCAGTAGAAACCTGCGCTGCAGCGTACACGATATTAAAAACGTCATGGCATTAAATGCCATGACGTTTTTTACTTTTCCACCTGTATCAGTTTCTTTTTACTCCATTTCCCCGACAGATACCGAACAAATGAGATCAGATAATTTGCCGACCATCCAATGGGAACCGCAATCCATACTGCCTGTACCCCGATCACTTCTGCCATTCCGAAGGAAAAAGCCACCCGGATTCCCAGGTTGATCAAATTGGCAAGTGTAAAAACCACTACGTCACCGGCACCCCGCAATACTCCGTCTGTAATCGCCTTCAGCCCGATAAATACAAAGAAAAAAGCAATAAAGGAAAGGTAAGCGTTTCCTGTTTCAAAAGCCGCCCTGTCACTCCCACTTTCAAGAAAAGCACCGATAATGACGCCGTGAAATGCTGTCAGCACAATACAGATGAACACAGCAAAACCGGCAACAATCCTCATACCTGCCAGATAGCCTTTTTTCACCCTTTCCGGCTTACCTGCGCCCAGATTCTGGGCTGTAAAAGTAGATACTGCATTGCCGGTTGCTATCATGGGCACAATACAAATGGATTCAATTCTCATTCCCGCGGTATAACCGGCAAGTACGGAAGATCCAAAACCATTTACCACGGACTGTACCAGAAGCATGCCAATAGAGACAATAGACTGCTGCAACATGGAAGGAATCGCCACCTTAATCATACTTCCCAGCATGGAAAAATCATATATCTTGCGCTTCGATTCTTCTCTCTCATCCTCTGCATATTTTTTCAGTGTTCTTAAAAGAAGGCAAAAGGAAATGACCGCAGATAATCCCTGTGCAAATACCGTGGCAATTGCCACACCTGCAACTCCCATATGAAATATCCGTACCATCACAAGATCCAGTAAAATATTCAGAAGAGAAGAAAAAATCAGCAGATACAGCGGCGTTTTGGAATTGCCGAGGGCATTAAAAATTGAGGACAGGATATTATACATAAACAGAAAAGGCAGTCCGATAAAGTAAATTTCCAGATAGAGCACTGCATCAGGAAGAATATTGTCCGGCGTATTAAGCCCTGTCAGAATGGACCGGTTCAGAAGCAGACCTGCCACACTTAAAATAATGCTTAACACCAGAAAGCTGATCAATGCTGTAAAGACCGAAGTTTTCATCTTTCGGTAATATCCTGCTCCCAGATACTGTGACGTAATAACAGAAGCGCCAATCCCGCCGCCAATAGCAATCATAATAAAAACCGTTGTCAAAGAATAGGAAGCTCCCACCGCGGCCAACGCATCTTCTCCCACAAACTTTCCTACAATAATCGAGTCCACGGTATTGTATAGCTGCTGAAATAAATTCCCAAGGATCATGGGCAATGCAAAGAAAAACAGTGCCTTTTCCGGATGATCCGCAATCATACTATATTTTTTCATTTTCCTGTGCCTTTCGCTGTCTGATATATAAAATATTCCCTAATATTGTCCCCATAAAATGGGTATGTATCAGTACATCATATTCATTCCTGCTAAAATAGTATTTCTTACCCCAGGAGGAAATTTCATAGAATACCATATCTCTTTCTTTTATAACACTTGTTATCGTTATATAATGAGCTCTGGTAAAGGCTTTTTGCCGCAAAGTCCCCAGCTTTTCTTTCCATTTTATTTTCTCCATATTTGCAGTAAATTGAGTTGACAAACTATTTTGTGCCATGCTATAATACACTTCGTTGGTGCAAAGCATCGCAGGCTGCTGTGGCTCAGTCGGTAGAGCGTCGCATTGGTAGTGCGGAGGTCACGGGTCCGATTCCCGTCAGCAGCTTTCATGATTAGCATCTGAAATCCTTGTAAATTCACAGTTTACAGGGATTTTTTATGCATAAATTTAAATTGTAACGCCCATGCAATGCCATGGTTTATGATACCATTAGCCACCGGATCAATCAACGCCGTTTTTGCATCTTTGCATTTATAAAATACCAATCAAAGGATTGCTTGGGCCCAAACCGGTGCTGGAAACGCAGGGTATTACATTTCTTCCTCATGTGCGTTATAATAATAACAGTTCATGCCCACAGCATAATAATACTTTTATTGCTGAACCAAAAGATAAAAAGGAGTAATCAAACTATAGACATGTTAAACGATACAAAACCATCCCAATATGACAAAATGACAAAAACTTCTATCCCGGCGCTGATTATCCGCTTATCCATCCCTACTATTCTGAGCATGCTGGTGACCAATATTTACAATATGGCAGATACCGCTTTTGTAGGGCAGCTCGGAAACAGTGCCAGCGGTGCTGTAGGTGTTGTCTTTGGCTTTATGGCAATTCTGCAGGCGGTAGGGTTTATGTTTGGTCAGGGAAGCGGAAGCATTATTTCAAGACTTCTTGGAGCACAGGATAAGGACAATGCCAGCATAACGGCTTCCACCGGCTTTTTCTGTGCAATGTTCCTTGGACTTTTCATAGAGATTCTGGGTTTTCTGTTCCTGGATCCTCTTGTCATGGCACTTGGCAGCACAGAAACAATCGCTCCCTATGCTAAAATATATATTGCCTTTATTCTTCTGGCGGCACCTTTTATGACTGCCAGTTTCGTTTTGAATAATATTTTGCGTTATGAAGGAAAAGCTGCTCTTGGCATGATCGGTCTTATGACCGGCGGACTTTTAAACATGATCGGCGATCCCATTTTCATGTTCGTTTTTCGCATGGGTATCGCAGGCGCAGGTCTTTCTACTGCTCTTTCCCAGTGTATCAGCTTCTGTATCCTGCTCAGTATGTTTCTTAGTGGTAAGACAGAGTGCAGGCTTTCCATACGCAATTTCACAACACAGCCCTATCAGATACTCAATATTATGGCTACGGGTCTGCCAAGCCTTCTGCGTCAGGGACTGAACAGCCTGAGCACGGTTCTTTTAAATTCCGAATCGGCAGTTTACGGCGATGCCGCCGTTGCCGCTATGAGTATTGTTTCCCGCATCTCCATGTTTGTATTCTCCTTTGCCCTCGGTATCGGACAGGGTTTCCAGCCTGTCAGCGGTTATAATTACGGTGCCGGAAAATACAAAAGAGTCAGAAAAGCTTTCCGTTTTACCGCCATTCTTTCCGAATGTCTGATCACGGTTATTGCCCTTTCAGTCATGCTCTGTTCAGGCAATCTGATCCGGGTTTTCAGGGATGATGTAACGGTGATTGAAATCGCCACAAGAGCACTCCGCTTACAATGTATGTCTCTTCTGCTGTTCCCTGTCTGCATGGTAACGGAAATGCAGCTGCAAAGCACCGGTCAGAAGCTGGGAGCTTCTATACTTTCTTCTTTGAGAAGCGGTGTTTTCTTTATTCCTCTGCTGCTTATCCTTGCAAGACTGCGCGGGCTTGCCGGCATCCAGGAGGCGCAGCCTTTTGCTTACCTGTTTGCTTTTATCCCATCTCTTCTTTTTGCCGTATGGTTTTTGAGGAAACTTCCTAAAGAAGACATTGAAAACGTGTACCGCCAGGCGCATATAGAAAAGCAGCAGCCATAAGACTGCTGCTTTTGGTATTATTTCTTTATCACTACTGCCTCATAGGGCTTTATTCTCATTTCCCTGCAAGGCTCTGTCCCCTTATAATTGGCAATCAGAACTTTGCCCTCCGAAAATTCTGCCGGAATCTCCACACTTCTTTCCTTCTCACTGAAATTGCAGATTACAAGAAGCTTTTCTTCGTCTTTGCTTCTTGTATACATAAATAGATCTTCATCCTCAGGAAGCAGTAATTCAAACTTACCGTAAACAATAAGCGGATACTCCTTACGAAGAGAGATCAGCTTCTGATAATAGCGGAATACGGAATCCGCCCGTTCCAGCTGTTCTTTTGCATTGATTACCGTGTAATTGGGGTTCACCTTAATCCATGGTGTACCTTCCGTAAAGCCGGCATTCTCCCCGCTGTTCCACTGCATGGGTGTTCTTGCATTGTCTCTGCTCTTATAGTTCAAATACTGCATCATATCATCTGGCGCAATGATCTCATTCTCCGTAAATTCCCGGTATGCATTAATGCTTTCAATATCCCTGAATTCCTCGATTGATGCAAAGGGCACGTTGGTCATTCCAAGTTCTTCTCCCTGATAGATGTAAGGCGTTCCCTTCATCATATGAAGACAGGTAGCCAGCATTTTGGCAGAGAGTTCCCGATATTTTTCTGTATCGTTACCAAGTCTTGAAACGATTCTCGGCTGATCATGGTTGTTCCAGTATAAGCTGTTCCACGCTTTGCCTTCCAGATAAGTCTGCCATCTGTTCAACACTGCTTTTAAATCGGGAAGATATATCTTATTCAGATTCCACTTTCCATGTTCGCCGCCATCCAGGTCGTTTTGCTCAAACTGAAATACCATATTCAGTTCGCTTTCATCATCTGCCGCATATTTTACGGCTTCCTGCACCGTAACACCGGAGGTTTCACCTACGGTAATGGTATCAAATCTGGAAAGCACTTCCTTTCTCATTTCTTTCAGATAATCGTGCACGTGGGGGCCGTTGATAACAGCCGGTCCAAAATCACCATAGAGCGCTCCTTCTCCTTTGGGACCATCCGGTAATCCCGGTACCTTGGAGATCATACTGATCACATCCATACGAAATCCGTCTACTCCCTTTTCAAGCCACCAGGTCATCATGTCGAAAACTTCTTTCCGCACCGTTTGATTGTCCCAGTTTAGGTCGGGCTGCTTTTTGGAAAAAAGATGAAGGAAATACATCTCTGTTGCTTCATCATACTGCCATGCGCTTCCTCCAAAGCAGGATCCCCAGTTATTGGGCTCCTTACCGTCTTTTGCTTCTCTCCAGATATAATAATCCCGATAGGGGTTATCTTTGGATTTACGGCTTTCCACAAACCATCTGTGCTCGTCCGAGGTATGATTGACTACCAGATCCATCATGATCTTAATCCCCCGCTCATGAGCTGCCGCCAGCATCCTGTCAAAATCCTCCATGGTGCCGAATTCCTGCATGATTGCCTGATAGTCGCTGATATCATATCCGTTATCGTCATTAGGGGACTGATAAACCGGTGAGAGCCAGATCACATCAATGCCAAGCTCTTTTAAATAATCCAGCTTCGAGGTGATCCCTTTGATATCCCCGATACCGTCTCCGTCACTATCCATAAAGCTTCTGGGATAAATCTGATAAACCACACTTTCTTTCCACCACTTGCGATTCATTCCACAAATACCTCACATTTCTTCAATTTCCCGGCATATTCCGCGGCAGATCAATTCGCGCATAACCTTACGCTCCTTATCATCCCCATATTTGCCTTCATTTAACAGCATACCATAGCATAAAATTTTTGAAAATATACTTATGACCAGATATTCCATTACCTTTTCAGAAACTGGTTGTGCATCTGTAAACTCGTCTTTCAGCATCTTTCTGAACATATCCATGGGCACCATCTCATCAGAGGTTCTTTTTTCTTTTAATTCCCGGATACGTTTACCCATCATGGAATGATCGGACATCATATGGACCAGCCTGATCAGGCAGTTTGTTTTTGTCAGCTGCTGCTCCATGTTTAGCAAAACATAATTCATCTTATCATACAGAGTTTTTTCTTTACTGAGCCCCTGATAAAGCCATTCACAATAGGATTCGATATTATAAAAAAGTGCTTTGGCTATCATTTCCTCTTTGTCGGAAAAATATTCATAGGCTGTGCCTTTTCCGATACCGGCTCTTCCCGTAATTTCCGAAACAGTAAGACTGCTTAAATCTGCTCCCTCCTCAAACAATTCTATGACAGCACGGTAAATAGCCTTTTCTTTGGGCGAATGTTCCTTATGCATTGCTTTCATCCTCCTCTTTTACAGCAACCGCTTTCTTCTCTCTTATAAAAAGATCATAAATACAGGGAATGACTACCAGGGTCAATAAAGTGCCGTAAATCAGACCGCCGATTGTCACAATTGACATAGGCTTTGACATATCAGCACCCATATCATTGCTGAACACCATAGTACTCAAAGCCAGGATTGTGGTCAGAGCAGTCATCATAACAGGACGAATTCTGGTTCTTCCCGCTGTCATGATCGCTTCATGTTTTTCCATGCCTTCCGCCCGCAGCTGGTTAATATAATCTACCAGTACAATACCATTGTTAACAATAATACCTGACAGCATAACAAATCCTATCAAGGCTATGACACTGACTTCACTGCTGCTGATCCAGAGCCCCAGGAACCCTCCTGTAAAGGCAAGCGGAACCGTAAACATAATGATAAACGGCGACAACAAGGACTGGAACTGGGCTACCATAATAAGGTACATAAAAATCAACGCAAGTATCAGCATCAGATACACCTGATTCATAGCATCCGTTATGGTTTCATTTTCACCGCTCATTTCAAGGTTATATCCGCCCGGCATTTCATAGGATTTCAATGCTTCTTCCACATCAGCGGAAACAAACCCTACGTTATATCCCTCTGCAATAGCTGCGGTTACTGCAATATATCTTGTCTGATTTGTTCTGTTAATGGAGTTAAGTGATTCCGCACTTTCAAAGGAAGCAATATCAGACAGCTTTATCTTTTCTTTGGTGCCATCCTGCTTTGTCCTTTCAAGCTCCAGATTCTTTACCAGATCTCTTGTCAGCTGCATATCATCAGCATTCTTTACGTAGACATCATATTCCTTAATCTCTGTTTCCAGAGTCGTAGCACTGGAAGCCTCGGCCAGCCTCTCCTGAATCTGCTGGAAAACCTGTGCTACAGTAAGTCCGTGTTCTATTGCCTTGTTTCGGTCAATGATGATACGCATTTCACCGGTGGATTCTTCCAGACCATCAGATACTTCCGTGGTGCCCTCTACGCCTTCCACAATTGCTGCCACATCCTTTGCAATGCCCTGCATGGTATCAATATCACGGCCCTCTATCCGAATGGTGATACCGCTTCCTCCCAGGGCACTCATATCCATACTGGAGGTCTCAATCTCTGCCTCCGCTTTATTTTCCTCGAGAATATCAGCAATCTTTTCGTTGATTTCTGCAGCAATGGCAATATTGTCTTTCTCTTTTTCCTCATCCAGCGCCACATAAACAGTCGTGGAGTTGGTTGCCGAATTTCCGCCACCTGTCAGCATACTTAAAGAAGAAGTACTTGCCATGGCTCCTACATCTACCACTTCATCCACTTCCATCAGTCTTTCTATGATCTCATCCGTTACCCTGGCAGTATCTGTAAGCGGCGTGTTCTTTGGCATCGTCAGCGTCATAGTCATCTGTGTACTGTCCATGTCCGGCATAAAGGCTGTTCCCCTGGAAAAAGCCGCCAAAGCACTGGTAAGCAAAAGCGCCAGAACCAGGATCAGTACCACCGGTTTAAATCGCAGCGCCAAACCCAGTAATTTTTCATAAAGCTTCATCAGACCGTCAAAAAACTTGCTTTGCTTCTGTGTCTTTTCCCGTGAAAGCAGACCGGAGGCCATGGCAGGCACAACCGTCAACGCCACAAGGAGACTGGCAAGCAGGGAATAAGCAATGGTAAGTCCCATATCCACAAACAGCTGTCTGGTAATACCTTCCGTAAATACAATAGGAAGGAATACACATACTGTAGTAAGCGTAGATGCCATAATGGCACCTGCCACTTCCCCGGCACCTTTAATCGCCGCCTCTTTTGCAGAACAGCCTTCATTTCGCAGCCTGTATATATTTTCAATTACTACAATGGAGTTATCTACCAGCATACCGACACCAAGTGCAAGACCCGACAGGGAAATCACATTCAGTGTGACACCGCTGAAATACATACATACAATTGCCGTAATGATACTGATCGGGATTGAGCATGCAACTACTGCGGTAGGTCTCCAGTCCTTCAAAAATAAGATCAGGATCAAAACAGCAAGGATCGCACCAAACAATACATTATTGATAATGGAATCCATAACAAGGTCAATGTAAATTCCCTGATCCATCAGTGTAATCAGTGTCAGATTTTCATTTTCTGCTTTCAGTTCTTTGAATTTTTCAAGTATTCTGTCAGAAACATCACCTGTAGAATAACCGGTCTGTTTCTGAACTGTGATCATAATACCCGGTTCTCCGTTTACATTGGTATAGATATCCGCAGAGTTATCGGTCATAAATACATCTGCCACATCCCCCAGAGTAATTACATCCACACCCTCCATTTCCGTATTTAACAGAGGCATTTTTTTAAGGGTTTCCATATCCTCCGGCTTATCGCCCACTCTCACAAGGTAATCGATTCCCTCTTCCGTTACATAGCCCGCCGGCATGGAAAAGTTCTGTGCTGCCAGAAGTGACTTTACCGTTTCCACAGTCAAAATGCCATTCATATCTGCCTGATTGTAAGCATTTTCTCTGGCTTCCTCAAGTTCTTCCTCACTGTCTGCAATCTGTTCCAGTGCCTCCTTAAGCTGCTGCGCGGATTCCTTCAGCTGTTCTTCTCCTTCTTTGATCTGATCCCAGCCGGAATCAATCTGTTCCTGTCCCGATTCTATCTGCTTTTCACCGGATTCCAGCTGCTTTTCACTTGCCTCCAGTTGTGTTTCCGCTGTAGTAATCTGCAATTCACCGAGACTAATGGTAGTCTGGGCATTGGCAAACTCGATGGCCGCGGTAAGATTGCCCTGATAAAGTTCAGTGAGAGCCTGATCAAGCTGTACGATTTTATCGTTAATTTCGGAAAGCTGCTTATCATACTCTGCAAGCATGGTGTTGTTTGCTGCTGTTGTTTCTTCCAGCAACGTTTCCAGCGATGCCTTCTGCATTTCCAGCTCTGCGATTTTCTCTCCAGGATTCTCACCGTTCAGGCTTTCTTCCAGAGCAGTCTTCTTTACCTCCAGTGCTTCATCAATCTGCTCCTCTGTCATACTGTCAACAACGCTGACCTCTACTCCTAAAATCTCGGCAACCTTTTCATGATCCTCTCTGTCAACAGTATCTATCGCAGTAATTGCATTCTGAATCTCTATATATTGCTGTATACCTTTATCACAGGCTTCAATTTCCTTCTTTAATTCACTCTCTACTGCTGACTGCTGTGCCTTTAACGATGCAGATTCCGCAGTCAGATGCACCTTAAGTGCCTCCGCGTCCGCCTTATAGGTTAAAAGCTCTTTCTCCGCTTCCGCCAGTTTTGCGGTAGTTTCACTCTTTTTATTGGCAAGCTCCGTCTTTCCCTCTTCCAGCTTTGACTTGTTTTCGCTGATTTCAGCCCTGCCATCTGCAATCTTCTGTTTGCTGTCCTCCAATTCCTTTTTGCTATCATCCAGCTCCTGCTGACTGTCTGTAAGCTTCTGCTTGGATTCTTCAAGCTCTGTCTGTGCATCCGCAAGCTCTGCCTGACCGTCATAAATTTCCTGTTTGCCGTCTGCAATCTGCTGCTCGGCATCCTTCATTTCTTCATCAATGGAACCAAACACCTGCTCATTGATCTTATCTATTTTTTCCTGCCTGATGATAACATTGACACTTTCTTCTAAAAGCCCTGTAGCACTGGCAGAGGCAACACCTTCAATACTTTCCAGTTCCGGAATGATCGTATTCTGCGTCATTTCGGTAATCTCTGCATCCGTCATTCCGCTTCCGCCAACTGCCGCGATCATAACCGGCAGCATATCAGGATTCAGTTTCATAATAATAGGATTCCCAATAGAATCATCCCAGTAGCTCTTGATCTGGTCAAGATTTTCCCTGATTTCCAGAGAAGCTGCATTCATATCTGCAGACTGTTCAAATTCCAGTATGACCATGGAATAATTCTCACTGGAAACAGAACTGATTTCCTTAATATTGCTGACCGTTGCCATAGATGATTCTACCGGTTTGGTCACCACCATTTCCACAGTCTCCGGACTTGCTCCCGGATAAGTAGTCATAATGATAACATACGGAAAGCTGATATTAGGCAGCAGATCTGTGGACATCTTTGTAAAGGACACAACTCCAAGGACAATGACCAATACCACTGCTACCAACACCGTATAGGGTTTCTTAACACTGAATTTTCCTAACATATGTATGCTCCTCTTTGATTAGTCAAATAAACGGAACCGACCAGTCGGTCAGTTCCGTTTACCAGTATATTTTTAAAGAATCTGTCTGTCAATAATCCATGGGAATTCTTTATAAATATTTTATTTTTATTTCTTTATCGACTTCTTAAGCTTATTTTTTATTCTCTGCAGCGCATTATCCGTGGATTTTTCATCCCGTCCCAGCACCCTGGCAATCTGTGTATATTTCATCCCGGTCAAATACAGATCAAGTACCTGCTTTTCAAAACCACTAAGTTCTCTGTCAATGGTCTTTTCAATCAGTTCCACATTCTCCCTGTCGATCAGCATATCCTCCGGATTCAGATCTTCTTTGGAAATCATGGAGTCCAGCATCTTCCATTCCTCATTCTCGCCCTGTTCTGAGAAATTTGCATACAATGATATATAGGTATTTAAAGGTGCATGTTTCTTTCTTCCCGCCGCCTGAACAGCAGTATACATCTGCCTTGACACGCACAGATCGGCAAAGGTAAAAAAGCTGGCATCCCTTCCGATATCGTAATCTCTGACAGCTTTAAATAACCCGATCATGCCCTCCTGGATCAGATCCTCCCTGTCTGCTCCCAAAATATACATGGATTTGGCTTTGCTCTTTACCAGGTCTTTGTATTTATCCATAATGTAGTCAATGATCTGCTTTTCACCGTCCCGAAGCCGCACAATCAGTTCTTCATCCGTATACTGCTCATAATCACTGCTCATTTGTTACGGCTCCTTCCGTTCCTGCTTCTGCTTCCATCCTGACCGTTTCCATTTTAATCAACTCTGCCGCTATATGCTCCGCCAGAATCCGATATCCCATCTCATTACCATGTACACCATCCGGCATGAAGCTGTGAATAACTGCGGCATCATGAGTATTCAGAATATTGGCATTATACAGATCAATAACAGGTATTTCATACTCAGCCCCAAGCTGTTTCATTATTTTTACAAACGAAGACTGCGGAAGCAGATAGTCTCTGTCCTTGCGCAGCATATCGTGAAGTACATTGGAAAGAGGGGTTACCAACACGATTTCTGCGTCCGGATAGCTTTCTTTCAGCTTTCTTAAGAGTTCATCCAGATCTCCTGCGAACGTTCTCTGCTTTCTTTCCGTCAAAGAACCAAGTTCTGTCTCAGAAGCACAGAAACCGTCATTGGTTCCACCCATTACAATAATAATATCAGTATCCTCCGGTATCTCCTGGTACCTGTCTACAAAAGCATTCTCCCAATATCTTCCGATGGATGAGCCGCCGATTCCGAGATTTACCACTTCCTTTGCACCCAGTATTTCTCCAAGCTGCCAGGGATAAGACATCTGCAGGTAATTCTCTTCATTTTCAAGATTGGCTGCTGCTGTAATACTGTCCCCAAGACATGTTATCTTTTTGTCTGAAAAATCAACGGTACTGCCTGCAATGATCTCTTTATCCACATGATTGATCTTAATGGTTTCCTCATAAGAGGCACAAATCTCTCTGTCCTGCATTATATTACCGGATACCGTATTTCCTGATACGGTATTTCCTGACACCGTGTTTCCCGACACCGTGTTTCCTGATACCGTATTCCCTGATACAGTATTTCCCGACACCGTATTTCCCGATACCGTGTTTCCTGAAACTGTATTTTCCGACACCGTATTTTCTGATACGGTATCATCCCCCGGCGTGCTATCTGATACGTTTTCCCCGGGCATGACATTCTCCTCTTCCGTCATTTGATCTGATTCTTCTGATTCACGGGGTTCCACATAATTCAGCTCATTTTCTTCAATATAAGCCAGGATTGCTTCCGGGTCTTCTGACAACGTCTGAATGGTTGCCTGCATATCGGCAATATCTGCTCTTGCTGCCTCATTGAAGACTTCTTTCTCGCTTTCCCAACGTTTCTGTTCGTAATACTTCATTCCTTTATCGATGCCCGCTGCCATAATCATAATTGCCATCATGGCAATCAGCATCAATAATACTTTGTTTACCCTACTCATATCCGATCATTAATCCTCAAAGCATGTCTGCTTTTCCTACTTCAACCTCTGACGCACAATTTCATAAGCCAGTACCCCGGCAGCCACAGAAGCGTTCAGGGAATCAATATCCCCCTTCATGGGAATGGATGCCACCATATCACACTTTTCCTTTACAAGGCGGCCTACTCCTTCCCCTTCATTCCCGATCACAAGGCCTATGGAACCGGTAAGATTCAGATCATACATGGTGGTGCCCTCCATGTCTGCACACACAAACCACATCCCCTTTTCTTTCAGTTCCTCAATGGTCTTTGCCAGATTGGTGACTTTGGCTACCGGCGTATAATTCAATGCACCCGCTGAAGTTCTTGCTACCGTAGCGGTAAGACCTGCTGCCCGGTTCTTTGGGATAATAACACCATGGGCTCCTGCCAGATTTGCTGTCCTTATAATTGCCCCAAGGTTATGCGGGTCTTCAATATTATCAAGTAAGATCAGAAAAGGATCTTCTCCCTTTTTTTCTGCAAGGGCAAACATGTCTTCAATCTCTGCATAGCGATACGCCGCAGCAACAGCGATCACGCCCTGATGTTTCCCTGTTTCCGAAAGCTGGTCCAGACGCTCCTTTGCCACATACTTGATCTGGGTGTTCTTTTTTCTTGCCTCACGCTTGATAGTCATGACAGGACCATCCTGACAGCCATCCAGTATGTATACCTTATCGATTTCTTTACCGGAGCGAAATGCCTCGATCACTGCATTTCTTCCTTCTATTGTAAATTCATTATACCCTGATGATGCGGCTTCCATGTTATTTTCCATATCTTTCTCCTGTCTTTTGAGCATAACAGCTCTTACAATGTTATAGCAAGCTTATGTAAACCTGATTTAATCAGTTCCATGATTCTTTCTGCTCTGTCTGTCAGATAAAGATAGCCTACAAGAGCCTCAAGGCCCGTGGCCTTCCTGTAATCCCCTATGGAAGCATTTTTTGCACTGGTATAGGATTTGGCATTTCTGCCTCTTTTATACACCGCCATTTCTTCCTCTGTAAGCTCCGGCAGAAGTGCTTCTATCATAGCAGACTGGGTTTGAGCCTTTACATAAGTCACGGTCTTTCGATGAAGCTTGTTTGCAGGTTCGTTTCCTCTTTCCACCACTACGGTTCTGATGATCAGATCAAAAATGCTGTCCCCGATATAAGCAAGCGTAAGAGGTGAATACGCACGGATATCCACCTCTTCCAATTCAAAGTTCTGTTTAATTAAATTCAGTAAGCTTATGCTCTCTTCCATTTAACTCCTTCTCTGGTATCCTCCAGAATAATACCTTTGGAAAGCAGTTCATCCCTGATCTCATCAGCACGCTTGAAGTTCTTTTCCTTTCTTGCCGCCTGACGCTCTGCGATCAAGGATTCAATATCACTGTCCAGCATCTCTGCCTGCTTCTCTACGATCAGACCACAGATATCGGAAAGCGTTACGATTTCCTCTTTCAGGGCCTGCACAAACTCCCTGCTGCTTCCTTCCTTTGCATTGGTGTTGGCAAATTTCACCAGTTCAAAGATAGCTGCAATGGCATCCGCCGTATTGAAATCATCATCCATAGCCTCGTCAAATTTTTTGATAAAGCCTTCTGCTTCTTCTGCCAGTGCTTTTTCTTCTTCACCCATTGTTCCTTGCGCATTCTGGAGCAGATAATTTAAGTTGCTGACACTGGTCACGATCCTGTCATAGCCATTCTGTGCTGCTTCCATCAGTTCTGCACTGAAATTCAAGGGACTTCTGTAATGAGCAGAAAGCATAAAGAAACGAAGTACCTGCAGATCATATTTTTCACTGATATCTCTTACGGTAAAGAAATTGCCTGCCGACTTTGACATCTTCTTATTGTCAATATTCAAAAAGGCATTATGCATCCAGTACTTTGCAAACGGCTTGTCATTGGCTGACTCTGACTGTGCAATTTCATTTTCATGGTGAGGAAAGATCAGATCCTCTCCGCCGGCATGAATGTCAATCTCATCCCCCAGATACTTCTTGCTCATAACAGAGCATTCAATATGCCAGCCGGGACGGCCATTGCACCAGGGAGATTCCCAGTAAGGCTCTCCCTCCTTTTTCGGTTTCCAGAGTACAAAATCAAGGGGATCCTCCTTCTGGTCTTCCCCGGTCACAAGCAGGGAACGGTTGCCCCCCTGCAGATCATCGAGATTTTTGTGAGAAAGCTTACCGTAATCTTTAAAACTTCTGGTTCTGAAATATACGGTGCCGTCCTCTGCCACATATGCATGCCCCTTTTCAATTAAAGTGCCGATCATATCCAGCATGCCGCAGATTTCCTCTGTTGCCTTGGGATGGGTGGTGGCAGGCTTTACATTCATGGCTTCCATATCCTTCTTACATTCTGCAATGTAGCGCTCGGAAATAACAGACGCTTCCACACCTTCCTCGATTGCTTTCTTAATAATCTTATCATCTACATCCGTAAAATTGGAAACATAATTTACTTCGTAGCCCTTATGCTCCATATAACGCCTCACCGTATCAAATACAATCATGGGACGTGCATTGCCGATGTGGATCAGATTATACACAGTAGGACCACAGACATACATTTTCACCTTGCCCTCCTCTAAGGGGACAAATTCTTCTTTTCTTTTTGAAAGGGTATTATAAATCTTCATTTTTCCTCCATTTCGAAGTGTTCCCATGCGGGAACGCTTCCTGTCTATTTTTCTTTACTTTGATTTCGTAAAAGATTTCGAAGCTGTTGTTCAAGATCGATCAACCGGTTAGTGATTTCCGCATTACTATACTGCAGAGCTGTCAGTTCCTCCTTTACCGGATCCGGAAAATGTATCTGATCCAGTTCATCCTGAGGATTATTCAGATTTACCCGCTTCACGATACGTCCCGGGACACCTACTACCGTACAGCCCGGCGGCACATCCTCAAGTACCACGCTTCCAGCACCGATCTTACAGTTGTCACCGATAGTACAGGAACCAAGCACTTTGGCACCCGCACCTATCATAATATTATTGCCAAGGGTGGGATGACGTTTTCCCTGTTCCTTACCGGTTCCGCCAAGGGTAACACCCTGATAAAGAGTAACATTGTCACCGATAATAGTAGTTTCACCAATAATAACACCGGACCCGTGATCGATAAAAAAGCCCTTACCGATCTGTGCACCGGGATGGATTTCGATTCCTGTCTTACGCACACCTTTCTGGGAAATCCATCTTGCCAGAAAATAATGCTTCTTCAAATACAGCTTATGTGCCATGCGGTAAAGAATCATGACCTTAAAGCTGGGATAAAGAAAAACCTCCATGGAAGAGTGAATTGCGGCATCACGCTCTTTGATGATCGCAATCTCTTCTCTGATATTCTGAATAAATCCCATTTCCTTAACTCCTTGTACCGGTAGCCAGCAAAAAGAAAAGGATAACTCCATCTTAGAGACGAAGTTATCCGTGGTTCCACTCTACTTAAAGGTGACAGGTCACCTTCACTCATCTGACGTAACGTGTCTTCTACGTGCTTTGCTACTAAATATGATCTGCATATTTCCGTTCACAAAGCCTGCTCCCGGATGCACTTCTATTATCCACGCCCGGGATTGCTTTCAGCCTTCGGCCCTCCCTCTCTGTGACAGCGTTCCAAATACCCTGATAATATACTCTTTCCGTTCTCTGCATTTATTGCTGTTTACCGATGTCTTCTATAACAGAATATGCAAAAGTGGAGATTTTGTCAACTCTTATTTTGCAGACATCCGGCACATCCGGCACATTTGGAGGCACTGTCTGTTACATCCTCACTGACAACCCCCACCGGACTTGTTAAAAGGCAGATCGCCTGAGAGGAAATTCCCTCACCTGTTCCCGTAAATCCAAGACCTTCCTCTGTTGTCGCTTTCACATTAACCTGGGAGATTTCAATTCCCAGTGCATCCGCAATATTCTGTCTCATAGTATCAATATGAGGTCTCATCTTCGGTGCCTGTGCAATAATGGTGGCATCAATGTTTTCAATAAAAAAACAGTTTTCCTGAAGGAGCTCCCCCACATGCTTAAGCAGCTTCAGGGAAGAAATTCCTTTATACGCAGGATCCGTATCAGGGAAATGCTTTCCAATATCACCAAGCGCTGCCGCTCCCAGGAGCGCATCCATAATGGCGTGAAGAAGCACATCCGCATCAGAGTGACCAAGCAGCCCCTTTTCGTAAGGAATCTCCACGCCTCCCAAGATCAATTTTCTGCCTTCCACCAGTTTATGAACATCATATCCCATGCCGATTCTCATCTATCCAAACCTTACCTTTCCCGATTTATTTTCATATACCATTACCTTACAGCACCGATAAACTTTTTTCAATATTTCACGTTCAAACTTTATTCTTTCCTTCATACACTATTATTAATCTGTAACTTTATCCATAAATTCAGGAGCATCCCTATGAGAAAATTTTTAATTGCCGGATACCCGGATCAGACCAAAAACTATGAAGCGGCACTGAAGGCTCTGGGAGTCTGTCCCGTGACTACCCTCCATGTTCCAAACACTCTGCCCTACGACGGGCTTATTCTTCCCGGCGGCGGGGATATTGATCCAAAGCTTTTCGGCCAGCTGAACTGTGGCTCCCGGGTCATTGATTCCTCACTTGACAGGATCCAGCTCGCTATCCTGAAAGCCTTTGTTCTGGACAGGAAGCCTGTACTTGGCATCTGCAAGGGCATGCAGCTGATCAATATTTTCTTTGGCGGAGATATCCACCAGCATCTTGATACATACGCCGGACACCAATATGTGGGCAGGGATCAGATTCATGAAACATATGCTGTTCAAGGCTCTTTTTTGCAGAAAATCTATGGCAGCAGCTTTGCGGTAAACAGTGCCCATCATCAGGGCGTGGATCTTGCGGGGCGCGGCATCACCTATGTACAGTGCTGCTGCGACGGTGTGGTTGAAGGGCTGCATCACAGCTTTCTCCCTATATGGGGTGTTCAGTGGCACCCTGAGCGCATGTGTTTTTTATACAAAAGAAGCGATACCGCAGACGGCTCGCTTCTTTTAAATGCCTTTATCAATCACGCTCTTTCATAAGTGAAATCACCTAAATTTACAATACTCCTTCTTTTTTTCCGCATATGCTTTCCCACTGACAGCCTCCGCAGATTTCTCTCCGTCTGCCTGCTGCCAGAATTTTTTCATCCACCAGCTTTTCAAATTCCTTAAAATTCACTAAAGCATCCGGCTTCAGCCCGCACAGAGAAAGAACCGTACTGTCATATCCTGCCACCTTTTCTTCCACGGTGCAAATTCCGTTTTCATTATTGGGGCAAAAGCTGCAGATATCGTCTGTCTGCACAACAACAGTTATAACCGGATTTTCTGCAAGGGATTCCTTTATTTCTCCCATATGCTTTACAAATTCACTGCTGTAACCTTTCCCCTCAAAAAAGGCAAGGCACATCCCATGATGTGCCCGTATTCTGTAATTACTCATTTACTTTATGCCTCGAAATTCATGATACAATTTTTATGATCTTTGCAAGCCTTTTGCTTAAAAGAAGTGCAAGCACGATTTTGACAAGATCCGGAATGATAAAGGGTATTACACACCAGCCAAGTACTGTTGCAAGCCCTACTGCACCTGAATTTTTTGCGTACACCACCATAAACCAGACTGTTCCGATGGCATAGCATACAATCAGACCAAGCACCATGGAAAGTGCCAGCACCCAGGTCTTCTTCCCAAGCAGTCTCTCCATAGCCCACATTACAAGAGCTGAGAAGATAAAGCCGATAATATATCCGCCTGTATTTCCGAGAATTACTCCAATACCTCCCTGGAAGCCTGCAAAAACGGGTATGCCGACTGCTCCCAGTAAAATATAAATCAGCACTGCCATGCTTCCTCTCTTACCGCCAAGTACACCTACAGCAAGAAAAACTGCAAAGGTCTGCAAAGTAAAGGGAACTGTCATCGGAATGGAAATCCAGGAACAGATTGCCATTAAAACCGCAAATACTGCAATGTAAACCATATCATAAGTTTTGCCTCTTGAAACATTATTCTGCGCCTTTTCCTGTGTTGTCATTATATTCTCCTCCATTAGTTAAATTTTGACCTTAGCTATCATACCATTAGGAGGATTGATTGTCAACCGCATTTATCGTTTTGGTTGACAATTAATGTATCTATCATTTTTCATTTTCTTCCTTTCTTCCATCAAACAATGACATGTGTTATTTTCCCGAATCAATTTGCGTTATTTACCGTTATCCTGTATAATCATACTATAAAAGTGTTTTTACGAAAGGGGCTTAACGATGGCATTATTTTATAGCGGCTCTGCTACGATTGACGGGCAGATGGGAATCAGACGGGCAGATGAGTCCTTTTATAAATATATGGGACAGAATATATACGGTTCTATCCGCTCATGCATTCATCCTGACGATTTTCACTGTTTTCAGGACGCTTTTGATGAAGTAAAAAGCGAACGAGTATCACAAACCATGGTTGCCGTCAGGAAAATAAATCCCGATAACAGCTTTGAGTGGCTTTTGATCGAGCTTACTCCTGAACCCTTTCAGGTAAACGGAGTCCCCTTGTTCCATCTGAATCTTTCTCCCCTGAGTCAGGAACAGGATGAAAGTTTCAGACTCTGCCGGATCAAGGAGGAATATGAAACATTTATTAATCTTCTTGGTGGCACCCTTTTGACCTATGATATAGGCAGTAATCTGTTAACCGTTTTTAACAATTATGAAGGTCAGAAGATTTCCCTCTTTCAGGGTGCTTTGGAAAAATGGAGAGAAAACCTCCGTGATAAACTGGATGAGGAATACCTTGGTGAATTTGACGCACTTTGCAGGGAAATGGAAGCAGGAAACCATTCCTTTAAACATCATATAAAGACAAGTGCTTTTTCCAAAGACGGTTCCATGGAAATGTGTACCATCAAATGCCGCTTTGTGGCAGATGCCGGAAATCCCGGGGAAATCCTTGGCTGTATCACTGTCTCTGGCAGCAGCCAGCCGGATATCACCCTCAATGCAGGCTACAGCATGGACATCGGAATTCCTGTACTTGACAAAAAATCCATTACGGAATATGCGAGAAAATGCCTCCTCACCGCTTCCGGTAAAGTGCATCTGATCATTCTTGACCTGGATGATTTTAAGGTTATTAACGATACCTATGGGCATATGGTTGGTGATGAGGTTCTCATAAAGTCGGCAAATATTATTAAAGATGCCATTGGCAGCTGCGGTATTGTGGGACGAATCGGCGGAGATGAAATGATGATCGTCCTGAACCGTATTGAAAATCATGCAGAGCTCAGAAATATGCTCCGCTCTATACGGACAGGGATTGAATGGGCATATAAGAACACAAACAGCGACCTGCATATAACATGCTCTATCGGCGTTGCCACTTATCCTGACCATGGTGATAACTATGACAGAATATTCCAGCTGGCGGACCGTATGCTTTATATTGCCAAAAATAAAGGGAAGAACAGATATGTTATTTATACACCTGAACTTCACGACAAAACTGTTTCTCCCGACCTCAAAAATGATGCCGACAAAAACAATCATTTTGAGGCTCTGCGCGATGACAAAGCCGGTGTTATGCAACGTCTTGTCAATGAATTTCTGATCCGCAAAATTGTTCCTTATTCTACTGTTCTTACAGAAATCGGTTATTGCTTTGAGCTGGATGAAATCATGATGGTCTACGAAAACATGAAATTGTGCTCTCTCTGGAATCATGATGGATTCGTGGATGACTTTGAAAACAGAAGCTATCTCACCTTAGAAACGGGCTTTCTGGAAGGCTTTAATAAAGATAATATTCTTATTGTTAACGGAATCTTTAATCTGGAAGAAAACGCTCCTGTTCTTAGCCATGTTCTTGCAGAACGGGGCGTAGAATCTGCTCTCTTCTACAAAATGGTCAAAAACGGAACCATGTTCGGATATATCATGTTTGCAAAAAAGAACCGCCGGCAGATGTGGTCTGAGCTTGACAAAACACTTCTTGCCACGGCAGGTAAGGTTATTGAATTATCTTTTACAGGCTGATAGATGTGCGCCGCAAGGCGCACAATTACAGGGGCGCCGGCATTACCGGCGCCCCTGTTATCATGCTTCGTTCATCCATACACGCATCTGATTTTCCCCTCGGTTGCCCCAGGTATAATAGGGCACCGCAACTGCAGAGCAGTCCTTCTCTTTCGGTCTTACATTCGTATACAGGCCCTCCGTTTCTTCCTTTCTTACGGCATCCACAGTAAGCTTTACCACACCGCCAGGCAGTTTTTCATCACCGTCTAAAATTTGTATGTCTGCATTCCTTTTCAGGAAAAGAGAAAGCACATCTCCTCCATTGTCTACTCCTTCAAAGCAATAAATGAGGGGGCCTCTCTGTAAGGCTTTACAGCCCGTAAGTCTTGGTACTTTTGGGGATGCATAGATAAATTTCGGTGTTCCGTCCAGCGTAAGGTCATGCCGGTGAGTAGGAGAAACTCCCGAAATTCCCGGCACCACCTCCAGCGGATTAACATAAAAGAAACGCTTTCCATCAAGCTGCATTCCCGCAAGCACCGTATTATAAAAGGCTCTCTCCATCACATCGCCATATTCACCGTTCACTTCATTCTCAAGCATCCTGGAAGCAAAAAACATAAGTCCTATGGAAGCACAGGTCTCCGCATAGGCAGTGTCACCCGGCAGATCATAATCCACACTGAATGCCTCTCCGAGTACTGTAGAGCCGATTCCTCCCGTGACATACATTCTTCGCTCCGTAATGCTTTTCCAGAGCCTTCTGCATGCCTGATAAAGTTCTTTATCGCCGCTCTCAGAGGCAAGATCTGCCATTCCCGTATAAAGATATACAGCACGGACAGCATGTCCAGTGGCATCCTTCTGCTTACGCACAGGTACATTGCTCTGCATATATTCTGTATCGGCGGGGTTATTTCCCCAGACCGTCCAGTCACGCTTTTTACTTTCCTCCTGATAAAAATTAGGATTACTGCCCCTGGTATTGATAAAATGCTCCGCCAGTTCAAGACAATGCTCATTTCCCGTTAAACGATACATTTTCATAAGAGCCAGTTCCACTTCAGGATGCCCCGGCCATCCTTCTCTTTTCTCCACGATAAAATGCTGATAAATGTGTTCCGCATTTTTCAGCATGACATCCAGCAGAACTCTTTTCCCCGTAGCTTCATAGTAGGCACAGGCTGCCTCCATCATATGTCCGCTGCAATAGAGCTCATGTCCTTCAAGCAAATTGGTCCAGCGTCTCTCCCTGTCCTTGATGGTATAATAGGTATTTAAATATCCGTCCTTATCCTGCGCCCCTGCAATATATTCAATAAGCTGATCTGCCGTTTGCTCCAGCTCTTCATCCGGGAAAAGTGCCAGAGAGTATGCAGCTGCCTCCAGCCATTTGGCGGCATCGCTGTCCTGAAACACCATGCCGTAAAAGCCATCCCCGGTATCCTCACCCCGGACAGCCCGCCTTGCATTGATAAAATTCTGAACCACATGGCTTTTTTCCGTATCCGGCGATTCGTCACACAGCACACTGTACTGATACGGAATCACCACATCTCTGATCAGCTTCTGATAATTTCCGATAAAACCTTCTGACTGATAATTTCTGATGCGAATCTGCTTCTGCTCTTTCATTTCTCCTGTTCCTTTCACTGACATTCCTTTGCATCTGTATCATGCTCTGAATATGATTTTAGACCACAGGATTTAGATTGTCGATATAAATATCTGTTTTCATCATAAATTAAGGGGTAAATCCAAAGATTTACCCCTTAACTAATTCCAGCTTGCTATTTTCCGCCAATGGTATCTGCAATAATCTGGCGCATTTCATTTTTATCCTTGCCAATGGCAAACGCCAGTTCCGAGTACAGGTTATCCTCTGCCAGTTTGAAGTATCTTTCATCTGTTGCAGTACTCTTCTTACCCTGTTCATTCCTGGTTTTCTTTCTTAAGTACAGATTCTTGATAATCCCTACAAGCGCTGAAGGATTACAGCTCTGAATTGCCTCTTTATATTCCTGCTCACGAAGCTTGTCATTGGAACTCCATACCCTCTCTGTTTCAGGAATCTTCCTGATCAATTCCCACGCTTCGTCCTCACTCAGTACTTTTCTTAAACTATTACTCTTGGAATCAACCGGCACATATACCTTTGCGCTCTGACATTCCTTTGGAATCAGCAGGTAATACAATTTGTTTCTGTCTGTACCTGGCATATCCAGATGTAAAATATCCTCCACCCTACAGACTCCGTTATTTGACTTAATAACGTAATCTCCGATTTCATACATGCAAATCACTCCTTCTGTCATCTTCGACTTATCGCTATTTATATAAATTTTACCATTTTTACAGTAAAATTTTCAAAGGCACTTTTGAACAAAAATTTTTTAAATTGCAGGGTCAAATTGCTTATGACATTATTTTCAGATTTTTGCAAAAAATAAAACAAATATCTTGACAAGCTTTTCCATAAATGTTATAGTAGCAAAGTGGCTCGGGTAAACTGCCACGAGATTGGGATCTTAGCTCAGCTGGGAGAGCATCTGCCTTACAAGCAGAGGGTCATAGGTTCGAGCCCTATAGGTCCCACTCCTGCGAAAGCAGGTCAATTTCATATGGCGAGATAGCTCAGCTGGCTAGAGCACACGGTTCATACCCGTGGTGTCGAGGGTTCAAGTCCCCCTCTCGCTACTCCTTTGAAAAGTGCCAGAAACGCAGTATTTATGCGGGTTTGGTTCTTTTTTATTTCTCTTATATTTTCCTTGGCATTAAAACCATCGGGGAACTGGCTGAGGACTTACAGCCTTACATGTTCGCCCATGAGGCTAACAAGGGCTACGGCAACAGTCTTACTGCCCCGCAGGATAGTTTCAAGCAAAAAACCTTATCATCCCTGCAGGCAGTTTCTATGAATGGAACCCTGCTAAAGAAAAAGTCACCTTTTCTCCCCTTTCCCAGCTAAACAAAAAGCAGGATTATCTGCAGGAAACCTTTTCCTTTTTATAAGGCCCAGGACTGTAGCCACCTAAAACAAAAATAAATTTGCGATAGTAATTGTAATTTTAACAAGTTCTGGATATAATAAAAGTGTGATTACAATACACAAAAACTATAATAAAAATGTGATTAGGTGTATCTATGGAACGATTGATTTTAAACAAGCTTGTAGAATGGAAGAATTCTCCTTATCGCAAGCCGCTGATCTTAAAAGGCGTACGCCAGGTAGGCAAAACATGGATTCTCAAGGAATTCGGCAGACGTTATTATGAAAATACAGCATACTTTAACTTCGATGAAAACGAGGAGTACAAGCAGTTCTTTGAAACTACCAAGGATGTAGACCGGATTCTGCAGAATCTGATACTTGCCAGCGGTCAAAAGATTATGCCGGAAAAGACCCTTATTATCTTTGATGAAGTACAGGACTGTCCAAAGGTTATCAACTCCATGAAGTATTTCTGTGAGAATGCCCCGGAGTATCACATTACCTGCGCCGGTTCTCTGCTTGGAATTGCTCTGGCAAAGCCTTCTTCCTTCCCGGTGGGAAAAGTCAACTTTATGCAAATTGACCCTATGACATTTACAGAGTTCCTGCTGGCTAATGGTGATGAGAACCTGGCTAAGTATCTGGAAACGATGAACACGATTGAGCCTATCCCTGATGCTTTCTTCAATCCTCTGTACGAAAAATTGAAAATGTATTATGTGACCGGTGGAATGCCCGAATCTGTTAAGATGTGGACAGAGGCACGGGATGTTGCAGCCATGCAAGAAGCCCTGTCCGGAATTATTGGTGCATACGAACGTGACTTTGCAAAACATCCCAACATCAGTGAGTTTCCGAAGATCTCAATGATCTGGAAATCGATTCCTTCTCAGCTTGCAAGGGAAAACAAGAAGTTCATTTACAAGGTTGTCAAGGAAGGCGCAAGAGCCCGTGAATACGAGGATGCCCTGCAGTGGCTGGTGGATGCCAGACTGGTGCATAAGAT
>JBJEMT010000013.1:0-9894 GCA_051879815.1 Suilimivivens sp. | reverse complement strand
TTTAAGGCGTGGTGGAATTTACCTCTGCACTGGAATTTAAAATTTCAAGTCAGCAATTCATTTGACAGAATGCAAAAAAGCAGGGGGAGGATCGTCCTCTTTCCCTGCTTTTATCTCTAAAAACGCTTAATCTTTTTTGTTGTATTTTTCTCAAATTCAGTTTCCCGGACTTTCAATTTGAAAATCCTCTTATATAGAGGCGCCTCTTTATTATATCCATCAATAATTTCCTGAAGAGCTCCCTGTATATCCTTAATTTTCTTTTTGCCTGCATATTCATAATCCGGATAGATTTCAGCTTCTATTACACCTTCGCTATCACGGATCAGAATTTCCTGTACCAGCCGGTTTTCTGAAAGCTTATTCTCGATTTCTTCGGGGGATATATTCTCGCCGTTTGGTGTGATGATCAGATTTTTCTTTCTTCCCGTCAGGAATATAAATCCGTCTTCATCCACATATCCAAGATCTCCCGTTTTTAGCCAGCCGTCCTCCAGGGCAGCGTTTGTTTCTTCCGGCATATGATAGTAGCCCTGCATTACGCTGGAACCCTTCACCCACAGTTCTTCATCCACTGTTTTTGCCTCACAGTTCGGCATAAGCTTACCTACAGAACCTTTTTTATTATTCCAGCTCAAATTGGTACTGATCACAGGAGAGCACTCTGTCATTCCATATCCCTGCAGAATGGTAATTCCATATTTCTTAAAGATGTCTATGTATGCCGGATTTAAATAAGCACCCCCGCTGCATATCGTATGGAACTGTTTTCCAAAGACTTTTGCTTTTACCAGGGGAGCCGGCATCCATGCAGCATCCTCCAGCTTCTTTGCAAGAGTTTCAATCATAAGAGGAACCATTAATATCATATTTGGCTCAAACAGCTTAATGTTCTTTGCAACCCTCAGCAGAGATTCATTAATACAGATAACACTTCCCAAAGACAGTGCTTTTAATATATCCATACTCAGGCAATAAGCATGATGAATGGGAAGTACCGACATAATTACCGTTCCTGACTCAATTTTCATATCAAGGCAGGTTGCATTTTCTGCCAGATTTCTATGGGTGAGCATTACCCCTTTGCTTTTTCCTGTCGTTCCTGAGGTAAACATAATCGTAGCAAGATCCTCCGGAAGGGGATCATACTCATATCCCGGCTTCTGCTCTCCAAGCAGTTCCCAGAAAGACAAAGCACTTTCCACTGTGCTTCCTTCGCTCATGGAAATCACATGTTTTAATCCCGCACATGCTTTCAATGCTCCCATTGCCACTTCTGCCTTGCTCTCATCAAATACAAGTGTAGTAACCTCTGCACGATTCAACAGGTCCCATAAATCTGCTGCCGGCAGCTGGGCATCCAGAGGAACCGCAACACTTCCGCTGTTTACAGTTCCCATATAAGAAACAATCCACTCATAAGAAGTAGTTCCCAAAATAGCAATATGACTTTTTTGCTCCAAAAGAGAATCAAGCGCCGCAGAAAAACGCTCCGAATCATTTTTCAGTTCTGTATAGGTCTTACTTTTTACGGTTACCGATTTTTTCCCTTCTGCATCACTTTGTTTAACTTTGTATCGAAAGGCATCCCAGGAGCCGTATGATGCCTCTGCCTTTACCAGAAGATCACGGATGGTACTGCTTAAAACGTTCATATTCTTTTCCTCTCTGCCCTTGCTAGGCTGAAATTTTTTCCAGATAATCAACTGCTTCCTGCACGGTACGGATATCTGCCGCTTCTTCCTGAACGATCTCTACATCAAATTCATCCTCAATTTCACCCAGCATACTCATAAAATCAAAAGAGGTAAATCCCAAATCCTCCATAAACCGTGACTCCGGCTTGATATCCTCCTTATTCACCTCAACATAATTCACGATAATATCTGCTAATTTTTCAAACATGATTTTTCCCTTTCCTTTCTTTTTTCAACCGATACATTCTTTTCTTTTCACGCTTAAACAAGTTTGATAATCTCGCCGATTGTCAGGCTTGGCTTCTCAATCCCTTTAAACATGATCTTACACATATAATAGTAGAAATATTCCAGAGTCTCTCTTGTAACCGCTGCTACCTGATGCTCAAAATTAAAGTCAAGTCCGTTGTCCTCCGACCGGTGCATGACGGTTAAATACATTGCCTGCGAAGTAGCACCGTTCGGATACCATTTGGTCTTGTACTTAATATCTCCAAGCTTGGTTAATCCTTTCTCCTTTAAGGTCATAGGCTGATAGGTCAGTGACATGGGTTCATAGGTTCTTCCCGGCTCTACCGGATACAGCTGACTTCTGTATGCAAAATACTCTACCGGATCAAAGTCAGTATGTCGGAATGTTTCATTTTGACCATCACGTATAATATGTATTCCCTCAAGGAAAGTCTTATCTTCCGGAATGATCGTCCTGAAGGGGAAAGAATGAATTCTGGTACCGCCGGATTTTTTCTCTGCCAGAGTCGCTCTTCTGGCATAAGCCACGTTAATGGATACATCATCATTCCCATTCATTTTCTGCAGATAAGTACGAATACCCATGATCAACAGACACTGCAGGGAAATGTGATGCTGCTCGCAGAAGTTCATCAGGCGGGCGGTAGGTTCCTCTTCCAGGTGGAAAATATCCAGTGCGGAATCCACATTCTGAGAGATAAATAATGCCGCTCTTGCTTTGGGATTTTTCTTTCTCTCTTCCAAAAGAGCCCCCGGTCCGTCAATACCGTTATAAATCGGCTCTGACTGTTCAATCAGCTTATGGAAATATTCCCTGTCTCTTTGCTGTGCCTTGCTTCCTGCCTCATATGCCAGATCCTTTTCCAACTGTTCAATATAAGAACGCATCTCCTTCGGATACTCTACGCCCTCATACATTGCATTACAGTAAATCTCAATAACATCTTTCAAAAAGCAGATCAGTGACTGGGCATCCAGCGTCATATGATCCCCAAGAAGATAGACTCCCTGATTTCCATCCGGTGTTTTGATGATCACAATTCGATTTAAGGGAGAATCCTCCCTTTCAAAGGGAACTCTTGTCCACCCTGTCATAATGCTTTCCGCTTCTTCCATGGTTTTCCCGGAGAAATCAACATATTCAATTTCCCGTTCCTCTTTCTCCACTACATACTGATACCACTGCTTTTCCTTCTTATCATAAGCAAAACGAAGACGCATTGCTTCGCATCGCTCGTATGCCTTATAAATGGACTGCCTTAACACATCAATATCCAGCTCATATTCAATAGTAAGACTGGTTCCCACATTCACGACCTCTTTTTTCGGGCAACTGTCCAGATAAAAAAAGTGGAATTTCTGGGCAACCGTCAGCGGATATGTTTTATAACCTTTTCTTGTTTTCATACAAGTCCCTCCCCATCTTTTTCACAAGCTTCTATAAATTCATCCAATGCGCTTTCATAGGCTTCCATATCTTTAAAATAACTTTCTCCGTGTGCTGCATCCTCCACAATCAATATTTTCTTAGGCGATACGCAACAGTCATAGATTTCCCGGCACATTCTGGCCGGAACAAAAGTATCTTTCGAACCATGAATGAACAGAATGGGAACCTTTGCCTTTGCCACTTCTCTTTTAGCGTTACATTCATCCATGCCATATCCTGCAAGCTTCCTGTTCACGATTTCAGCCCCCTGCATAACAGGAAATGGAGGAAGATGATACATAGTTTTAAGTACATGTGTGAACACCTCTTTGGGAGAGGTAAAGCCACAGTCCGAAATAATACCTTTTACCTGGGAAGGCAGCTTAAGGCCGCTCGCCATCAACACCGTAGCACCGCCCATGGAAATGCCGTGCAGAAATATTTCCACATCAGTTCCGCATTTTTCAAGCACCCAGTCAATCCATCCAAGTGCATCTTTTCTGTCAAGGCATCCGAAGCCGATATATTCGCCTTCACTGTCCCCGTGGGCTCTGGCATCAGGATGCAGCATGGCAAATCCATGCCGGAAATAGTAGTCTGTCAATCCTGTAAAATCTGCCAGACTCCTGCTGGTATATCCATGAAAACAGATCACGATCCGCTTCTTACCCTCATTCTCTTTGATTGCCGGAAAATAAGTGGCATGAAGCTTTAATCCGTCATAGGATGTCTGATACACATCCTCATGAGGCTGTGCCAGCATAAAGGCTTTTCTTTCTGTCAGCAAATCCGTATACTGAGACCAGTCTGTGCCTGCCATCTTCATGGTCCGCTCCAGATCCGCATTTTGTCTTATCATGGTTCTTCCGTAAAAGTAAGCTGTTTCTGCTGCTCCGGCTGCAAGAAGTGCTCCGGCGCATGCAATTCCTATTTTTATTACTCCCATATATCCTCCAAATCAATCATTTTAGCTACTTCTTTTTCTTTGCCTGTTTTTGCTTCAGTTCTATAATCTCTTTCAATCTGAGAGCTTTATCAATATTTCCCTCAACCTTTAGCTTCTGCACGGTAAATGCCCATATGGGATCTATTTTATCTTCTGCTATTTTCATAAGGGTGTCAGGATCTGAAGTAAACATGGCATCCCTGTCGTAGTATTCATATGGCTCCACGGAAAGCTGTCCATCTTTTACCTCCACATAAAAAATGCCGCCGGCTTCTTCGTCTTCAATGTTGAACTGATAGGCAAGATGCTCTTTAATGTCACTTACATCTGCTCCCATAAACTTATTTTTGATTTCAGAAAAAAACTCCGCGTATGTCATTTGCTCCTCCTCCACACTTCGACCATAAGTCGAATTTATTTTGTTTCATTATATCATGCTTTTCGACCAACGGTCAATCACGTGCTATAAATAAAGGACACTTGTTCCATTTTTTCCGATATGGTATGATATATCTGACTTTAATCGGAAAGGTGGCTCTCTCATGGCGGAACCAATGAAATCACAGAAAATACTTGATGCCCTGCAGCAATTACTGGAAGAAAAAAGCATACAACATATTTCCGTCAGTGAGATTGCAGATAAAGCCGGTATGGGAAAAGGAAGTATCTACTATTATTATCCTTCTAAAGATGCGATTGTTGATGCCCTGATCAAACGCAGCTATGAACAGCCGTTGCAGACAGCAAAATCCTTATCATCCCGGACAGATATCTCCTCTTTTACGCGGATGGCAATGCTCTTTCAGGCATGCCGGAATTCTTCTGCCGTTTTTATGAAGCAAAATCATGATTCTGCAACAAGCGCACAGGATCTTGCCTTTTTACATCAGAAATATTTGAATTATGTTGTCTCTGAACTTAAACCGGTTCTGACTGAGATCATATCACAGGGAATTGCCTGTGGCGAAATTCACTTTGAACACCCGGCTGCACTTTCTGAAATTGCATTGATCGTGCTTACCGTAAAGCTTGATAATTCTCTGGTGCCTTCCGCACCGGAAGAAATCGAAGATACCTTGAAGGGACTTATTTCCCTATTAGAAAAGGGCACCGGCGTACCCGCCGGAACCCTTGATTATTTGTCTCTTATTCGCTGAATCAGCCTTGTCTGATTCCCCTGCACTTTTTTACTTAAATTCATGCTCATGCTTTTTAAAGAAATCATAGTATGCACGAACGTTTTCAAGCTCTGACCACCTCTTTACATCAACCGGTTCCTCGTCCATGTCATAGATTTTCGCTCCATTCATGGACAGAAGAAAGGGAGAATGTGTGGCAATAATGAACTGGCAACCAAAAAATCTTACAGAATCCTGAAGGAATTTAAGGAGCTCCTGCTGCCGCTCCGGTGAAAGACTGTTCTCCGGCTCATCCAGAAGATACAGCCCATTTTCTTTTATCTTCTCAGAGAAATAAATAAATGCGCTTTCCCCATTGGAATGCTCCCGTACATTGTCCATCAGGTTCTCACGGACATACCTTGACTGGGTCTTTCTCTTCGCCATGTTGACCTTCTTAAGCCTCTCATAATCATCCAGCGACTTCATCTGAAAATGAGAATATTTATCCTCCAGATAATTCTCAAAAAAATTGGATCTGTTATATAAAGTATCTCTGTCAAGCGCAAGCTTCTCCGCTATCACATTGAGAGCCGTGGTCTTGCCGGAGCCGTTTCCACCATATAAAATTGTCACCGACTCAAAATCCAGCCTGGTAAGCCCGTGCTTTGAAAGTACCTGAAAAGGATAAAAGATGTCATAGCAGGTCCTTTTTTGTGCCATGGTAAAGCTGTACTCCCGTTCAATGTCCGGGAAGTAAAATGTTTTTAAGTATATCATATTTATCTTTTCCTGCTCCTTTTATCAACCGCAAAAACTTATCTGCTCTTCCCTAAGGGATTTTACTTTACGCTCTGTAATTTTGTCTTCTTTGGTAAGTATCCCGCACAACAGTGGAGACCCGGCATCATATCTGCCGCAATTTTTCATCACACTGCTGTGGCTGTCACAGGCATAGCAATATCTGCATCCGTTCTTGCACGTATCATAGGTTCCGATATCTATGCTCCCCATACATCCGCATTCAGGTCTTTGATTCTTATCCTTTGAAGCCCTTATTTTACAACCGATAATTTCCTCAATCAGTTCTTTATCGATACAGCTGTTGTGCGCAATACCGCAGCCGGATAAATCAATCATTTCCGCACAGCTTCCTACTGCCATTTTGTTTGCTCTTGCTATCTCACTGATTTTTTTCGAAAAGTCCGTCAAGACAAGAGTATCCGCATCATAAGCTCCCATATCTTCCATGTTCTTTTTATTTTTGGCATAAACATCACCAAAACTGATCACGCATTTATGGGTATATCCATTCAATGCGCCTGCAATCTGTTCAAATGCTTTTATATGATACTCCGGTGTATATGTCCCGGTAAATATCACCGGATCATACCGCCAGATTACTTTGCGATTTCCTATTTTCTCTGCCAGGTTTTGAAATATGGGAATCATCTTTTCTTTTTTGTGAGGCACCCCGGGCTCCATATCTCTCCCGTAGCCTGTCAGCGTAAACTGAAAATAATACTGATATGCTGACAGTTCCTCCAGTCTATCCAGCATGGGCTCCGGGTTTTTTGTCCAAAAGACAATGCAGTCCACCACTTCCGGTGAAAGTTCTATTCTGCTGACCTGATGTGCATTCATGGGATTTCGCACGCACACAAAGCCTTCCTTTATTCTGTTATAAAACCAGTCCGAATAGTAATTGGGAATGTCGGTTCTTCGGCTTACACTCAAAATCATATTGTTTGATTCTCCTGAAATCCAGAAAGTCTCATGCCTGCTTGCAGAGCCTGTTCTCCTCTTCATACGCTTCTGTCATTTTGCTCATCAGCTTACCCATTTTAATGGGGAACATATAGCATCCCATTGTCTGGATCTTTTGTGATAAACTATGGCAAATGATAAAAGATTTCCTGTCTATGTGTTTCGCTAATCCCACTCCCACTTTTTCCGGAACTGCCATAAATTCCTTCGGAACAGGCAACGGTGACGCTGATTTCGTATTTGTTAATGGCGGATGAAAAATATGAAAACTGATATTATATTTTTTATATTCAATATTCATGCATTTAGCCAACGCCTCTATTGCTCCTTTTGAAGACGCATAGGGACTGATTTTAGTAAATCCCATCACTCCCACCTCTGATGATGTAAAAATAACTTTTCCTCCAGTATCTTTCATATAACGGACAACACTTTTTGTCAACCGGAGTGCCCCAAAATAATTCACTTCAAATACATCCCGGTAAACCTCCTCTGCAGAGTCTTCCATTGAGCCAAAAGTGCATTTACAGGCATTATGGATTGCTATATCAATTCTATCATATTTTTCTGCAAATGTATCGACTGCCGTTTCTATCTCCTCTGCCACCTTTGCATTACACTTCATCACAAATAATCGATCTCCATATCGCTGTTTCAAATCAGCTAAATTATCAATACAAATATCCAATATCCCCACATTATTTCCGTCCTCTAACAGCTGCTTTGCCAAATAAAAGCCAATTCCTTCATTGGCACCCAATATCACAATATTCTTCATCGTAATTACCTCGCTTTCCTTTTTAAATTTCTTTGAAAAACTTATTAATATGCCGATACGCATTTACTCTGAAAATTTCTTTACGGTCTTCCGTCAATGTTCCGCTAAACAGCCATCTCTGTGCAAAACAATAGATTGGGGAATAATATTTCATTGCAAGATAATCGCTATCCGCATTTTTTATGTATCCTATGTCTGCAAGTGCTGAAAACACTTTACGCTGAAAATCTAATGGTTTTTCAAACATCCAGAAGTCATATAGCTTCCGAATCTCATCATTATGAAACTGTTCAATCAACAGCAAACGCATCATTTTATTGCAAAAATCATCCATGAGATATTTTTCAAAAAAGATTTCGCAGGTTCCTTCATAGAAATTACCTTTTTCAGAAGTCAAAGGTTCCGCTAAGCTCTTTTCCAATTGTTGCATCATACCTGTTGCTATGTTTTCAAATTGCATCAGCAATTCCTCAAAAATAGCCTGTTTATTTTTAAAATGATAATAAACAGAGCTTTCTTTGATCTGCACAACTTTGCAGATATCTCTGATGGAAACCGCTGAGTACCCTTTTTTCGAAAACAATTCCAATGAAACATCCAGTATTTTTTTCTTTGTCTCGTTCATATTATCACCCGCTACCTAACAACTGTTAGATTTATTTTACCTAACGATTGTTAGGCTGTCAATAAAAAATAAGATAATTTTCTTGACTATTCTTTTGTTAATACATAAGAATAGTCCCGGAAATTATTAACAGCCATATAAAAAGCAGATATTACAAACACTCTGCAATACCTGCTCATTTTAGCTTGTCATTAAATTTATAATCTACTTTCCATGCAGTTTGTATATAGATTGGAGAGATGTGCTACCCGAAAAATTTTATTATACTGACGTTCATATTGTTACAAAATCCAACCTGCCGATAGCCTGTCTCCCTCACAGCAATAGTTAATTTCAAACAGCCCGATCCCACAGATTATCTTTTTCCATGATGAAATGGTTTTTCCGGTGCTATCTTCATCCAGTGATCGGATAATTTTTCCAGAAGTTTCATTAACTGAATAGTTTCTTCCTCCGTAAGCACGGAAAACATCTCCGATGCATTTTCCTGTGTTATTCCACCATGATCAGCCACGCCAACTGCATGATGCAGATACTTCATAACCAGCTGCTGTTCCTTTTTTTCAAACTGTAAGCGATGACCATGTTCGTGCGCATGTCCATGGCTGTGCTCCCCATCCTGCTGCGGCAGTATGCCTGTTCTTGCAAATTCCTCTCCTCTTCCGCAATGTGGCGAGGTAAGGTCACATCCTCTCGGACAAATTGGACATATTTTTGTTTTTTCATTCATAATGATACTCTCCTTTACATGATTCTATATATTTCAGTGTAAAAACCAAGCTACATAAATTTTATTTTCTATAATATCCCATGTTTATCTATTAGAAAAAGAGTCTTATTGAAATATCTTCGTAATATCCTGATACCGATTCACCACCCGGTAAATCTCCACGTACTCTTTCCAATCTTATACCGCACAATATAATTCCCACAAATCACATATTTATAATCCGTGCGAAAGCTGACTCTCTTAACAAGATCGGCTCCCATATATGGAAATTGCTTATATTCTCAATTCGAGCATATATCTCCTGAATGAGCTTTTATCAACCGCTATCTGGCACATACTCACAGATTTAAAACCATATACACCGGAAGGCTTTCTTGAATCACGTCCTGTTAATGAATCAAAAGTATTGACTACTTCACAGGCACTTAGTCTGCTTAAGCAACGAGGTTACACCATCAAGGATGATGTTATTCCTGTTACTTGATTAGGTGTTGTGTCTATATTTATTTTTTCAAAACCACCTCATAAGATGGTTTATTTGCTATGCCCTTT
>JBJEMT010000012.1:0-10167 GCA_051879815.1 Suilimivivens sp. | reverse complement strand
GAAGATTATTTCTATGGATATTTCTATTTTGCCAAGCTTGTTGGCGCAACGATAGAAGAAGTTTAAAAGTAAATCATTTATTTGAATAAACAGGAAAAATTCGTGGGGAGTTTTTCTTCTAGATAGAGGAGAGATGACGAAAGGTTGTCTCTCCTTTGTCATGTGCGCCTGGCGGCGCACGTTTCCAACAGGTGTATGCCGGGTACAAATATGCTACAAATTACACACTGCATATAGAGGGATATTCTTCATCCAACCCTGATCCATGTATTTTTTGGTCGAAAAGCGTACAGCTTCTTCCGGGTGAAACTTATCGCAATATGCCTTAAGGCTCTGTGATCTTAAATTTCCCTCTGCTTTTACCTCAATCGGCACAATGCAATTTCCTTTTTGCACAAGAAAATCCTGTTCAAAATTCGCACTTTCTGTTCCATAATAATATGCGGTGTAAGTGGTGTCCGAAATTAACTGCTGCAGGACATACTGTTCAGTCAGAGCCCCCTTAAACTCCACAAAAATATCATTTCCCTCTAAAATAGATTCTGCGGTCAGTTCACTTAATGCTCCCAATAGTCCAACATCCAGCATAAATAGTTTGTAGGCATTCATGCTTTTATAGGCTTTAAGAGGCATGCGAGGCTCATTTACACGACTTACCTTGTAGATTAGACCGCAGTCAAGCAGCCACTGAATAGCAATTTCGAAGTCACTGCTGCGTGCTCCTTTTTTCATCTGACCAAAGAAAAATTTTCTGTTATCTTTGGCCAGCTGAACAGGGATGGCATCCCATACCATTCTGATTCTTGGTAATGTCCTGGCATCAACATGTTTACCGAAATCACCCTCATATTGTCGCACAATATCACTTTGTATTTGCCGAACCTCCTGATAATCCCTGTGTGTGCGAAAAGCATCTACCACTGCCGGCATGCCGCCGGTGTAATAATAGTTTTTCATCCAGAATAAATATTTGTCAGAAAAATTATCAATCAAAGTATAGTCCTTCGTGGCAAGCGCGTCCGATAATCCTTTTTCTTCCATAGCACATAAAAATTCACGGAAATTCAGCGGGTATAAATCCAGAATATCTACCTTTCCCACCGGATAAGAGACTCCTTCATGAATAGCAACTCCCAAAAGAGAGCCTGCCGAAACTACATGATATTCCGGTGCCTCTTCACAGAAATACTTTAAGGACTCCAAAACCTTAGGTGTGTCCTGAATTTCATCCAATATCACAAGTGTATTTCCCGGCGTTATGGTTACGCCTGATTCAATATTCAGGTTCATAAGAATTCTTTTCACATCAAAGTCTGTCTGAAAAACATCGCTCATGCGTTTATTATTATAAAAAGAGATATAGGCAACCTTCTCATAACAGGTGCGCCCAAACTCCTTCATCAACCAGGTTTTGCCAACCTGTCTTGCACCCATGATAATAAGTGGTTTTCTGTTCGCTTTCTCTTTCCATATATGAAGTTTTTCCATTGCAAATCTAAGCATAACCTAACCTCCTTTCAATAAAAGTAGTATATCACATTTTTCGGCATCTATTCAATTGTTTAAAATACATTTTTTAGCACCTAATTCGATGGAAAAACTACATTTTTTAATGGACTGATGGTGCTCTCCGGATTTTCTTATGTCGATTCGTCCCAAACCATGTCGATTCGTCCCAAGTATATTGTTTGAAAATAAGCCGGATGATAATATTGAAATGATAGATTTGAGAGAAAATGTCTGTCGGAGAGATTATGAAGAATATGGATAACAATGTATATACAGTAGAATATGAAAAATGGAGCCGACTCATCATCAGGGTGCAGCTCATCATAGCAGTTATTGTATGCGTGATTGAAATACTGAACAATGTGCTGCTTTATGTGACGAGATCGCAGGGATATGGACCGGACACAATTGTTGAAAAGCTGATTCGTTATCTTTTGATTACGTCTATTTTTAATTTTGGAATGGTAGTACTCAGCAAGGTAGCAGAGAAAAGAGTGGAGAACGAAGAGTTAAAAAGATATTTTCTTATGCTTTTTATGACGTTGATGTGTGCAGATGTTGCTTACTCGCATTATCAGTTCTCGGTTACATTCGCTATTTTTACAATACCGATTATTATCAGCATTTTATATGAGGACTCGAAATTATCTATTTTTACACTCATTATTTCTCTTTTGGGTGAATTGCTTGCTGTCATGGCAAGAGCCTTTGATGATGGGTACAACAAAGACATTGGGCCGGAAGCTGCCATCGCTTTTTCCCTTTTGTTATGCGTGTTTGTGTTTGCCCGGATGATAAACAGTACGCTTAGAAAGAGAAGAGACGCAGTGAAAGAGGCGGTTATTGCTGCTGAGAAAGCAAATGCATCCGCTGAAAAAATGATACTTTCGATGAAGATGCTTGAAACCCTGGCAGGCACGTTAGATGCCAAGGACAAATACACAAATGGGCATTCCATGAGAGTGGCATTTTACGCAACCAGACTGGCAGAGGCTTTAGGATGGGATAAGGGACAGATATCCATGCTTCGATATGAGGCACTCTTGCATGATATCGGAAAAATTGGTGTTCCGGATGCCATTTTGAATAAACCGTCCAGATTGTCAGAAATGGAGTTCGGACTAATCAAATCACATACAATTGTTGGTTCGGATATTTTAAAAAACATGGTCGCAGTACCCGGGGCTTCACAAGTTGCAAGGTATCATCATGAGCGCTTTGATGGAAAGGGATATCCCAGTGGGCGTAGCGGACTTGATATTCCTGTCAATGCACGCATTGTATGTATTGCAGATGCCTATGACGCGATGAGTTCAGACCGAATTTATCGAAAGGCATTGTCTCAGGAAAAGATTAGAGAAGAACTGATAAATGGTCGTGGCAGCCAGTTTGATCCGGAGTTGCTGGACAAGTTTGTTGAGATGATGGACGCTGATAAACTGAATATCATAGATACACTGTCTATCAGCGAGAGCGATACACAGCAGCAAAATGTTTTGACCGATATTGAAAATATGATTCATAAGCTCAGCAATGCATCGGAACAGAAAAAGGTCATAAATGATTTTGACAAATTCTATAAATATATGCAGAATATTGGCCTGCGATATAATCATTCTGTAGAGGTCGTGCAGGTTGAAATTGAATATGAGACAGAGGATAATCAGGACGATAAGCTAAATGAAGTCTCTGATCTTCTGCAGATCGCAATTCGAAAGAACATAAGGGCTGTTGATATGCATTATAAATATTCATCAACGAAACATATCATTATTCTGCTTGATGCGGGGATTGATAACATTGGTGTTGTTCAGAATAGAATACAGTTTGATTTTGATATGAATGAGATGAGCAGGGATTATAAACTGAAATTCACTCTGAGTGATCATATGGATGCCCCGGGTGTTTCAAGAGGTAAGCGGTCATAGGAAAAATTCGTGGGGAGTTTTTTCTTTTAGATAGGAGAGATGACGAAAGGTTGTCTCTCCTTTGTTATTGCCGGGTGTATTCCTGGTACGAATGAAAAATATTGCATTTCGTTAGGAAATGTGATAATATACCATCAAAGCATAACAGTTTTCTATTTCACAAGGCTTATGCCGTCTCACATCGGTATCATCCGGTATCGGTACATCAGAGAATTTCAGGAAATCAATGCTTTTAATTACCCAACCCGAATACATTAAGAGCAGGAGATTTCAGATGATCTCCTGCGGAAAACAGGAGGAAGAGATGGAAAAAGACATGAGTGCCAGCATTTTCTTTGCTGACAATGAGAGGTATGCCGATATTATCAATGGTATCGGATGTGATGGAGTTCCCTTTGTAAAGGGGAAAGATCTGCAGGAGAATATGAAAGGCAGGCAGTGCAGATTCGGAGAAAAGTGAGAGCAAATCCGCAGGGGCTTACAAAGGGGGAATACCTGTACGGCTTCAAGAAGAAAAGCCGATTGTACCCTACAGTAACCTTTGTGCTATATTACGGAGAAAAGGAATGGGATGGTGCAAAGGATATCCACGGGATTCTTGATTTTACGGGAATTCCGGACAGCCTGAGAAATAAAGTATCCAATTACCAAATCCATGTTGTAGAGGTACAAAAGCTGGAGAACACGGATATCTTTAAAACAGATGTGAAACAGGTATTTGACTTTATCCGTTTTTCGAAAAATAAAGAGAAACTAAAAGAATTGATAAATACAGATAAAGCCTATGCATTCTTAGAAGAGGATGCTTACGATATGGTGATAAATCATACAGGGGATAAAAAGATGATGAAGATAAAGGATAAATATAAGAAAGGTGGGAAAGTGGATATGTGCCAGGGATTAAAGGAATGGATGGAAGATGAGAGAAATGAAGGAAAAGAAATTGGAAAAGAAATTGGAGATGCTTCGAGACTGATCATAAGTGTGGAAGCTGCCATGAAAAATTTTGATGTGGATTTAAAGCAGGCATGTGAAGGAACAGGAACCACCGTGGAGGAATACGAAAAGGCTAAAATGAATCTGGCAAGGTGATTATGATGAATCTGAGAGAACGGGCGAAAAAGAATATGTAGCACTCAGCGAGCTATTTCTTGAAAGAGATGCAGAATATTTGGAAAAACTCATTGAAAAATTATTGCATCAGCTGATTTTCGAAAAATTTAAGGGTGATCAGATGCTGAAATGTTATTTGCAGGCGGATATCAGAAATTTTGTGAAAAATGCCCTTGCCTAAACAAAAGCAATGTGATAGAATATCCCTCGGTGGCGCACAAGTGTCTTTACAACAAAGACTCAAAAAGACAAATGTGCGCGGATGAGGGATTTTTCATAATAAATGGTTGTTGATTATGTATTTATGAGGTAGCTTATGGGAAATCGTTATTATGTAGTAAAGGAACAGGCAGTGCCTGAGGTGCTTCTTAAAGTAGTGGAAGCCAAGAAGCTTCTTGACACGGGGAAAGTAAATACTGTTAATGAAGCAGCGGATCAGGTGGGAATCAGCCGCAGTTCCTTCTATAAATATAAAGAGGATATCTTTGAATTTCATGAGCATTCCCAGGGAACCACCATTACCCTTACTTTTCAAATGGAAGACGAGCCGGGACTATTGTCTGATGTGCTTAAGATCATTGCAGAGTTTGGGGCAAATATACTGACCATCCATCAGAGTATTCCCATTAACGGTGTGGCATCCTTAAGCTTAAGCATGCAGGTGCTTCCCACAACGGGAAATGTTTCCGAGATGCTGGAGGCCATGGAGAAACACAAAGGGGTCAGAAATGTAAAAATACTGGCTAAGGAATAGAAAAACTATAGCTTCTTTCATGAAGAATAGCACAGGGTGTTATTCTTCCAAGAGCAAAGCAAACAGGAGGAAAATGGAAAATGATTCAGGTAGCGGTTTTAGGATACGGTACGGTAGGAAGCGGTGTCGTAGAGGTAATTGAAAAGAATAAAGCGGAGATCAACAAGAAATCGGGAGAGGAACTGAATATCAAGTATATTCTGGATTTGAGAGATTTTCCCGGCGATCCTTACGAAAATAAAGTGGTACATGATGTCAATCAGATTCTGGATGATCCCGAGGTAAAGATCATCTGTGAGACCATGGGGGGATTAAAACCTGCCTATGATTTCACAAAGAGAGCTCTTCTTTCGGGGAAGAGCGTATGCACTTCCAACAAGGAACTGGTAGCAACACATGGACCTGAACTGATCAGAATCGCCCATGAGAACAAGTGCAATTACCTGTTTGAGGCAAGTGTAGGCGGCGGTATTCCCATTATCCGTCCTTTGAATTATTCCCTGACAGCAGAGAAGATTGATGCCATTACAGGTATCCTGAACGGAACCACCAACTACATCTTATCCAAGATGGAAAAGGAAGGTGCGGATTTTGCGGATGTACTGAAGGAAGCGCAGGAAAAAGGTTACGCAGAGAGAAATCCGGAGGCTGATGTGGAGGGCTATGATGCCTGCCGTAAGATTGCAATCCTTTCCTCTCTGATGAGCGGTAAAAATGTAAAGTATGAAGATATCTATACAGAAGGAATTACAAAGATCACTTCAACAGATTTTATTTATGCCCATGCTATGGGAAAGACCATTAAACTGCTTGCCCAGAGCAAGGAAGTGGATGGTAAATTCTACGCTATGGTAGCGCCTTTTCTGATCAGCAAGAACCATCCTCTTTATATGGTAAATGATGTGTTTAATGCTGTTTGTGTTCACGGAAATATGCTTGGGGATTCCATGTATTACGGAAGAGGTGCAGGTAAGCTGCCCACAGCCAGTGCAGTGGTTTCCGATGTGGTGGACTGTGCAAGGCATATCGGCAAGGTAATCATGTGCTTCTGGGATGATGAGAATGTGGCACTTACAGGAATTGAAGAGGCAAAGAGAAGCTTCTTTGTAAGAGTGAGCGCTGATAAAGAAAAAGAAGCAATCGCCACATTTGAGAGCGTCAAAGTAATTGAAGCCGATGTTCCCGGTGAATTTGCCTTTGCGACAGATGTGATGAGCGAAAAGGAATTTAATGAAAAAGCTGATAAAGTTGGCATTATCAGCAGGATCAGGATAGAAGAATAAAGAAAACAGGCGCAGAAACAGAAAATTCGATGGACAACTGAAAGGAAGTAGCATCATGAGTAATAAAAAGTTTGTAGTAGTATTGGGTGACGGAATGGCGGATGAGCCAATAGAGTCCTTAGGGGGAAAAACCCCGCTGGAATACGCGGATACACCCGCGCTTGACAGGTTGAGCAGGTTTTCCGAGATCGGGCTGGTTCATACGATTCCCGAGGGAATGAAGCCGGGGTCAGATACCGCCAATCTTTCGGTGCTTGGATATGATCCAAAGATTTATTACTCGGGACGTTCCCCGCTGGAAGCCCTGAGCATCGGTGTCCCCATGAAGGATACGGATATCGCTCTTCGCTGCAATATTGTAACCATTTCGGAAAATGATGTCCCTTTTGAAGAACAGATTATCATTGACCACAGTTCAGGTGAAATCAGCACAGAGGATTGTGCCGTGCTTCTTAATGAGGTAAAGAAAGAACTGCAGAATGAGACATACCAGTTTTATGTAGGCACCAGCTACCGTCATTGCCTGATCTGGAACAAAGGACAGGTTCTGGAATTATCCCAGCCCCATGATGTACTGGGACAGGTGATCGGACAGTATCTTCCTTCCGATGAAAATCTGCTTTACATGATGAAAAAGAGTTATGAAATATTAAAAGATCATCCTCTTAATATGGAGCGCAAAAAGAAAGGCTTAAATCCCGCCAACTGCTGCTGGTTCTGGGGAGCCGGCACCAAGCCTATGCTTTCTTCCTTTGAAGAAAAAAACGGGGTAAAGGGTATGATGGTTTCGGCCGTTGATTTGCTTAAAGGGATTGCTGTTGGTGCGGGCATGGGTGTTGCTCATGTGGATGGTGCCAACGGAGGTCTGAATACCAATTATGAAGGGAAGACACAGGCGGCTCTTGATGCGCTGAAAAACGGTTATGATTTTGCCTATATTCATGTGGAGGCGCCTGATGAAATGGGACATCAGGGCAGTGTGGAAAAGAAGGTAAAGGCAATCGAGTATCTGGACCAGAGAGTGATCGGACCTTTGACAAAGGCTCTTGATGAGGAAAAAACAGATTACAGACTGCTTGTAATGCCGGATCATCCTACGCCTATCAGGGTCAGGACTCATACAGCGGACAGCGTGCCGTATTTGCTTTATGACAGCACAGAGCCTCAGAAGCACAACTGGAGTTATAATGAAAAGGAAGCAAAGGAAAGTGGTAATTTTGTTGCAAAAGGGCATACAATAATAGATAGGTTATTGCAGAAATAATGACAGAATTAAGAGATTAAGATAAAACGAATTATGAGGAGAAAAGATTATGAAAAAGGTAGTAAAATTTGGCGGAAGCTCTCTTGCCAGTGCAGAGCAGTTTAAGAAAGTGGCGGATATTATTCACGCTGATAAGGAGAGAAGATATGTGATCCCTTCCGCACCCGGCAAAAGGTTTTCGGGCGATACCAAGGTAACAGATATGCTGTATGACTGTTATCATCTGGCAGAGGCTGACAAAGATTTTAAGAAAGAACTTGCGGCTATCGCAGAGCGTTATCAGGAAATCATTGACGGACTTGGGCTTACAATCTCCTTAAAGGATGAATTTAAGACGATTGAAAAGAATTTTAAGGGAAAAGCAGGAGAAAACTATGCAGCTTCCAGAGGGGAATATTTAAACGGTATCATTATGGCCGCTTACCTTGGGTATGAGTTCATAGATTCTGCGGAAGTGATCCGTTTTAAGGACAATGGAGAATTTGATTCCGAGGTTACCAACGAAATTTTAAGTACACGTCTTGCAGGACTTGAAAGAGCCGTTATACCGGGATTTTACGGAGCTTATGCGGACGGCAGGGTGAAGACCTTCTCAAGAGGCGGCTCTGATGTAACAGGTTCCATTGTTGCCAGAGCAGTCAAGGCTGATGTATATGAAAACTGGACGGACGTTTCGGGGTTTTTGATTGCAGATCCCAGAATTATTGAAAATCCGGAAGCTATAGAGACGATTACCTACAGAGAACTTCGAGAACTTTCCTATATGGGTGCCAGCGTCCTTCATGAAGATGCCATCTTCCCTGTAAGAAGAGAAGGTATTCCAATCAATATCCGCAATACCAATAAGCCGGAGGATGAAGGAACCTGGATTGTGGAAAGTACCTGTCAGAAACCCAAATATGTGATCACAGGTGTGGCAGGAAAGAAAGGATTTTGTTCTGTCAATATTGAAAAAGCCATGATGAACTCGGAAATCGGATTCGGAAGAAAGGTATTGCAGGCATTTGAGGATTACGGCATTTCCTTTGAACATGTTCCTTCCGGTATTGATACCCTGACAGTCTTCGTCCATCAGGATGAATTTATCGATAAGGAGCAGAAAGTGGTATCAGCGATTCACAGACTGGCTGATCCTGACTGCATTGACATTGAAGCAGATCTCGCGCTGATTGCAGTTGTAGGACGCGGTATGAAATCTACAAGAGGTACTGCGGGACGTATTTTTTCCGCCCTTGCCCATGCCAATGTCAATGTGAAGATGATCGATCAGGGTTCCAGCGAATTAAATATCATCATCGGTGTTGCCAATGATGACTTTGAAGCAGCTATTAAGGCAATTTACGATATCTTCGTAATTGCACGGATTTAAACAGGATCAGTAGTAGACCGTGATCATGTTCTCAAAAGGAATATTTTCATCAAAGATATAGTCCAGATATTTTTTCGCGGTATCTGTCCGCTGGCTTGTAATGACGATGCCGTAAATCGGCACCAGCCCATTGTAGCAGCCTGTTTTTTGGACAAGAGGTGCGTTATCTGCAAAAATTCCGACGGGAACCGGCTCCTCCATATTTTCCGGATGTTTATGAGTTTCTGCTTCGGCAGAAATTTCTTCCAAGGTAGCCTGATTGCGGTCTTCATCTTCCTGAGTAAGAGAAGCAGTGTCTTCCTCTTCTTCGGCTTTACGGATTTCTGCATAATCGATGTAGTAAATGTTACCTTCGTATCTGGCAAGTTCCTCTTCACTTAAGACATTCCGAAGATCCATCATCATACCATTAAAGGAAAAATTATAAAATACCTCGGCATCCAGTACCATTGCATCAAGATCCTTTGACTGTATCAGGGCAATTATTTTCTGAAAGGTAGCCATGTCATATCCTGACTGTGATTGATAGGATAACGTGGAGAGCGTATCAATAAAACATTCATAATTTTCCAGATCCAGTCCTGCATACTCACCAAAGGAGGCTTCCAGGACATCTCCGTTCAGCTGGGAAGAATTCAGCATGATCTCATAAAAAATATAATCTTTTGCTGTAGCCATCGTATAAATATAGCTGCAGACAGCGATAACAGCAATAATAATGACAAAAGTATGCACTTTATAATAATACCAGAAATAAGACAGCTTTTCCTTTAAACTCATATCCTTTGTTTTCATATGCTGCTGCCTGATCTCGTCCTGAACACCTTTATATTCCTTTGGCTGCCATCCCTTATTAAACATAATAATTTTCCTCTTTATATACTTGCTTTTCTGAAAGGAGTATATTAAAATACTCACTAATACTCAACAGATATTCACTTATTTCA
>JBJEMT010000011.1:0-2607 GCA_051879815.1 Suilimivivens sp. | reverse complement strand
AGCTGGGATTCTGTCCAGAAAGATTCACAGGGGGTACAGTAAAGTCCCTCATAAGCACCTTTATAGATATCACCCTGATCATAAAGCTTCCTAAAGATCTTCTGCACCTGTTTTTCATGATAATCATCTGTGGTACGGATAAAATGATCATACGAAGTATCCATCAGATCCCACAATTTTTTAATGGTTCCTGCCACGTTATCCACAAATTCCTTGGGCGTAATGCCTGCTTCCTGCGCTTTCAACTCAATTTTCTGTCCATGCTCGTCGGTTCCTGTCTGGAAATAAACATCATAGCCGTCCTTTCTTTTGAAACGGGCGATGCTGTCTGCCAATACGATCTCATAGCTGTTGCCGATGTGAGGCTTGCCTGATGTGTAGGCAATCGCCGTTGTAATGTAATATTTTCCCTTGTTCATGTCCTATAGAACTCCTTTCTTTTCCTGTGAGGGAGAGTATTTCTCCAACACCAGTAATAAACAGGTTAAAAAAGCTGCCTTCTATCCATAACGACAGAAGACAGCTGTTAAACCGTGGTACCACTTCTTTTCATTTCTCTCTTGCGAAAAAAACCTCATCGGGTACATATTCTTACTAAATTATACCCTGCCGCTGTAACAGGCGGAACCTGTTGCAATCTAACCGCTTACTTCTACTTCATAACCGGGTCGGTGCACTGCTCGGAAGCCATCTTCAGTCCATTGCCGCTTAAGTTCCTTCCAGCCTGCAGTTATCTGCGGGAACTTTCTCTGTAAAGCTTTCCTGTACCTACTCTCTTCGTCATCGCGTTTAAATTATAAATACAGTATTAGCCTATCACAAAGGATTTATGTTGTCAAATTGAAACTCTCATCAACCGGTATTCCTGCCCGTTCTCAAATACATTTTTTTCATATTGAAATCCCAGTTTATATAATAATTTTAGGGAAGCCTCATTTTTTTCCTGCACCAGCGCCTGCACCTTTTCAAAAAAGAGTTCTTCCTTTGCATAGTTCAAAATGGCACTGCAGACTTCAAAGGCATATCCCCTTCTCTGATGCATTACATCAATGACAAAACCAAGCTCAGGCAGTTCATAGCCTTCCCTTATGCTTAAGCCTGCCCTGCCGATTACCTGTCCGGTACTTTTTAAAAGGACTGTCCACATACCAAACCCGTAATATCCGTAAATCTGTTTAATATAAGATTTCATATATGCGATTTCTTCATCCGGATCCTGAAACAGACCTTCCATATAACAGGTAACGGAAGGGTCTCCATATATTCTGTAAAACTCCTTCACATCCTCTACCGTACTCTCCCGCACCAAAAGCCGTTCTGTTTCAAGAATATCCCATGGCAGCCCCGCCAGCCGCCTGTAAACCTCATCATACGCTTTGAGGGTAAGCTCCTCCACATTCTCCACCACATAGAGTGCTTCCGGAAAAGAGACCTCCCTGTTTTTATCATGATACAGCGCTATGGCAAAAAAGCCTTCTTTCAAAAGCCATTTCAGAGTTTCTGCATCATCTGTTATCAGCAGCTGATCTTCTTTTGCCAAATCACACCTGTAATCCTGGCATGATGTAAACACTGCTTTTATTTCACCGGCATACAATGTCTTTTCAATACTTGCCCTCTGTTCCAAAAGACCATCAAGACCGGATTCAGTTACCATAAACACCACGCACTTTAGCATTGCAAAGTCCCTTCAATTTCGATACAATAGAGATGTTATGATTATAATATATCTGTAAAAAAATGAAAAGAAGGGAAGTATATACAATGGCACAGAATCCTATTGTAACATTTACCATGGAAAACGGAGATGTGATCAAAGCAGAGCTTTATCCTGATATCGCTCCTGTTTCCGTAAATAATTTTATCAGTCTGATTAACAAAAATTTCTATGACGGTTTGATCTTCCACCGCGTTATCCGCGGTTTTATGATTCAGGGAGGAGATCCCGAAGGCACAGGCATGGGCGGTCCCGGTTACAGTATCAAGGGCGAATTTGCCGCAAATGGCGTGGAAAACAACTTAAAGCATACGGCAGGTGTTCTTTCCATGGCAAGAAGCATGATGCCAAATTCTGCAGGCTCACAGTTTTTTATCATGCATAAGAATGCGCCCCACTTAGACGGCTCCTATGCTGCTTTTGGCAAGGTTATCGAAGGAATGGAAAATGTGGATAAGATTGCAGAGACACCCACCGACTATTCTGATCGCCCTTTGGAAGAACAGAGAATGAAATCTGTCACTGTGGAAACATTCGGAGTAGATTATCCGGAACCTGAAAGAATGTAAGTAATGTTCATATTTTGTTAACATTTAATTTAAAAAAACTTCAATAACAAATCATTCTTTAGACATTTCTGCATTCTATACTGATACCATAAGATACAGAAATGAAACAGATGATTACAAAGTAATTGATTTTTAAATAACTTTTTCATAATAAATGCCAAGTAAGCAAAGCTTACTTGGCATCCTCCCTTTTCAGGGCAAAAAAGGTACGCTTGGCAGCGTACCTTCAGACTGTAGACAAAGCGGCTCTGGGATTTACATTCCAGAGCCATTTTTATCACAGGCAGTTTCTATTGCGTAAGCAAATACATTCTTGTGTTC
>JBJEMT010000010.1:0-11122 GCA_051879815.1 Suilimivivens sp. | reverse complement strand
ACAAGCTTTCTTCAAAATATTTCTAAATTTTGTATTTTGGGGTAATTTATTTCAAAAATGCATGAGTTATGGTAAAATACCATTAAATATTTTTCAGAAACGCTCCTGCTTTTGAAGAGGTTTTCAGAGAGGTCTTTTATGGAAAAAAAACTGCCCGGTGTTTTTCCGGCACAAAAAAAGAACGGTACTGTTTATTACCGTTCTTCCATCACCTATAAACAAAAGCACATCAGTCTTGGAAGCTATGAAACAGCTTCTATGGCTTTTGCTGCGTATTTAGAAGCATCTTCCCTGATCCGGGATACCTCTCTTTCTTTGAAGGATCACTCTCCTCACCGCATTCTTCCCTTTGGCAAATGGGTTTCTCTCATCAATTTTCGGGATAACGGAATCTATATCTCCACTCCCATTTATCTTCACCCAAAATACTTTGAGTATCTTCTTTCTCCTGAAATGATACTGAAGTTTGATATTGATGACCTTTTTTACTATTCAAAGAGAACCATCATGCAGAGGGGACGCCATTTTTTTGTAACGGATTACGGGATGCAGGTCAATATTGCAAACCGGTACGGGATTAAGAATTATGCCGTTGTAAACAGAGATTATCGTTTTGTCAACGGAGATCCTTACGATTTTCGTTACGAAAATATTGAAATTTTTAATATTTATCATGGCGTTACCAGAAAAGAATCCGGGAAAGGAACAAAATATGTCTCTAAAATTCACATCCATGGGAATTACACTATCGGAACTTACGATTCCGATATCGAAGCTGCCATCGCCTATAACAAGGCTGTTGATATTTTAAAAAAAGCCGGCGTAACAAAGAATTTCACCCCCAATTATATTGAGGGGCTTTCCCCTTCTGCCTACGCCGACATTTATACCAGACTCCCTGTTTCCAAAAAAATATTAAATTATGCGGTGCCATGATCATCGCTTTGTATAGTCCACAAAACTGATGGTATAATTCACTTCTTTTTCCACTCCGGGAACAACTGCTCCCATAGCATATTCCCACATTTTGAATTGATAGGGATAATCCGGTATGGGTGAAGCATCCGCAAGCCACACGTCATACTCCTTTAAAAGCTCCGAAGGCAATATTTCCGTAAGAAGCCAGTCCTTATCACCATACAGAATCACCTCATGGCCTGCCCCTTCCACATCATTCAGGAAGGCTTCCACGATCTGGGTCTTCTGCTCCGCATCCAGAATATCTGTCCTTGCATTATCATTCGTAATGCTATCCATGCGGAATGCTACGGGATAAGTAATCTGATAAGGAATCAGATTATCTGTCACGAATTTGGCTTCCTCCACCGCTTCTTCCACAGTTACCGCCTGAGAACAGAAATATACACCGATTTCCAATCCTGCTTTCTGTGCTGCTTCCATATTAGTCACAAAATTTTTATCGATAGAAATCAGCCCGGTTCCGTAACCTCTGCCTCCTATTTTAAGCAGCACAAAATCAATGCCTGCTTCCCGCAAAGTCTCAAAGTCAACTTCTCCGCTGTCTTCTGACAGCTCAACACCAAGCCTGGACAGCTTCTTGTTACCTTCATAATAAGTCATTTTACCATTGGTGGTTTTCATTTTGGTAAAATCATAATCACGAACAGGGAGATCCTCATCAATTGCCAGCCATTCCTCTGTCCCGTCCTTGTAGGACACAAGCACGTGTTTTCCATCAGCTGCCTTTTCCTCATCCGTCGGCTCCGGGGAGGCTTCCGGGGAAGGATCTGAGGCCGGAGAAGGGGATTCCTCTTCCACAATCACCGGTTCCTTTGCATCATACATATCCCAGAAATCAAGGTCATCTGCCCGAAGCTTATGGTCATTATAAAGGGCTTCTATGTCCTGCTGACCCTCTGCAAACTCCATAGTATTTTCAGGTTCTTCTACGGGAGAAGGAGTAGGGACAGGCTGACTTTTCAGCCGATTTGAATTATTTTGGTTATTGCTGATCAGCACACAGGCTAATATAATAAGAATCAGGGCGGACACAACTACTATAGTATAAATGACCGGTGTACTCATTCCGCTCTCATCCGATTCATCCGGTAAACGCATAAACTATCACTCTCTTTCACTCACCGCGCCAAAAACAGGTGCTTTTGTAAAGAAAGTATACTATAATTACCCGATAATTTACAACTATAAGCTTAGGAGAAAATCTCTGTTATGATTTTGCAAATTGAAAATAATAAAGAAAAAGCAGCAGGAATTGTCCTGTTTCTTTATATGATCATTATGTTTTTCACTGTAACTTTAACTCTCACAGGCTGTAAAAGCAGTCCTGTAAAAGAGACCAGAACAGGCTTTTATCTGAATACAGTGGTTTCCATTACTCTCTATGAGGAACATCCTGATGAACTGTTTGAGGGCTGTATGGAATTGATTGATGCTTATGACCGGATGTTGAGCCGTACCAGTGAAGGGAGTGATATCTGGAATATCAACCACAGTAACGGCGCAGCCATCACCGTACATGAAGAAACCGCAGAACTTCTTGGCATCGCCCTTTCCTATGCAAAGCTGTCAGACGGTCTTGTGGACCCTACCATCGGTACTCTCTCCATTCTCTGGAATTTCGGGGATGATAATGAAGGAATCGTGCCTTCTCAAACGGAAATTGAAGAGGCGCTTTCCCATGTAAATTATAAAAATGTCATTCTGGAAGGCAATCAGGTCACCCTGAAAGATCCTGATGCCCGGCTCGACCTTGGATTTATTGCTAAAGGCTATATTGCTGACCGGGTAAAAGAATATCTGCTTTCCAGACAGGTTACAAGTGCAATTATTAATCTTGGCGGTAATGTTCTGACTATTGGCCAGAAACCGGATGATACTCCCTTTAAAGTAGGTATACAGCAACCCTTTTCCGATACCGGTACTGCCGCTCTTACGCTTACCATTCAGGATAAATCACTGGTATCCTCAGGCAACTATGAGCGGTACTTTATCAAGGATGATGTGCTTTATCACCATATTCTGTCCACTTCTGACGGCTATCCCGTAAACAGCGGACTTTCGGGTGTTACTGTTATCAGTGACCATTCTGTGGATGGGGATGCTTTATCTACGCTCTGCTTCATTCTGGGTTATGAAAAGGGACAAAAACTAATAGACAGCCTCCAAAATGTGGAGGCCGTCTTTATTGATCTTGATGGAAATATTCTGTGATTTATAATGAGAAATTTATGATACGGATACTTTGCCTGCAAGAACATTCTTATAATCTTCAAGATTCTTTTGAAGAAGCGCCGGGGTATCCAGTCCGTAAGGACATTTACTCCTGCATCGGTTACAATGCAGACAGTTTTCTATGAGCTTCATCTTTTTCTGTACTTCTTCCGTAAGTTGAACCTCTGAAGGAGACCGCCGAAGAAGCAGTGACATTCTGGCGCAATTATTGATCTCGATTCCTACAGGACACGGCATACAATACCCGCAGCCTCTGCAGAAATCTCCCGCAAGCTCTGTCTTGTCCTTCTCAATGATTCCGGCAAGCTCCTTTGTCATAACAGGAGGATTTGTCACATAAGAGAGGAATTCATCCAGTTCCCTTTCTCTCTGTACTCCCCAGATGGGAAGAACATTATCATACTGCGCCGCATGGGCATAGGCAGCCGCAGAATTAGTGATCAGTCCGCCGGATAACGCCTTCATGGCAATAAAGCCCATATCCGCCTTTTTACAGCCTTCTACCAGTTCTTCCTCTTTTTCCGTTGCCAGATAACAAAAAGGAAACTGTAATGTTTCATATAGGCCGCTGTCAATAGCTTCTCTGGCTACTGCCAGTCTGTGATTGGTAATGCCTATATGGCGGATTTTTCCTTCCCTCCTGGCTTCCAGAGCGGCATCATACAGTCCGCTGCTATCTCCGGGCTTCGGACAGAAAGCAGGATTATGGAACTGATAAATATCAATATAATCTGTTTTCAGATTTTCAAGGCTTTTCTTTAAATCCTCTCTCATTTCTTCACCGGTCTTTGCACCGGATTTCGTAGCAATATAAAGCTTTTCCCTGATCCCCTCAAAAGCAAGCCCAAGCTTGTGTTCACTGTCACTGTAGGCTCTTGCCGTATCAAAGAAACGGATACCTCCATCATATGCCTTCCGAAGAAGGAAAACGGCATCTTCATCACTGATTCTCTGAATGGGAAGTGCACCAAAACCATTTTTATTTACCACGATTTCTGTTTTTCCAAGTCTTACCTGTACCTGATTCATATAAGTTTCCTCTCCTGTCAAAATCCTGTAACTCAGATGTGGGCAACAACAGATTTTCTCGGACATTTTTCCAAGCAGACGCCGCAGCCTTCACATTTATCATAATCAATAGTGGCATTAAAATTCTCCACCGTAACCGCTTCCGCCGGACAATTCTTTTTACAAAGCTGACAACCGATACATGCTGCCGTACACTCCTTCATGGCAACAGGTCCTTTCTCTAAAGAACTGCATGCCACTGCGTATTTTGCATCATAAGGGATCAGTGAGATCAGATGCTTGGGACAGACTTCTACACACTTGCCACAAGCCTTACATGCTTCCTTATCTACCTTTGCCACACCATTCTCTACATGAATGGCATCAAAAGGACAGACCTGCACACAGGTTCCGTAGCCAAGGCATCCATAATTACAGCTTTTTGCACCGCCATTTGGCACAAAAGAAAGCATACGACAATCTTCTATGCCATGATAATCATAATCAAGTGTGGTTTTATCACAGTCACCCTGACATTGTACAAATGCAACCATTCTCCTGGACGCTTCTGCTTCCACGCCCATGATTTCCGCAATTTTCTTTCCTACCGCTTCACCGCCAACCGGGCAGGTGTTCACGGCCGCTTCTCCTTTTGCAATGGCTGCTGCAAGACCGCTGCAGCCAGGGAAACCGCATCCGCCACAGTTATTTCCGGGCAACGCTGCAAGAACAGCTTCTTCTTTTTCATCCACTTCCACTTTAAATTTGATCGCCGCTATTCCAAGGAAAACTCCAACGAACAGACCCACGCCGCCAACTGCGGCAACTGCTAAAATAATTCCTGTTATATCCACCTGTGCCACCTCCTACAAGAGTCCTGAGAATCCACAGAAGGCAATGGCCATAAGTCCTGCCGTAACCAGAACGATAGGCATACCTTTAAAGGATTCCGGAATATCATTGTATTCCATTTTTTCTCTGATACCTGCCAGGATGATAATGGAAATCGTAAAGCCTACCGCTGTTGCAAAGCCGTTAACAATTCCTTCCAGGATACCATACTGCTTCTGTACATTGGTAAGTGCTACACCCAGTACAGCACAATTAGTAGTGATCAGAGGTAAATAGACACCAAGTGCCTGATACAGGGAGGGCATAAACTTCTTTAAGAACATCTCAACAAACTGCACCAGGGCTGCAATGACCAGAATAAATACAATGGTCTGCAGATAAGTCAGATCCAGAGGTGTCAGTATAAACTTATAAATGACGCCTGCTACTGCGGATGCCAGTGTGATGACAAAAATAACCGCCGTTCCCATACCTGCCGCAGTGTTGATCTTTTTGGACACACCAAGAAAAGGACATAAGCCCAGGAACTGGCTTAAAACCACGTTGCTCACAAGAGAGGAGGAAATTAAAATGATCAGTAAATTTCTAATTGTTTCCATTGTTTTCATCCTCCTTTTTTGCCTTTACTTCCTGCGCAGGAGCTGCCGTTCTCTGCACACATCCCATATCACCGCAGTTCATACAGTCGCTGCAGCAGCCGGATTGGATTCTGGACATATCTTTGCCCTTTCTCTCTCCGGCTATTTTTATTTTATTTTGAATAGCCGTCAATGCCGCCAGTACAAAAAATGCACCGGGTGCCAGCACAAAAATGCTGCAGGGTACATAGCTCTCCGGCATGACTGCATAACCAAACAACGCACCTGCACCAATCAGTTCTCTCACTGCACCAATGATGGTCAATGCAACCGTAAAACCAAGTCCCATGCCAATTCCGTCAAATAACGAAGAAACCACTCCGTTCTTGGAAGCATAGGCTTCCGCACGTCCGAGAATAATACAGTTAACAACAATCAGTGGGATATACAAACCAAGTGCATCATACAAAAACGGAATAAATGCTTTTAATAAGAGTTCCACAACAGTAACAAAGGATGCTATTACCACGATAAAAGCAGGAATTCTTACTTTGTCTGGAATCACCCTGCGCAGCATGGAAATGAACATGTTACTGAGAGCCAGTACAGCCATGGTAGTAAGTCCCATGCCAAGACCATTGATGGCTGAAGTTGTAACTGCCAGTGTAGGACACATACCAAGTGTCAGTACAAAGGTAGGATTTTCCGTAATAATGCCGTTCTTCAAACGTTCAACCGCACTGCCCTGTTTCATTGTGCACTACCTCCTAACTGTGTCTCAAAAATATAAAGCCCGCCATTCACTGCCGTAGTAACTGCATTCGTGGTAATGGTGGCACCGCTGATGGCATCAATCTGGCTGTCCATAGCAGCACCTGACTTGGTATATGTAAAATTAGACACCTTTTTGTTTACAAACTGCGGTTTCAGCACGTCTTCCGCTTTCATACCAAGACCGGCGGTCTCGGAAATGCTTAAAATGGAAATTCCGTTTAAAGTACCGTCATTTTGAATCCCCATGGTAAAGGTAATATCTCCGCCATAGCCTTCATGACTGGTAACCGTAAGGACATATCCGAGAGAATTACCGGAGCCGTCCTTTGCAACAAGCACCTTTTCAATATCTACTGCACTATATTCTTCTTCCCACCTGCTGTCACCTTCCTGCAAAGTAAACTCAAATTCTTCAAAGCCCTGCGCCTCCGTAAAAACCTCCTGATAAGCTTCATTTGCTGCCTTTTCTTCCGCAATGGCAATAGGTTCCTTTGTAATCTGATAGACAAATCCGAGAATCAGACCGGCTGCTATCGTTATCACAAAAAGTATTGCCGCATCTTTTATCATACTTTTTACATCCGTCATGATCTTTCCCCTCCTTTTCCAAAGGCTTTAGGAAGTGTGATCTTCTCAATCAGCGGCACGATCAGATTACCGATAATAATAGCATAGGAAACGCCCTCCGCGGAAGGTCCGAAAATTCGGAAAATGCCGGTCAGAATGCCCAGGAAAACACCGTATACATACTGACCTTTTTTAGTTACGGGTCTGGTCACATAATCTGTTGCCATAAAGAAGGCACCCAGCATCAATCCACCACCGGCAAGATGTGCGCTGATAAAGGCAGAATCAAAACCATGTCCTCCAAACAATATCAAAAAGATTACAAAGCTTACAATATAGCTTCCCGGAATCCGCAGATCAATGACCCCCAGAAGGATCAAAAAGCAGGCTCCAATGACAATGGCTATCATAGAAGTCTCCCCGATGGTTCCTTGGGTTCGTCCGATCACCATATCCAGGATATTCACGCTTTCTCCTGCCTTTAAAGCCGCAAGAGGCGTTGCTCCTGTGTAAGTATCTGTTTCAAAATTACACATAATAGAAGTATAAGAAATCAAAAGAAAGCATCTGGCACCAAGGGCAGGATTCATAAAATTCTGTCCCAAACCGCCAAACAACATTTTTACAACAAGAATGGCAAAAACACCGCCAATCACCCCAATCCACCATGGTGCAGCAGGCGGCAGATTAAGCGCCAGTAAAAGTCCCGTTACCACTGCGGAGAAATCTCCAATGGTAACTGGCTTATGCATTGCCTTTTCATACAGATACTCTGTCAGTACCGCAGCAGCTACTGTTACTACTATTAAAATAAGCGCATCCAGTCCGAAATTGTAGATACCAAAACCGGCTGTCGGAAGTAAGGCAATTACCACTGCAAGCATAATGCTGCTTGTAGTAACCTTAGATCTGATATGGGGATTGGATGACACCTTCATCAAATCGCTCATTCCTCTTTCCTCCTACTTTTTCTTTCTTTTTGCCAGCTGCATCTTACGCATGGACTTGATCACCTGTGTCAGCGGGCGCTTGGCAGGACAGACATAGCTGCAACAGCCGCATTCACAGCATTCCATACCGTTATTCTTAACAAACGCTTCTTCATCATAATGCTCCGCATAATCGGCAAGTTTTCTCGGCACTACCCTTCCCGGACATACCTCCACACATTTACCGCAGTTAATGCACGCTGTAGGCTCCATAGCAGAAACATCATCCTTGGTCAGGCAAAGCAGTGCCGAAGAAGTCTTGGTAGTCGGAACATCCAGGTCAAAAATACCAAATCCCATCATGGGACCGCCGGAAACAATCTTCACGGGCTGTTCTTTAAAACCGCCTGCTTCCTCGATCAGTTCATGATAATTGGTTCCGATCCGCACTTTAAAATTGCGGGGATCCGCTATGGCATCTCCTGTTACCGTAACAATTCTATGCATTAAAGGCCTTCCCTCTATAACTGCATTATGTATGGCAATTACCGTATCCACATTATTCACCACGCATCCTGCATCAGCAGGAAGCATATCGGAATTAATGGCACGTCCCGTTGTTGCATAGATAAGCTGACGTTCAGACCCTTGCGGATATTTGGTTTTCAGTGCCTTCACCGTAATTTTGGTCTCGTCTTTTGTCAGTTTCTTTAAAAGTTCTACACAATCGGGCTTGTTATCTTCTACTGCCAGAATACCTCTCGCATTATCAAATAAACTTAAAGATACCTTGAGACCACTGATCAGCTTTTCAGGTTCTTCCAACATCTTTCGATAATCGCTGGTAAGATATGGCTCACACTCCGCACAGTTCACAATCACATAATCTATTTTTTCCGGTTCTTTGGGGGAAAGCTTGATAAAAGTAGGGAAACCGGCTCCACCCATACCTACAATACCGGCTTCTTTGATAAGACCTATTTTTTCATCCCTTGACAGTTCTTCCAAAGGCTTCACCTGTGGCCAGTCAACCTCTTCATACAAACCGTCATTTTCAACAACAATACTCATAACATTGTCACCGGTAACTACACGTCTTGGTTCAATCGCCTTTACCGTTCCCGAAACAGTAGCATAAATCGGTGCAGAAACAAACCCTGTGGCTTCAGCTATCTTCTGACCGGTCAACACCTTATCTCCCTTTTTGACTATGGGAGTTGCAGGTGCACCGATATGCTGCGACAGTGGATAAACCAGATCCCCTTTCGGAAGGACTTCCCGGATAGGTTTATCTTTTGATAAATCCTTACCATCATAAGGATGAATACCTCCCACAAATGTTAACCTTGCCATTGTCTACCCTTCTTTCCGAAATTTTCTTTTCCTTTATAAATATACTATTTTTTTGTCGAAAATACTACAGTAATTTGAAAAAATGTGCTACACTTAAATAGTAAAAATTTGTTTTGATCCAGGAGATGCATTTATGAAGACAGAAGAAATTACTTTGAACAATTTTACTTTAAAATATCCCCTTGAGCGTCTTGCTCCTTTAGAACAGATTTTGTTTCTTGATATAGAAACTACGGGCTTATCTGCCGCAACCTCTCAGCTTTATCTGATCGGCTGTGCCTATTACAAGGAAGGTAACTGGCAGATTAAGCAATGGTTTGCCCAATCAGCAGAGGAAGAGCCTGAACTGCTGAAGGCTTTTTTCTCCTTTGCGGAAAATTATTCTTATTTGATGCACTACAATGGAAATACCTTTGATCTGCCCTATATAAGAAAAAAACTGATTGCTTACGATCTTTCCTATAATTTCAACAAATTTGAAGGAATTGATATTTATAAGCGTATTTATCCTTATAAGAATTTTTTGAAGTTTCCAAACTGTAAGCAGAAAACCATTGAATATTTCCTTGGTATCACCAGGGAAGATACTTATACCGGCGGAGAACTGATCAGTGTATATAAGGACTACCTTACCTCCCACGACTACAATCTGTACCATATGCTGCTTCTCCACAATTCCGACGATATAAAAGGCATGCTGGAAATCCTTCCCATTCTGTCCTACTATGACCTTTTCAATAACAACATTAAGGCCAGGAAGGTACAGGCTAACTATTACAATGATATTCATGGCATTCCGCGTAAAGAACTGTTAATGAAGCTTGTGTTTGCTTCTCCACTTCCTGTCACGGTAAGCGCCATGGCAAAGGGATGCCATTTCAAAGGAGAAGGACACGAGGGAACCTTAATCGTTCCCATTTATGAGGAAGAACTAAAATATTTCTATGCCAATTTTAAAGACTACTACTATCTTCCCACAGAGGATGCTGCCATGCATAAATCCATTGCCTCCTTTGTAGATAAGGAATACCGGGAACAGGCTACCGCTTCCAACTGCTATACCCGGAAGTTTTCAAGCTTTTTACCACAGTGGGACATTCTTGTTGAACCTTTCTTTAAAAGGGAATATAAAAGCAATGAATTGTTCTTTGAACTGACGGATGAGATCAAGAAAGACCGACAGCTGTTCTCCGATTATGCAAGCCATGTGTTAAACGTGATGGCTGTGCAGCCGTAAAATCCTGTAATATAACAGCCGGAGCCAGACAATATAGAAATAATTGTCTGGCTCCGGCGTATTTTTTATGTACAATTTTTATTTAGCAGGACGCTGATAGTAAAAAGAATTCTTTCTCTCATATCCCATTTCTCTGTAATTGATGATCTGCTCAGTGCTGCCGATAAAAAGGATCCCTCCGGGAGCGAGTGCGTCATAAAACTTTCTGAACACATCATCCTTTGCTTCCTCCGTAAAATAAATCAACACATTACGGCAGACGATCATATGATATCCCTTGGCATAATCATTATTCAAAAGATTATGCTCTCTGAATTCCACTCTTGATTTAATCTCATCAGAAATCTGATAAGACTGACCTATCTTTGTAAAGTACTTCTTTTTCAGGTCATCCGGAACGGATGCAATACTTTTTTCATTATAGAGTCCGACTTTTGCTTTGGCAATTACCTGCTTATCAAGGTCTGTAGCTGTAATCTTAATCATATTCAGCGGAATATGTCTTGACAAAGCCATTACAAGAGAATAAGGCTCATCTCCTGTAGAACAGGCAGCGCTCCATATTTTCAGATTCTTGCCGAACTTTCCTGTCAGTTCCGGGATTATTTCTT
>JBJEMT010000009.1:0-11333 GCA_051879815.1 Suilimivivens sp. | reverse complement strand
ATAATAGTTTCAAAATAACCGGCAACAGTAGCAAGACATTTTCAGAACTGCCCAAGTATACCGAGAGCGGAACACCAATACAATATAGGGCTATTGAGACTAAGGTAAACGGTGTTGCTATCGCGGATGAAACCACCGGTGCGCAACTTTCAAACGGAAGTAAATCCTATCAAGTAAATTATGTGCATGAAACCGGAAAAACTTCCATTACCAATACGTTAGTTACCATTCCCATTGAGATTACGAAAATATGGGATGATAACAGTAATATTGATGGTGTAAGACCCGAAAATATCAGTCTTACTCTGTATGCAGATTATGATGGGGCAGGCAGTGCAGAAAGGAAAGAAGTATCAACTTCCCAATATTCGCTGAACTGGGAAAAGACAGGTAATATCTGGACAGCAACGATCACAGGGCTGCCGCGCTATGCTGCGGATGGTAATACAGAAATCATTTATTCTCTGGAAGAGGCGGACATCAACCGCTATATTGGGAAAATAGAGACAGTACAGCCCACGGACGAAAATGAAAAATGGAAGTTTACTGTTACGAATACGCTGGATTTACTGATTACGTTAAAGAAACAGGACAAGGAGGATGACAGTCCGCTTTCCGGTGTTACATTTGAATTTTATCCGGCACAATATAATTCATCAACTGCAGAATATGAGAGGAGTGGAGAACGGATAGCGTTCTACACCACAGATTCAACCGGTATGATTCATATTTCCATAAAGGAGACTGGTATTTATGAACTGACAGAGACAAGCACGGTTGCAGGTTACGAGCTTGGAACACCTTTTGACTTCTTTTTTGAGGTCAAAGATGAAAATCTGAGACAGACGCTAGCTCTTACAACGGAATCAATAGATTCTTTCTTTATTCTGCAGTCAGGAGAGGAAAGTCTGGTCACAGCTGACGGTCTTGATAACGCAAGAAAAAAGGGAACGTTGATGATTTATAAACAGGACGGCGATACAAGTGCGGATTTGGATGGAGTAACCTTTACCCTTTATAAGGAGTCGGAGGGCAATATCTTTACAAATGCATGGGATTTTATTACCGGCAAAAAATATAAGGTATATCATGAGGCAACAGCAGACAGCACAGGTGTAACCACCATAGAAGACCTTGAATGGGGAAATTATAAGCTGGTGGAAAAGAAAGCGCTGGATGGATATAAACTGGATTCAACGGAATATTTCTTCACGGTAAACAGAAATAATGTGGAAAGCCCGATTGTGCTGACTGCCGGTGACTGCGTTTACGGTCTGCCTGCGGGAGACTATGAAATTGAAGAGCTGACGGCGCCTTTCGGTTATAAGACAGCCGAATCGGTAGCCTTCACCATCGATGAAGGTGGTGTTATTTATAAGGACAAAGAGAAGAGAAACAGGTGGGAGAATAATCAGGTCATCATGCAGGATGAATTGATTGAGATTTCCCTGAAAAAAACGGATGGAGAAGAATGTCTGCTGACAGGAGCAGAATTCTCTGTCACCGGAACTTTTGCATCAGGCGGCAGTCAGGTTACAGCTCCGTCTGTCATCAGTAATCTTACGATTAATAATTTTACGCAGGAATTAAAGGGAAAACTGATTGCCTCTGAAGAAGATTCGGAGGGAACAGGGCAGTTTATTTATGAGTTGAAAGAGACTCTTCCGCCGGAAGGTTATGCATTACCCACCGAAACAGTTTTCTTTAAATTGACCAAAGAAGGCAAGGTGGAACTGTTACAACCACCGGAGTTTGCCGATGCAGATAATGAAGGAAGCATTCCGACAATTGTTGTGGGAAATAAGAAGGATGTATGTTCCTTTGAGGTGACCAAGAAATTTGAGAAGGATGAACAGTGGAAAGAAAGTATCAGGCCTTCCAAAGTCACCTTCCAGCTCTATGCACAAATTGTAGGGGAAAGTGAAAAGGTCGCAGTAAGAGACCCCGTTACGATTGAAGTGAATAACGATACGGATAGTTATTCCTACACATATCAGAATCTTCCCACACACTTTTATGATTATGATGAAGCAGGGCTGGTTGAAGCAAAGAAGTTAACTTATTTTGTGGAAGAAACAGCTGTAGAGCCTTCTGCTGTAACAGTATATTATGATGTAGAATACTCATCTGTCGAAGAGGAGGGCAATGTATTTTCACAGACAATTACTAATACAGCCGGAAAACTTTTGCCGTCAGGAACTTTAAAAATCAGTAAGACAAATGTGGGCGGAGCAAGAGATGCCATGTTCCGGATTCAGGTCACATTTGGTCTTGATGAAAACAAATCGATATTTAAAGACGCTTATAAGGTATATAAGCAAGATGATGATGCAGATGATACGAATGATGTACTTGATAGAACTGTAACAGCATCAGATGGTTATGTGGAGATCAGGGGCGGCGAATATGCCACACTGGAGTTACCGGCTCAGGCAGTTTACCATATAGAGGAAATCCTGAATGAAGTCAATGGGACAAAGCAGTATATTCCTGAATATACAGATCAGGCTGGAACGATTATCGGGAATGTGACCGTAGCAGCTTTAGTTCTGAACAAGACAAATATTTATACATCGATTGAAAATAATACGGAAAATGAGGGGGAGAGCTATCCGGATGATTCGAAACCCAGGAATGCCGGTGGCATTGTAGGTGTTGTGACCGGCATCACCAGTGATGAGGAAGCCTATGACAAGGTGGATTATCAGGAAGGGAAATTATCGGTATACTGGATGCCGGAAGAAGACTGGCAGTGTATGGATTCCTTTACTGTTACTTACAGAGAATATGACGGCAGTGTTAATGGCGGCACAGATCATAGTGTTACGGTTACTGACTTCTTAAGGGAAGACGGTACTGTTAAGGAGATTTCTGACAACTGTTATGACGAACTGAAAAGCCGTTATCCTGATATGGAGATTGAACAGGATGAGGATGGAACCATTATTTTAAGACTGGCTAATACGGTAGACGGAATGCCTTATTTGAGTAAAGTGGATGTTACCTTCCTGCCTACCATCGCGGTAATTAATACGACAGCAGAAAATGCAGGCGGACAGGTAAGAGTGGAAACGGGTCAGTTCAGTGATATAGCTGACGGAAAAGGTATTCAGGGAGAAAAACGGTATCCGGAAACAAAAGTATATGCGAAGGCAGATAAGGGTTATGTTATTGACTTGTCCGAAATTGAAATCGGAAACGTAAATGCCATAACAACCAAAGAGCCTGCAGCTATGTTTAGGAGATTGAGAGCAGCCTTTGAAAAAGTAAAACTCACTTTGGATGAGCAAAATGCTTTCCGTATTCAACTTCCCTATACAATGGCAGACCAGAACGATTCCTATGCGCTTCAGGGTAAGATTGAAATTTTGAGAACCGGAGAGAACGGAGCACCAACTGAAATTGCCATGGTATTGGATGATCTGCCTATCCCCATAGATATCGGGATTCCTTTTGTGAAAGAACCGGAACCTGTGGAACCAAGTGCGACGCCAAGCACTGATCCAAGTGCTATGCCAAATGTGAAACCGAGCGCAGTTCCTACAAATAATTCGTCAGATGCAGGCGGTACACAGGAAGAAAAAACGGTTGACACACCTTCATCTGGTTTGGGAGATCACGAGACTGCATCCATTGTTCCTGCAAAGAATCAGGAAAATATTTCAGCAAAGCCAGTCGGTACGCCGGCAGTTTCCGGTGTAGAATCGGACAAACCTGATACCGGTGATGATTCGCCTTTTAGAATCTGGTTAATGATCCTTATGGTTGCAATATGCTTATCATGTGTATCAATACGAAAACTGCGGAATAAAAAGTAGATCATTGTCAAAACGCCGACCCAAAAAACGGGTCGGCGTTTAATCTATAAGACCACTGCAAAGCATGTCAGCGTTCGGTTTTACAGATGCTCTCTGCACTTTTCTTCACAGTACTTGCAGCGGTAAATTTCTTTTTCCTCGTCAGCCAGCACGAAGATGTGGGGAAGCTCCTGCTCGATGGAGGTGATGCATCTTGGGTTTTTGCACTTGATGACATTCTTGATCTCTTTTGGAAGCACCAGCTCCTTCTTGGAAACGATTTCGCCGTCCTTGATGACGTTTACGGTGATATTGTGGTCAATAAAGGCGAGGACGTCGAGATCCAGCATGTTAATATCACATTCCACCTTCAGGATATCCTTTTTTCCCATCTTATTGCTTCTGGCATTTTTGATGATAGCTACCGTACAGTCCAGCTTGTCCAGCTGCAGGTGATGATAAATAGAAAGGCTTTTGCCGGCTTTGATATGGTCAAGGACAAAGCCTTCTTCGATTTTTCCTACATTTAACATGATAAATACCTCCCGTTTATTATAAGTTCTCTGTATCGATTTCAAGTAAGGTCAGGATCAGAGCCATTCTGACGTATACCCCGTATTGTACCTGCTTGAAATAGGCTGCTCTCGGGTCATCATCCACTTCCACGGAGATTTCGTTTACTCGCGGCAGGGGATGGAGAACCATCATATCCGGCTTTGCCAGTTCCATTTTTGCCTTATCCAGAATATAGAAGTCCTTCAGACGGACATAATCCTCTTCATTGAAGAAGCGCTCTCTCTGTACACGTGTCATGTAAAGCAGATCAAGCTCCGGCATGGTATCTTCCAGCCGGATTACTTCTTCATAGGGAATGTTTTTTTCTTTCAGCATGTCTGTGATATAGTCTGGAACTCTCAGTTCTTCCGGGGAGATGAAGATGAATTTAATCCCTTCATAGCGGACCAGGGCGTTGATCAGGGAATGGACGGTTCGTCCGAATTTCAGATCTCCGCACAGACCGATGGTAAAATTGTTGAGGCGCCCCTTTAAGGAACGTATGGTCAGAAGGTCTGTCAGTGTCTGGGTGGGGTGCTGATGCCCGCCGTCCCCGGCGTTGATTACGGGAATGGAAGAACGGCTTGCCGCTACCATGGGAGCACCTTCCTTGGGATGACGCATGGCACAGATATCGGCAAAACAGGAAATGACACGGATGGTATCGGAAACGCTTTCTCCTTTGGAAGCAGAAGAAGAGTTGGCATCAGAGAAACCAATCACGCTGCCGCCGAGATTCAGCATGGCGGATTCAAAGCTTAAGCGTGTTCTGGTGCTGGGCTCATAGAAGCAGGTGGCAAGCTTTTTGCCTTCGCAGGCATGAGCGTATTTTCCCATATTATTCTCAATATCATTTGCCAGGTCAAAGAGCCTGTCCAGTTCCTCCACGGAAAAGTCCAGAGGATTCATAAGATGTCTCATAAATTATTTCTCCTTTTTTTCTTATTTTTCCAAAAAAAATCGAAGAGTTTATATTCTCTTCGATTTTTGTAAATTACGATTACTTATATGTCAACAAATCTTCTACGGTTTTTCTTCTGGGAGCAACAGGCTCTTCATCGGGAAAACCCACAGGGATCAAAGCGGCAAGCTCCTGATTTTCGGGAAGTTCCAAAAGAGAGGAAGCCTTTGCTTCATCGAAGATTCCCATAATAACGGAACCAAGCCCTTTTTCATAAGCCGCGAGGCAGAATGCTTCAGCAGCAATACCGGCATCAAACATCTGCCATCTGTCACCTTTAACAGTAGTGAAAGAACCGTCACGTTCATAACCGCTGCGTCCTTTGATAAAGGAAAGGGCGATGAGCATGGGAGCATTTTCGATAATAGCGCCGTTGTTTGGGAACATTTCGGTACATTCCCTGGCAATTCTGTCTTTCAGTTCTCCTTCTACGGCAGTGTAGCGGGCAATCTGGGAATGCTTCCAGCTGGGAGCATAGGAAGCTGTCTCAATGATTTCATTCAATAAAGCGTGATCTACAGGAGTACTTTGAAATTTACGGATACTTCTGCGTCCTTTGATACATTCTTTAGCAGTCATATGTAACCTCCTTCTACCTGTGTAACTGACATTTTTATTATCATAGCATAAGGGTTGATTTCTTTCAAGAATACTTTGCAATCTACCGGATAATTTAGTATACTGTTTACAGTTGGAGCATGTGGTCGGCGAACCCATGGCGCAGTTTAAATCACAGGAGGTTTTATTATGGCAACAGAGTTTGCAGAGAGAAAAAGATGGCTGTTCTTCGGACTCCCGTTTACGTTCACCAAATATATCATTAAAGAAAATGTACTCACCATAGACAGCGGTTTTTTCAAAAAGGTTGAGAATGACTGTTATATGTATAAGATTCAGGATGTGGAGCTTGTTTCCTCCCTGCCGGAAAGAATTTTCGGGCTGGGTACCGTAATCTGCTTTACGGGAGATACTACGCACCCGAAGCTTTCTCTCATTCATATTAAAAATGCAAGAGCTGTCAAGGAATTTATTCTCGAAGCATCGGAAACAGCAAGGCTTAAGAGGCGTACCATCAATACGGTAGATATCGGAGCAGGTGATATCGATTTTGACGGAGACGGTATTCCCGACTGATAAGATTGGAGAAAAGCGGTATGAGCAGTCATACCGCTTTTGGCATGATTAGGGGTTTTGTTCTTTCGTGGTCAGTAGATGCTCAAATAAAAGACCGGCGAAGAACCAGTTTGGGAAAAAGTCAAGCCGCACCACGTCTTTGATGCGCCACCGGCAGCTTTCATAACTCCAGGGGCAGAGCTCTCTGTCTGTCAGAAAACGTCCTGACAGATATTCTCCGATAAAAATGCACAGGGCATAGATGCTTCCACGGATGTAAACAGGCAGATTTTTCAGCAGTCTGAACAGGGGAGTCAGAAAGCAGGCACTTCCGTATATGGGAAACATCCACAGAGAGGTGGTGCCTTTCAGAGTAAACTGCCGCCTTCTCAAGGAATTTAAGGCTGTATATAGGATTTCCAGGCACCAGCCTGCGATTCCGCATTTAAAAAAGTTTTTCAGTAAATTTTTCATCATAAGTTCAGTATGAACATAAGCGAGGAAAATATACCTATGGAAGAAAAAAAATTAAAAAAGGAAATGTCATATCAGGAAACCATGGATTACATAGACAGCCTGCAGAAATACGGCAGTGTACCGGGGCTTACCAATATAATCAATCTTTGTGAAAAACTTGGCAATCCACAGAATGATCTTAAATTTGTGCATATTGCGGGAACTAACGGAAAGGGTTCTGTTTTATGTTTTATCTCCACGGTTCTGAAAAGAGCGGGATACAGGACAGGGCGTTATGTCTCTCCTACCATTTTTGACTACAGAGAGCGAATTCAGATCAACGGAAAAATGATTTCCAAAAAGGATTTATGCATTTATATGACAAAGCTGAAAGCGGTCTGTGAAGAATTGGCAGAGGAGGGGAAACCACATCCTACGCCCTTTGAAATAGAGACAGCTCTTGCCTTTTTATATTTCAGAGATAAAAACTGTGATATCGTGGTATTGGAAACGGGCATGGGCGGAGAGCTGGACGCCACCAACATCATTGAAAATACGCTGGCTGCCGTGTTTGTGTCTGTCAGCCTGGATCATATGAATTTTCTCGGAAACACACTGGAAAAGATTGCGTCGGTGAAATCAGGAATTATCAAACCGGGATGCATTGTGGTAACGGTAAGCCAGAAGCCGGAAGTCATGCAGGTTTTTGAAGCAAAAGCCAGGGAAAACAGGGCGGAACTTAAAGTAGCGGATCCTTCCCTGGCGGTTCATGTGAAAAGCACTCTCGGCAGGCAGACTTTCAGCTACAAGGAGAAAAAGAATATTACCATCAGTCTGCCGGGAAGATATCAGATTGACAATGCGGTTGTAGCTCTTGAAACTCTTGATGAGCTTGAAAAAAAAGGATATCGGATACCGGAGAAAGCCCTGTATCAGGGGCTGTCGGAAGCATCCTGGCCGGGAAGGTTTGAAATACTCTGCAAAAAGCCGGTTTTTATTGCGGACGGAGCACATAACAGAGATGGCGCAGGAAGACTTGCAGATTCTATTCGTTTTTATTTTACAAACAGGCGAATTATTTATATAATGGGAATATTGAGAGATAAAGAACAGGATGAAATAATCAAGGCCACCTGTCCCTATGCAGAACGGATTTTAACGGTTCCCACTCCCGGAAACCGGGGACTTTCCTCCTATGAACTGGCATGTGAGGTACAAAAGTTCCATCATGATGTGACTGCCCTGGACAGCGTAGAAGAGGCAGTAGAACTCAGCTTTCTGATGGCGGATAAGGATACGGTCATTGTTGCCTTTGGCTCTCTGTCCTATCTTGGAAACCTGATCACGGCAGTAAAAAACAGGGATACTAAAAGAGAAGTAAAGATATAATCCGAATAAAATAAATATGAGGGTGATTCACATGGTAAATAGAGAAAAAATAAAAGAAGCGGTAACGCTTTTGCTTGAGGGAATCGGGGAGGATATTAACCGGGAAGGTCTTAAGGATACGCCTGACCGTGTTGCCAGAATGTTTGAAGAAATTTATGGCGGTATGGATGAAGATGCTGCGGAACATTTATCAAAAACATTTACTGTGGATAATAATGAGATGGTGATTGAAAAGGACATCACATTTTATTCCACCTGTGAGCATCATCTGATGCCCTTTTACGGGAAAGCCCATATTGCTTATATTCCCGATGGCAAGGTGGTGGGACTGAGCAAGCTGGCAAGATGCGTGGAGGTTTATGCCAGAAGACCCCAGATTCAGGAAAAAATGACAGCGCAGATCGCAGATGCCATTATGGAGAATTTAAAGCCGGGTGGAGTCATGGTTGTGCTTGAAGCGGAGCATATGTGTATGACCATGAGGGGCGTGAAAAAGCCCGGAAGCCGGACGGTCACTATGGCGGTAAGAGGGGTGTTTGAGCAGGAAGAAAAGCTGCAGAACAGATTCTTAAATCTGATCAGATAAGCAGAAAAAAAGAGAGGAAGCGCCGGATATGGAGAGAATCAATCGAATCCTGCAGCAGGAGTTGTATCGGGACTGTTTGGCAAGAAATGATCAGGCAGAAAAAGAACGGAAATTCTGCCGTCATAATATGGCACACTTTCTGGATGTGGCAAGAATTGCCATGATCTTAAATGAAAGTGAAAATTTCGGCATTGCAAAGGAAATGATTTATGCATCGGCGCTGCTTCATGATATCGGCAGATGGCAGCAGTATAAAGACGGAACACCTCATGAAAAAGCAAGTGCAAAGCTGGCACCTGAGATTCTTATGAAATCAGGATTTGATGAACAGGAAACAGCAGTGATTGTCTCGGCAATCGGGCATCACAGAAATGGGGAAATTAAGGACGACAGAAATTTAAACGGACTTTTATACCGGGCTGACAAGCTGAGCAGAGCCTGCTTTGCCTGTGAAATGGAAAAAGAATGCAACTGGAAAAATGATAAAAAGAATCTGTTATTGATTTTGTAAGGAAAGGTTGAAAATGAAGATCGGCAATAGAGAATTTGATGTGAAAAATCATACTTATGTCATGGGAATCCTGAATGTAACGCCGGATTCCTTTTCTGACGGCGGCAAATTCAATGAATCTGATAAAGCATTATTCCATGTGGAGGAAATGCTGAAGGAAGGAATGGACATTCTGGATATCGGAGGGGAATCCACAAGACCGGGATATACATTGCTGCCGGAGGAGGAAGAAATCGAGAGAGTAGTGCCCGTGATTGAGGCAGTTAAATCGAGGTTTGATGTACCCGTTTCTCTCGATACCTACAAAAGCAGGGTGGCTCTTGCGGGAATAGAAGCAGGAGTGGATCTGATTAATGATATCTGGGGATTAAAATATGATGACAAAATGGCACAGGTAATTGCAAAGGCAGATTTGCCCTGCTGTCTGATGCATAATAGAGAGAATGCGGATTACAGATGCTTTATGGAGGATGTGGCAGGTGACATCTCAGAGACCCTGAGACTGGCAGAAAAAGCAGGCATTAAGGATGAAAGGATTATTCTGGATCCCGGAGTAGGCTTTGGGAAAACTTATGAGAACAATCTGGAGATCATCAATCATCTGGAAGAACTGAAAGTGTTTGGATATCCTGTTCTGCTTGGTACCAGCAGAAAGTCGGTGATAGGGCTTACGCTCGATCTTCCGGTATCGGAAAGAGTAGAGGGAACCCTGGTAACTACAGTGTTTGGTGTATTGAAGGGCTGTGCCTTTGTGAGAGTGCATGATATCAGGGAAAACGTTCGCGCAATTAAAATGGCAGAGGCAATCAAGAGGGCATAGATATGGATGAGATCAGAATTGAGGGACTGGAAATATATGCCGGACATGGTGTATTTGAGGAAGAAAACAAAGCAGGGCAGCCATTTTTTGTAAACGCAGTATTGTATACCGATACAAGGGCGGCAGGAATCTATGACGATTTAGCCATGTCCACCCATTACGGAGAGGTGTCTCATCTGATAGATCGTTTTCTTAAGGATCATACTTTTCAACTGATCGAAACGGCGGCAGAGAAGACGGCAGAGCAGATATTGCTTCATTTTCCCCTGATCCAGAGGCTGGATCTTGAAATCAGGAAGCCGAAAGCACCTATAGGACTTCCTTTTTCATCCGTATCTGTAAGGATCACACGGGGATGGAAAAGAGCATATCTGGGAATCGGCTCCAATATGGGAGATAAGCGCAAATTTATGGATGATGCTGTCAGGAAACTGAAAACGGATGAAAAAGTCAGAAAAGTACAGAACACGGAATGGATCGTAACAAAGCCTTATGGGGGAGTTGAACAGGATGAATTTCTAAACGGCGCAATCGGGCTGGAAACATTATATACACCTTTGGAACTGCTGCATCTGTTACAGTTTATGGAAAAGGAAGCCGGCAGGGAAAGGAAGATTCACTGGGGCCCAAGAACACTGGATCTTGATATTTTGTTTTATGAAGACTTTATTTCCGATACAAAGGAGCTTATGGTACCACATCCCGATATGCAGAACCGGGAGTTTGTGTTAAAGCCCCTTAATATGCTCTGCCCTTATTATATCCATCCTCTTTTCCATAAGAGTGTAAGGCAGATGCTTGATGAACTGGAAGAGAAACAGGTGGAAGGACCATTGTCAGACTGAATGAAAAGGAGACAGGATAAAATGACAGGAAAAAAGAAAAAGAATCCGGCAGGAACCTGTGAACAGTGCAATAATTATGTTTATGATGATGATTATGAATGTTATACCTGTGAGATGGATCTGGATGAGGATGAGATGGCAAGATTTCTTGCGGATGAATTCAGGGACTGTCCCTACTACCAGCCCGGAGACGAGTATCTGGTAGTAAGGAAACAGATGTAAAAGTTACTGCTGCAAAGCGGCATCTCTTGCGGCGGTAAAAGCTGTCACATTGACAACACCGTCTGCAGGAGTCCGGTA
>JBJEMT010000008.1:0-11559 GCA_051879815.1 Suilimivivens sp. | reverse complement strand
TCTACTGTGAAGACCCAAGGCGCGCAGCCAGCAATATTATGTATGTGCTTGAAGGACTTAAAATTGCATCCCAGACCCGTGGTGTTACGGAAGCGGCTGTTGACCGTGAAATCATGTATGTCATGCAGGGACTGGTGGCGGAAGAATAAATGAAATGATAAGAAAAAAGCTTCAGGGAGGAAGAGTACTTGAAGCTTTTATTCATGATAATAGAAAAGAAGCGTTGGGGAGATATTTTTATGATAAAAGAAGTGATATCCGTAGAGCTTCCTGTAGGTGAAAAACTGAAGATTGTGAAGAATCACATAGAAGGAAAGGCTCCGGATACAGGGAGAATGGTGATCGTATCCGGTATCCATGGTGATGAATTTGAAGGACAGTATATTTCCTATGAAACGGCAAGACGGCTTAATGCCCATCCGGAACTTTTAAACGGAACTGTTGATATTTATCCGGCATTGAATCCTCTGGGACTTGATATTGCTTCCCGGTCGGTTCCCAAAATCAATATGGACATGAACCGTATTTTCCCGGGTGATGAACAGGGAACTGTGATGGAGAAGATTGCGGCAGCTATCGTTAACGATATTGCAGGAGCGGATATCTGTCTGGATATTCATGCCAGCAATGTTTTCATCAGGGAAATTCCCCAGGTGCGTATCAGTGAGGAATTTGCAGATAAGCTGCTTCCTTATGCAAGACTGATGAATGTGGATATGGTATGGACTAATGCTTCGGAAACAGTGCATGAATCTACCCTTGCCCATTCCATGAATATGCTTGGAGTTCCCACCATGGTGGTGGAAATGGGTATGGGAACAAGAATCAGCAGGCGCTTTGGTAATCAGGTGGTAGACGGTATTTTTAACCTGATGAAAGAGATGGGAATATGGCAGGGAAAGTGCGGAAGCATCCAGTATCCTGTCATTTCCACAGACGGTGAGGTGGAATTTATTCGTTCCAGGGTCACCGGTGTATTTTTGCCGGAGATTGAGCATAACCATTATGTGAAAAAAGGCGATAAACTGGGAGAAATCGTAAGTCCTTTAGAAGGGATCGTACTGGATGAAATCATAGCAAAAAAGAGTGGTCTGGTATTCAGTCTGCGGGAATATCCCTTTGTAAGAGAAGGCTCTCTTCTTATCAGAATACTTACGGGAATTGATGATTAGCGATCAAAAGGTGTGATAATTATGTTTAAGGAAGAAATCTATACCGTAAAGTCTCCCTACAGGGAGGATATGGTTATAAGAGGCTACAGCTTTGGAAAGGGAGAACCGGCTGCCTGTATTCTCGGCTCAGAGAGGGGCAATGAAATACAGCAGATGTATATCTGTTCCCAACTGGTAAAGGCGTTGAAGGAGCTGGAAGGAAACGGATGTGTCAATGCAGGGAAAAAGATTCTGGTCATTCCCGTGATCAATGCTCTCGGCATGAACGTGGACAGAAGATTTTTTGGCGTAGAAAATCAGGATATCAACAGAATGTTTCCGGGAAAAGATTACGGAGATACCACCGACAGAATCGCGAATGGTATTTTCAGAATCATAAAGGAATACAGCTATGGAATCCAGCTTACCAGCTTTTATATGTCGGGAGAATTCGTACCTCATGTCCGGATGATGGAAACGGGTTATCAGAATACCTCCCTTGCAAACCTTTTTGGTCTTCCCTATGTGGTGGTAAGAAAGCCCACACCCCTAGATACCAAAACATTGAATTATAACTGGCAGGATGAAATGACGGCGGCTTTTTCCGTTTACACAAACAGAAACGATACGATTGACGATAAGAGTGCAAGACAGGCGGTAGCAGCGGTATTGCGCTTTCTGACAAGAATGGGTATTATCCGGTATGAGAGCCACAGCGGTTATATCAGCCATGTTATCATGGAGAAGGATCTGACAGATGTACATACCATGTCAGGTGGCATCTTTAAGGGATTGGTGAAACCGGGTGAAGATGTGCGCTATGGTCATGCACTGGCAGAGATTATCGATCCTTATGAGGGTTTTGTAAAGGGAACAGTCATTGCGCCTACGGATGGAATTGTTTTCTTTGCCCATACGGAGCCTCTGATTACCGAGGGGGATATTGCATACCGGCTGATCCATCGGCTGCATGAGTAATAAAAGAATTGCAAAACTCGTTGAATTCGATATAATATACTTGATAACTTAACGAAGTACAATAAAACCATGCTTAAAATAATAAACGGAGGAAGATTGCATTCACCATGGGAAATGTAAAGCGCATTTATGTAGAAAAGAAGGCGCCTTTTGCAGTAAAGGCAAAGGAACTGAAGGAAGAGATCGGCAGCTATCTGGGAATTACAGGAGTGAAGGATGTAAGGGAATTTATCCGCTATGATGTGGAAAATTTATCTGATGAGACTTTTGAAGCGGCCTGCAGGACTGTTTTTTCCGAACCACCTGTAGATATTTTGTACAGAGAAAACATTGATATCCCGGCAGACGGAAAAGTATTCAGCGTTGAGTTTCTTCCTGGGCAATTTGATCAGAGGGCAGATTCAGCCATGCAGTGTGTCAAGTTCCTGAAAGAAGACGAGGAACCCATTATTAAAACGGCAGTTACTTATCTGATCACAGGACAGATTTCCGATGATGAATTTGATAAAATAAAAGCATACTGTATCAACCCTGTGGATTCCAGGGAGACGGATATGGTAAAGCCTGACACTCTTGTTACAGATTATGAAGAGCCGGCAGATGTCATTGTTTTTGAAGGCTTTAAAGATCTTGAGGAAGAAAAATTACATGAATTATATGATTCCCTGGGTCTTGCCATGACTTTCAAGGATTTCTTACATATTCAGAAATATTATGCAGGAGAAGAACACAGAGATCCTACTATGACGGAAATCAGGGTACTTGATACCTACTGGTCAGATCACTGCCGTCATACTACTTTCTCAACGGAACTGAAAAATATTGAGTTTGAGGAGGGCTATTACAGAGCACCTCTTGAAACCACTTATGAAAGCTATCTGGATACCAGAAGCGAGATCTTTGCAGGAAGAGATGACAAGTTTGTCTGTCTTATGGATCTGGCATTGATGGCTATGCGCAAGTTAAAGAAGGACGGCAAGCTTCAGGATATGGAAGAATCTGATGAGATCAATGCCTGCTCTGTGGTAGTTCCTGTGGAAATCGATTACGGTGACGGTCCTGTTACCGAAGAATGGCTGGTATTTTTTAAAAACGAGACACACAATCATCCTACGGAAATCGAGCCTTTCGGTGGTGCGGCTACCTGTCTTGGGGGAGCCATCCGCGATCCTTTGTCAGGAAGAGGCTATGTTTATCAGGCAATGCGTGTGACAGGTGCGGCAGATCCTACGGTTCCCGTTTCCGAAACCTTAAAGGGCAAGCTGTCCCAGAAGAAACTGGTAAGAGGAGCGGCAAGCGGCTATTCCTCCTATGGCAACCAGATCGGGCTTGCTACCGGCTATGTGAAGGAAATTTATCATCCTGATTATGTGGCAAAAAGAATGGAAATCGGTGCCGTTATGGGAGCAGCTCCCAGAAGAAATGTGATCAGAGAAAATTCCGATCCCGATGATATCATCATTTTACTTGGCGGAAGAACAGGCCGTGACGGCTGTGGCGGTGCTACCGGTTCCTCCAAGGTACATACGGAGAGTTCTATCGAGACCTGCGGCGCGGAAGTGCAGAAGGGTAATGCTCCTACGGAACGTAAGATCCAGAGACTTTTCAGACGTGGTGAAGTCAGCAGGATCATTAAGAAATGTAATGATTTTGGCGCCGGCGGGGTGTCTGTTGCCATTGGCGAATTGGCAGACGGTCTTGTGGTTGATCTTGATAAGGTGCCAAAGAAATATGCCGGACTTGACGGAACCGAGCTTGCCATTTCCGAATCCCAGGAAAGAATGGCAGTGGTGGTAGATCCGAAGAACGTAGACGAATTCCTTGGCTATGCGGCAGAAGAAAATCTGGAAGCCGTTCCTGTTGCCGTAGTAACAAAGGAGCCAAGACTTGTCCTGAAATGGCGAGGTAAGGAAATTGTCAATATTGCAAGAGCATTCCTGGATACCAACGGCGCTCACCAGGAAACCAATGTGGTAGTAAAGATTCCTTCCAGGGAAGATAATTATTTAAAGAAAACAGCAATTCCTGCGGTACAGGAAGCGCTTGATAAGGAAGACATCAAAGAAGCATTTACGAAAACTTTAAATGACTTAAATGTCTGCTCGCAAAAGGGTCTTGTGGAAATGTTCGACTCCTCCATCGGAGCAGCCAGTGTGTTGATGCCTTATGGCGGAAAATATCAGCTGACGGAAACCCAGACTATGGTTGCAAAGCTGCCTACGTTAAAGGGAAAGACAGACACCGTAACTATGATGAGCTACGGCTTTGACCCTTACCTTTCTTCCTGGAGTCCCTACCATGGCGCTGTTTATGCAGTAACGGAATCTATGGCTAAGGTAGTGGCAGCAGGCGGCGATTACAGCAAGATCCGCTTTACTTTCCAGGAATATTTCAGAAGAATGACCTCGGATCCCGAACGTTGGAGCCAGCCTTTTGCGGCACTGCTTGGCGCCTATGATGCACAGATCGGTTACGGACTTCCTTCCATTGGCGGAAAGGACAGTATGTCAGGTACCTTCAATGATATTGATGTTCCTCCCACGCTGGTATCTTTTGCAGTGGATATTGCAAAGAAACAGGATATCATTACGCCGGAATTAAAGGAAGCAGGAGATAAGCTGGTTCAGTTCTGGTTTGACAAGGATGAATACGATATTCCCGTTTATGAGCATGTTATGAATACCTACAGCTTTATCACAGGCCTGATGCGCGCAGGTAAGGTGAAAGCATCTTATGCTCTTGATTCCAAGGGTCTTGTGGCGGGTATCAGTAAAATGGCGTTTGGAAATAAGCTGGGTGTTGCTTATGAAAAAGATCTTAAGGCAGCCGATCTGTTTGAAAACTGTCTTGGAGATATTGTTCTTGAAATGACGAAAGAAGATGCAGACGCACTGGAAGCAGATGAACTGAATTACAGGGTTGTTGCGCAGGTGACGGCAGAACCGGTATTTACCTATGGAGAGGTAACTGTTTCCATGGACGAGGCGCTTGATGCATGGACTTCCCGCCTTGAAAAGGTATTCCCTGTAAAGGCAGAAAAGGGGACCGAACCGGTTGCTTCTGATGTGTTTACCACAGATAAGATTTATGTTTGTAAAAACAAGGTGGCAAAGCCTGCCGTATTTATACCGGTATTCCCCGGAACCAACTGTGAGTATGACAGTACCAGGGCTTTTGAAAGAGCAGGAGCCAGGGTCATTACCAGGGTATTTAAGAACCTTTCCGCAGAAGATATCAGGGAATCGGTTGAAGCCTTCGAAAAGGACATTGACCAGGCACAGATTATTATGTTCCCCGGCGGATTTTCCGCTGGTGATGAGCCTGACGGAAGTGCCAAATTCTTTGCAACAGCTTTCCAGAACGAGAAGATTAAGGAAGCGGTTATGAGACTGTTAAAGGAAAGAGACGGTCTGGCACTTGGTATCTGTAACGGTTTCCAGGCACTGATCAAGTTAGGACTTGTTCCTTACGGCGAGATCACAGGTCAGAAGGAGGATTCTCCTACCCTTACCTTCAACACCATTAACCGTCATATTTCCAAAATGGTATATACAAAGGTTGTTTCCAATAAATCTCCCTGGTTACAGGGGGCAGAGAACGGTGGCGTTTATGTGACACCTGCTTCCCACGGTGAAGGAAGATTTGTAGCACCTAAGGAATGGCTTGACAAATTGTTTGCAAACGGTCAGGTGGCAACCCAGTATTGTGACCCTGAGGGAAATGTTTCCATGGATGAGGAGTGGAATATCAACGGTTCCTATGATTCTATCGAAGGTATTACTTCTCCTGATGGAAGATGCTTTGGCAAGATGGCTCACGTTGAGCGTCGCGGAAGCGGTGTTGCCGTTAATATTTACGGCGAGCAGGATTTGAAGATTTTTGAATCCGGTGTAGCATATTTTAAATAAAAAATGGTTGAAGAAGACCGGAGCAAGATAACTGCTCCGGTTTTTTATGGATGAGCTGCTTTTTTTAAGGGAGTTTTTCCGGCTTTCCGGTTGAAGCAGAATTATGCTTGTGCTATAATTAATCGATTATGCGAAGAATGAAAAGAAAGGGAGACAGATACTACATGAAAGCATTTTTAATTTTGGAAGACGGCACTGTTTTTGAGGGAACTCACATCGGTGCAGACAAAGAAATTATCAGTGAGATCGTATTCAATACTTCCATGGCAGGATATCTTGAGGTACTGACGGATCCGTCCTATGCCGGACAGGCCGTATGTATGACATATCCCCTTATCGGAAATTATGGTGTATGCCTTACCGATATGGAATCAAGAAGGGCATGGCCTGACGGTTTTATCGTGAGAGAACTGTCGCGTATCCCCAGTAATTTTCGGCAGGATATTACCATACAGGAATTTTTGATGCAGCAGGATATTCCGGGTATTGCAGGAATTGACACCAGGGCTCTGACAAAAATTCTGCGTGAAAAAGGTACCATGAATGGAATGATCACCACCAATGAAGCCTATGAGCTTGACAGCATTCTCCCTAAGTTAAAAGAATATACAACAGGAAAGGTAGTGGAAAAGGTTACCTGTCCTGAAAAATATGTAATTAAGGGTGCAAGGACTCTGGAAGAAAACGGCCCTCTTTCCGGCAGTGCCAAATTTGTGCCTGCCGATTATGCAGCAGGAATCAGAGAAAAAAGACCCAGCATCACAAGAGAATTAAACGGTCTTGGAAAAAAGGTTGCACTTCTTGATCTTGGAGCAAAGGACAATATCGCCCATTCTCTTGCCCAGCGCGGCTGTGATGTGACGGTTTATCCGGCCACAACAAGTGCAAAGGAGATTATCGGAGATCATCCGGACGGTATTATGTTGAGTAATGGCCCCGGAGATCCCAAGGAGTGTAAAGAGATCATTGCGGAGATTAAGAAGCTGTATGATACGGATATTCCGATTTTTGCAATCTGCCTGGGACATCAGCTGATGGCACTTGCCACGGGCGCGGATACCTTTAAGATGAAATACGGACATCGCGGCGGTAATCATCCGGTGAAAGATCTTGAGACAGGGAGAGTATATATCTCTTCCCAGAATCATGGCTATGTGGTGGATATGGACAAGCTTGACCCGAAGGTTGCCGTTCCTGCTTTTATCAATGTAAATGACGGAACCAACGAAGGACTCAAATATACCGGTAAAAATATTTTTACAGTACAGTATCATCCGGAGGCATGCCCCGGACCTCAGGATTCCAGCTACCTGTTTGACAGATTTATCAAGATGATGGAGGTTAACAAAGATGCCTAAGAACCCCAATGTAAAAAGAGTAATGGTGATCGGCTCCGGTCCTATCGTGATCGGACAGGCGGCAGAATTTGACTATGCAGGAACTCAGGCCTGCCGTTCCTTAAAGGAAGAGGGCGTGGAGGTTATTCTGGTAAATTCCAATCCTGCTACCATTATGACAGATAAAAATATTGCAGATAAGGTTTATATTGAACCGCTTACTGCAAAAGTATTAGAGCAGATCATTGAAAAAGAAAAGCCGGACAGTATTCTGCCTACCCTGGGAGGTCAGGCCGGTCTTAACCTTGGTATGGAACTTGAGGAAAGCGGCTTCCTTGCTTCCCACAATGTGAAGCTTCTGGGAACGACTGCGGCTACCATTAAGAAAGCCGAGGATCGTCAGGAATTCAAGGATACCATGGAAAAAATCGGTGAGCCATGCGCAGCATCCAAGGTGGTAGAGAGTATTGAGGACGGTGTGGCATTTACCAATACCATCGGTTATCCCGTAGTGCTTCGTCCTGCTTATACGCTGGGCGGTTCCGGCGGTGGTATTGCCCACAATCAGATAGAACTGGAAACCATTCTGGAAAACGGACTTCGCCTTTCCCGTGTGGGACAGGTTCTTGTGGAGCGCTGCATTGCAGGCTGGAAGGAAATCGAATACGAGGTGATGCGTGACAGTGCGGGCAACTGCATTACCGTATGTAACATGGAAAATATTGATCCCGTAGGTGTGCATACCGGTGACAGTATCGTGGTGGCTCCTTCCCAGACTCTTTCCGACAAGGAATACCAGATGCTTCGAACCTCTGCATTAAATATCATTGATGAACTGCAGATCACCGGTGGATGTAATGTACAGTTTGCACTGCATCCCACCAGCTTTGAATATTGTGTTATTGAAGTAAATCCCAGAGTCAGCCGTTCCTCCGCACTTGCAAGTAAGGCAACAGGTTATCCGATTGCCAAGGTTGCTGCAAAGATTGCACTTGGCTATACTCTGGATGAAATTAAGAACGCCATAACAGGAAAGACTTATGCAAGCTTTGAACCTACACTTGATTATTGTGTGGTTAAGCTGCCAAGACTTCCTTTTGATAAATTTATTACGGCAAAAAGAACATTAACTACCCAGATGAAGGCTACCGGAGAAGTGATGAGTATCTGCAATAACTTTGAGGGTGCCCTGATGAAGGCAATCCGTTCTCTGGAGCAGCATGTGGACTGCCTTTTAAGCTATGATTTCAGTGAACTTTCCTTAGAGGAATTAAAAGACAGACTGAAAATTGTGGATGACCAGAGAATTTATGTGATCGCGGAAGCTCTCCGCAAGGGAATGGACTACGACACCATTCATGAGATCACTATGATTGATGAGTGGTTTATCGACAAGCTGGCGATTCTGGTGGAAATGGAAGATTCCTTAAAGAAAGGACCTCTTACCGTAGAACTTCTGAAAGACGCCAAAAGAATTGAATTCCCGGATAATGTGATCAGCAGACTGACGGGCATACCGGAAGAAGAAATCAAGAAGATGCGTTACGATAACGGTATCGTGGCTGCTTATAAGATGGTAGATACCTGTGCCGCAGAATTTGAAGCCACCACGCCTTATTATTATTCCGTATATGGAAGTGAAAATGAGGCAGTGGAGACCAATCCCCCCAAGAAGGTACTGGTGCTTGGTTCCGGTCCTATCAGAATCGGACAGGGTATCGAGTTTGACTATTGCTCCGTTCATGCCACCTGGGCTTTCTCTAAGGCAGGCTATGAAACAGTTATCATCAACAACAACCCGGAAACTGTAAGTACCGACTTCGATATTGCGGATAAGCTGTATTTTGAACCGCTGACACCGGAGGATGTGGAGAGCATTGTCAATATCGAGAAGCCTGACGGAGCTGTGGTACAGTTTGGCGGACAGACGGCAATCAAGCTGACGGAAAGTCTGATGAAAATGGGGGTTCCCATTCTTGGCACCAAGGCAGAGGATGTGGATGCGGCAGAGGACAGAGAATTGTTTGACAAAATCCTTGAGCAGACGGAAATCCCAAGGGCAGCCGGAGGCACGGTTTATACCGCAGAGGAAGCAAAGGCAGTTGCCAACCGGCTTGGTTATCCTGTGCTTGTCAGACCCTCCTATGTACTTGGCGGACAGGGCATGCAGATTGCCATTTCCGATGAAGAAATCGAAGAGTTTATGAATATCATCAACCGGATCGCCCAGGATCATCCCATTCTGGTAGATAAATATCTGCAGGGAAAGGAAATTGAAGTGGATGCGGTCTGTGACGGTACCGATATTCTGATTCCAGGTATCATGGAGCACATTGAGAGAACCGGTGTTCATTCCGGCGACAGTATTTCCGTTTATCCGGCACCTACCATTTCACAGACGGTAAAGGAGAAGATTGCGGAATACACCAGAAGGCTGGCAAAGGCTCTCCATGTCAAAGGCTTGATCAATATCCAGTTTATTGCCATCGGTGAGGATGTCTATGTGATTGAGGTTAATCCCCGTTCCTCCCGTACCGTGCCCTATATCAGCAAGGTGACAGGAATTCCGATTGTGGACCTGGCAACTGAGGTCATTATCGGAAAGACCATCCGTGAGCTTGGCTATGAGCCCGGACTTCAGCCGGAGGCAGATTACTTTGCCATCAAAATGCCGGTATTCTCTTTTGAGAAGATCCGCGGTGCCGAGATCAGCCTTGGACCTGAAATGAAATCTACCGGGGAGTGTCTCGGTATTGCCAAAACCTTTAACGAAGCTTTATACAAAGCATTTCTGGGAGCAGGCGTGGATCTGCCCAAGTATAAGCAGATGATCATTACCGTAAAGGATGCGGATAAGGGAGAAGCCATTGAAATTGCAAAGCGTTTTGAGAAGCTTGGCTATATTATCTATGCTACGAGAAGTACCTGTGCAGCCCTGAAAGAAGCGGGAGTGCATGCCAGAAAGGTGAACAAAATCTCCCAGGAATCCCCTACAGTTATGGATTTGATTCTCGGACACAAGATCGATCTTGTCATCGATACTCCTACCCAGGGACGGGACAAGACAAGAGACGGCTTCCTGATCAGAAGAACTGCTATCGAGACAGGAGTAAACTGCATCACCGCTATGGATACCGCAAGAGCTCTTGTTACCAGCATGGAGCAGAAGCATGAGAAGTTTACGCTCATTGATATTGCGACAATTAAGAGCAGGGGACTGAAGGAAGAGTAATTTAAAATAGTATTATATGTAAGTAACGTACGCAGCAGGCATTTCTCTATTCACTTAGGGCACGCTCTCGCTCTGATAAAAACGCAGCGGTACTAAGCTCGCTTTTCGCCTATAGCGAAAGCTCACTAAGTGCCGGCGTTTTTATAAGGCCTACAGTGAATAGAGAAATGCCTGCTGCTGTTGTTTGGCAGTATTCAATTATACATGGATAGGATTATGAAAAAGAAAAAAGGCAGGAGGGATTTTTTATGGTTGAGGAACTTTTCAGGGAACTTTCAATGCTGGATGAGGTGGAAGCCATTGCGCTTGGCGGCTCACGGGCAGGTGATACCTTTGACGAAAAGTCGGATTATGATGTTTATCTTTATTGTACAGGATCGGTTGATGAGAAGATAAGAAAAGAAATTTTGTCCAAATACTGTAGTGTCATGGAGATTGGAAACCATTTTTGGGAATACGAGGATAATTGTACTCTGAATAATGGCATAGATATTGACATTTTATACCGGAATCTTGACGATTTTACTGCTGAGGTGGCATCGGTAGTGGAAAGCTTTCAGCCTCACAATGGTTATACTACGTGCATGTGGCATAATCTGCGCACCTGTAAAGTATTGTATGACAGAGATGGACGCCTTGAGAAAGTAAAAAAGCGTTTTGAGATACCTTATCCGCAGCAGCTAAAGAAAAATATCATTGAACGGAATATGAAACTGCTTTTCACTGCTATGCCTGCATACAAAATTCAGATTGCAAAGGCAGTGAATAGAGGAGATATTGTGAGTATCAATCACAGGGTAGCTGCATTTATGGAATCTTATTTTGATATTATCTTTGCCATGAATGAGTTGACTCATCCGGGAGAAAAACGTCTTGTACAGCTTTGTAAAAAAGAGTGTAAGATACTGCCGGATTACTTTGAGGAAAATATCAACACATTGTTTAGTGATTTA
>JBJEMT010000007.1:0-11737 GCA_051879815.1 Suilimivivens sp. | reverse complement strand
GAGCTGCATCTTCTCTGCCAGATCTTTCAGATAAGTTCTTCCATCATAAATATCTGCCTGCTCGCCGGTTTCCTTTATGATATGTAATGCAATATAGTCCGGAATACTCAGTTCTTTAAAAAAGTGATACAATTGATCTTTATTCAAGAGATATCTTCGATACATCAATTTATTTTATTTTTTTTAATGATTATAAATAATTTTTCCTAATTATTTTACACATTATTGTCATATTGTATTTTTATCATTTTTTCCTCGTCAACAGACATACTGCCTCTATTCCCACCGTATTGGGGAACATATCGACGCCCACCGCCTTTCTCACCTCATATCCTTTGGGTACCAGGTATTTTAAATCTCTCACTAATGTTTCCGGGTTGCAGGATACATAGACGACCTTCTCTGGCGCCAGCTTTACGAGACAGCTGAGGAACTGCTCGCTGCTGCCGCTTCTTGGGGGATCCATGAACACCACATCCACCCTGTCCCCACTCTCAGCAAGCTGTACCATAAATTCTCCCGCATCCTTCTGATAAAACTGTGCGTTTTTGACACCGTTTCTCTTTGCGTTGACAATGGCGTCTCTGACTGCATCCCTGTTCAGTTCCACGCCGATGACCTTCTTTGCCTTCTCGGAAGCTATAAGTCCGATGGTTCCGGTGCCGCAATAGGCATCCAGCACAGTCTCCTTTCCCGTAAGAGCCGCATATTCCATGGCTTTACCATACAGTTTCTCGGTCTGTGCGGGATTGACCTGATAAAAGGATCTTGGAGAAATCTTAAAGATTCTGCCGCAAAGCTCATCCTCAATAAATCCGGGACCGTAAATGACCTGTTCCTTCTCTCCCAGCACCAAGCTGGTCTTTTTGTCATTGACATTCACTACCACTGTAGTAATCTCCGGGTGTTCCTTTCGCAGTGCTTTCACAAAATTGTTTTTGGAAGGAAGAATGGGCGATGCAAGCACCAGCACCACCATAATCTGTCCTGTGGCATACCCTGTCCTGATCAGTACATGGCGCAGAAGTCCGTAACCGGTATCCTCATCATAAGTTTTGATCTTAAAGGATTTGATCATTCCCCGTATGGTGCGGATAATATCATCCGCCTTTTCATTTTCAAGCAGACAGTCATTCACCGGCACAAGAAAGTGCGTTCCTTCCTTATAGGTGCCGGAAATGATATTGCCTTTTTTGTCTCTCCCAAAGGTGGCATTTACCTTATACCGGTAATGAAGGGGCTGCTCCATGCCGATAAAGTTCTCTGTCCTGCAAAAGGGCTTTAACAGTTTCTTCAACTCTTCTTCTTTTGTCTTTAGCTGCTTGGGATAGGGAATATCAAGAAGCTGACATCCTCCGCATTTTTTAAAGACGGGGCAGATTTTTTCCCTCTGCTGCATACCGATTCTCCTTCCATATTCTGTGTCTGTAACAAACGCCGACACGTTTTGCAAATCGTCTTATTGGATATAAATATACCCCGGTTTAAAGCCGGGGTGATCTTTATTTTTCATTCTGTTCTGCCTTGCGAAGCTTTACCGATTCCAGCCCCGATACCAGTTCTCTGGCACGGTCCACATCCGCTTCGTTGATTCGAATGGTAAAAACATTCTTTTCTTTTCCGTTACCTTTGCTTATGATCCTCTGTAAAAAAGGCTTGTCCTGCCACTCAATAAAATAGGAAATCCTGTTCTTGAGAAACAGCTTTTCCAGCTTTTCCTTACTGTCCAGGCTGTATACCTTACAAAAAGCAACCTCTCTATGAAACATATTATTATCAAATAAAGCTGCTGACATAGTTTCATCTCCTGTCTCATATTGATCTTATCTGTACTATTATGTCAACTACTCATTTATTATAATTCATAACATGTCAATTTTTCAAGAAAAATCCGAAAAAACAAAAAACTTTTTAAAGTTTTTTAGACAACTCCCACAATGGTTTCTGCTGAGTGTACTGTTCATTCAGCCAGTCAGCTGCCTGCTCCACTCCGGCCTCAGAAAAGTCAAACTCTTTTCTCTGCTTTTTCTCCTCAGGCGTTTTGGCGTAGCAATAGGGCTGCGGCCAGATGATAACTTCAAGAACAGCTCCATCTTCCGTTTCCTTCTTTTTCAGCATATAACGCATGCCATCCATACTGGCAGTGTATTCTTCCTTTTTTACATAATTCAATACGTGAAATTTTTCTTTGTCTATCATTTTCTTATTTTATCGTTTCTGCAGAAATACTCTCTTTCTTAATTACCTCTCCATTGTCCTTCAGATAGTCTATCAGTCCGTTTAAGGACTTCGCAAGAAATTCTGCCTCCTCCCGGTCAAATTGTGAAATGACTGCCTGTATCATATCCTCATGAAATTTCTCGTGATGATAATATGCCTTAACTCCCTTTTCCTTCAGGGAAAGCAATACAAGACGTTTATCCTTATCACTGCGTTCTCTGAGTACATAATCACACTTCGTCAATCTGTCTATCGCTTTCGTCAGAGTTCCCACTGTAATGGAAAGCTCTTTTGCTACCGTAGAACTGGTCTTGGGTTCTCCGATACCGATAGCTTCTATGACATGCATATCATTGATGGTAATATCCTGAAATTCTCCGGTGATCAGTGCTTTTTCCTCAATATTCAAGATATCCTGAAACAAAGTAACAAACAACGTATTCAGTGTTTTTCCTAAGTCCATATTTTACTCCGTTCTAAAATCAGGGCTCCTTATCATACCCACACGCCGACACGTTTTGCAAGCCGGCTTATTGGGCTTAGACAATATTTCTACCAGATAAGGACCGCTGCTCCCCATGTAAGTCCTGCGCCAAATCCCGCCAGAACGATTTTATCTCCTTTTTGAAGTTTTCCCTCTTTATTTACAAAATCAAGGAGAACCGGAACGCTCCCTGCTGAAATATTACCACATTCCTGAAGATTTGTGGGAAATTTTTCAATGGGCTGGTCAAGTCTTTTTGCAACTGCCTCTATAATACGCAGGTTTGCCTGATGAAGCAGAAAATATTTTACTTCATCAGCCTTTACATCCGCTTTCTGCAGTGCCTCCTCTATGGATTTCGGCACTGTCTTTACTGCAAATTTGTAGACCTCCTGTCCGTTCATCCTCGTATAATCAAGAGAAAACGGATTCTTTTTGTAGGGATTATTCACTTTTCTTGCCTCACATACAAGAGCACTTCCCTTAAAACCGTCAGAACCCTGAACCATGCTAAGTATTCCTGTTTCATCTTTTCTGACAACGGCAGCTCCCGCACCGTCACCAAACAGTACACAGGTGCTTCGATCCTCCCAGTCCATCATCTTTGACAAGGTTTCCGCACCAATGACAAGTGCAGTTTTGACAGAGCCTGCTTTCATATAGGCATCCACGATACCAAGTCCGAACAAAAAACCGGCACAGGCTGCACTGATATCAAAGGCTGTGGCATTCACGGCGCCAAGAGCGCTTTGAATCTCACAGGCTGTAGAGGGAAAGTAATGATCCGCAGAGATAGTTCCCACAATAATGAGATCCAGTTCCTCCGGGGTAACATTTCCATTCTGCAATGCTTTTTTTGCAGCATCTATTGCCATTGAGGTAGTGGTTTCTTCCACTGCAATGTGCCGGCTTTCTATACCGGTACGGCTTCTGATCCACTCATCCGTAGTATCTACAATCTGCTCAAGCTCCTGATTGCTTACGGAAAGGGCAGGAAGGGCACTTCCTGTTCCTATGATTCTTGCTGCCATGCTGTTTCCTCCTCAAACTCTTTCATAATATCCGCGACATGCTCAAGCTTATCTGCTTTATAGGCATTAGCCCCGCAAAACAGAAGTCCTTCTTTGGTATTGCCTTTTGCCGCATTTACCAGCGCATCCGTAATACAGTAAGGAATGTCTGTGCGATTACACTTTTCCAGGCACTGATAGCATTTCCTTATGGGGATATTTTCCTTTGACGCTTTTTCAAGGAACTCATTGTGAATGGCTCTTCCCGGCATTCCTACCGGACTTTTCACAATTTCAATATCCTCTTTCTTCGCCTGAATATAGGCTTCCTTATAACGGATATCCGCATCACATTCCCAGGTAGTTACAAACCTTGTAGCCACCTGTACGCCATCAGCTCCCATGGAAAAATAAGGCAGGGCGTCCTTTGCTTCATAAATTCCGCCGGCAACAACTACCGGAATTCTTTTTTCTTTCTCTGTTTCATGGACACGCTCTATGATTCTTTTTATTTCTTCCTCATAATGGAGCTTTTCAATATCTTCCAGTTCTTCTCTCTTAAAGCCAAGATGTCCTCCTGCCAGCGGTCCCTCTATTACCACCATATCCGGCAGTCTGTTATATTTTTTTATCCAGTATCTGTAAATTACTTCATAGGATTTTAAAGAAGAAACAATGGGTGCTATTTTGACCTTTGAACCTTCCGTAAGCTTTGGCAGATCTACGGGAAGCCCGGCACCTGATATGATCAGATCAACGCCTCCTTCTACGGCAGCCCTGACATATTTCTCATAACACTTCGTGGCTACCATGATATTGACCCCGATGATGCCGCCCTTTGCAATTTCCTTCGCCTTAAGGATTTCTTCTTTCAGCACCCGAAGATTAGTCTCTATCGGGCGTTCCTCCCATTCCGGATCACGAAAACCGATCTGCGCGGAGGAGATGATTCCCACTCCTCCATTTAATGCAACATTCCCCGCCAGGGATGACAGACTGATACCTACGCCCATTCCTCCCTGGATCACCGGAATCCTTACTGTCAGATCTCCGATGGTCAGTGGTTTTCTGTTAATATTTTCTAAAACGTCTGTATCTATCTTCTGCAATGGTTTCTCCATCCATTCCTTCAAACTTCTTCAAAAATTCTACCATATTCTCTTTCATATAGCCGGCAATATCCGCAACCGTAGAAGCATTTGCGCCGCCATACTCTGGGACCACTTTTTCTATCACTTTAAGTCTTAACAGATCCTCTGATGTAATTCCCATCACTGCTGCAGCCTCCTGTGCCCGCTTTCCATCTTTCCACAGGATGGATGCAAAGCCTTCCGGTGAGAGAATGGAATAGGTGGAATTTTCCAGCATCCAGACTTCATTGGCAACTGCAAGACCAAGAGCTCCGCCGCTTCCGCCTTCACCGATCACGATAGAAAGTACCGGAACTTTAAGTCCTGACATTTCAAACAGATTTCTTGCGATGGCTTCGCCCTGTCCTCTCTCTTCCGCTTCCATACCCGGATATGCTCCTGAAGTATTGATAAAACAGATAATGGGACGATTGAACTTTTCGGCCTGTTTCATAAGGCGCAGTGCTTTCCGGTAGCCTTCCGGAGAAGTCATGCCGTAATTTCTGAAGGAGCATTCCCTGGCATCATTTCCCTTCTGTACGCCGATCACAGTAACCGGCTGTCCGTAAAGTCTTGCGATACCGCCGATGATCGCTTTGTCATCCCCAAAGTTCCTGTCTCCGTGGAGTTCCATGAAATCATCAAAGATTAAATCAATATATGTCAACGTAGAAGGTCTTTCCAGACCTCTGGCTTCTTTTACCTTCTGCCAGGGTGAGCCGGGCTTTATCTTTACCTGACGTTCCTTGGATATTTCCGTGGGATGAAACTTTGCAATCTCCTCGGTAAAGCTGCTGTAGCTTTGATTTTCCAGGGAAATCCTGTGAAGCTTTAAAATCTGATACAAAGTCCTCTTTAAATCATCTCTCTCTACAATTCCGTCAATGAAACCGTGCTCTAACAGAAATTCCGCTCTCTGAAAGCCCTTGGGGAGCTTTTGTCCGATAGTCTGCTCAATCACTCTGGGGCCTGCAAAGCCAATCAGAGCACCCGGCTCCGCCAGAATAATATCTCCCAGCATGGCAAAGCTTGCTGTCACGCCGCCGGTGGTAGGATCTGTGAGAACAGGCAAATAGAGAAGTCCGGCATCAGAATGCTTCTTTAAAGCTGCAGAGGTTTTGGCCATCTGCATCAGAGAAATGATTCCCTCCTGCATTCTCGCTCCGCCTGAGCAGCAGAAAATCACTACCGGAAGACGTTCTTTTGTGGCACGTTCCACCATAAGGGCAATTTTTTCCCCTACTATATGGCCCATGCTTCCCATGAGAAATCTGGCATCGCAGACTCCAAGGCATACTTTTTCCCCGTAGATTTCTCCCATTCCCACAGTAACTGCTTCATGAAGTCCTGTCTTTTCCTTTACTTCCGAAAGTTTATCCTCATATCCCGGAAAATCCAGAGGATTGCAGATCTCCATCTCCTCAAACCAGGGTTCAAAACTGCCTCTGTCACAGACCATACGGATTCTGTTTTTGGTCCTGACACGGAAATAGCTTCCGCAGGAGGTACAGATATAATTATTCAGAACAGCATCGTTCTTACTGATTTCTTTCTGGCAGCTTGGGCAGACGATCATCTGTATCTCATCTGCTTTTTCCTGCTCTTTCTTTTTATGAAATAATATCGCCATAATAACTAACCTCTTTATGAAATGGCAAAGGTAAGCTCTGCCTGAACTGCCACTTTTCCGTCAACGGTTGCCGTGGCTTTTCCGATTCCCATAGGTCCTTTGACCTTAATGATCTGCGTTTCCAGCATCAGTACATCTCCGGGAATCACTTTTTTCTTAAATTTCGCTGAATTAATTGCTGCAAAATATGCTGTTTTTCCCTTATTTTCCTCAAGGCTTAAGATTGCTACGGCTCCTGTCTGGGCAAGCGCCTCAATGATCAGAACTCCCGGCATTACCGGTTCTCCCGGAAAATGCCCCTGGAAAAAGGGCTCATTGTAGGACACACATTTTTTGGCAACCGCCTTTACTCCGGGTTCCATCTCTTCTATGGTATCAATCAGCATAAAAGGCTGTCTGTGGGGGATAATCTCCATAATTTCTTTTGCCGTCATTAATGACATGATTTTTCTCTCCTTCCCGCCTGCCGCTTATGCTTCATATTTTTTAATCAGAATGCTTGCATTGTGTCCGCCAAATCCAAGGGAATTGCTTAATGCAAAAGGAACCTCTTCCTGATATGCCTCTTTACAGTAATCAAGATCCATTTCCTCATCCGGTGTTTCATATCCCACGGTTTTATGGATAAAGCCTTCTTCTATTTCCTTAACACAGGTTACAAATTCAACCGCACCTGCAGCTCCAAGGAGATGTCCTGTCATAGACTTGGTAGAGTTGACATGAATGTCCTTTGCATGGTCTTTGAATGCCAGCTTAATAGCTCTTGTCTCAAAAAGATCATTCAGATGGGTAGCTGTTCCATGGGCATTGATATAAGTAATGTCTTCGGGAGTGATTCCGCCGTCTTTGATGGCTGCCAGCATGGCACCTGCGGCACCCTGACCGTCCTCAGCCGGCGAAGTGATGTGATAAGCATCGCTGGTACAACCGTAACCGATCACTTCCGCATAAATATGTGCACCCCGCTTCTTTGCATGCTCAAGTTCTTCCAGGATTACAACACCTGCACCTTCACCCATAACAAAACCGCTGCGGTTTTTATCAAAAGGCAAAGAACAGCGGTCAGGATCATCCACCGGAGACAAGGCAGTCAGTGCACAGAAGCCTGCTACTCCGATGGGAGTAATGGAGCTTTCCGCTCCTCCTGCCACCATCACATCCGCGTCTCCGTACTGAATGGTGCGGAAAGCTTCACCGATAGAATTGGTACCGGTAGCACATGCCGTTACTACATTGATGCTTTTTCCTTTCAGCCCAAACTGAATGGAAACATTGCCTGCTGCCATATTTGAAATCATCAGAGGTACCAGCAGGGGGTTCACCCTGGAAGGTCCTCTGTTTACCAGCTTGTCATATTCTCTTTCCATAGCCTGAAGGCTTCCGATTCCGGAACCTACTGCACAGCCCACACGATAAGGATCTTCCTTCTCCATATCAAGACCGGAATCCTCCATTGCTTCTTTTGTAGCAGCCACTGCATACTGGCAGAAAAGCTCCATACGCCTTGCCGCTTTCGGATCCATATAGTCTTTTCCTTCAAAGCCCTTCACTTCAGCCGCTACATGGCATTTATAATCTGTGCTGTCAAACTTTGTTATGGTTCCGAATCCATGTCTGCCCTCTTTCACAGCCTGAAAAAAATCATTTACATTCAATCCAATAGGAGTAATCGCTCCCATACCGGTCACTACAACTCTTCTACTCATAGTTTTTCTCTCCTTATGCCCTTAAAGTGCCATTCCACCATCTACTGATATTACCTGCCCGGTAATATAGTCTGCTCCTTCTGATGCAAGAAAAGCTGCTACCTCTGCCACTTCCTTTGCAGTTCCTGTTCTCTTTAACAAAGTCTGTTCCTTCATGGTTTCCTTAAGCTTTTCGGGTAGCACATCTGTCATTTCCGTTTCGATAAATCCGGGTGCTATGGCGTTTACAGTGATCCCTCTGCTGCCCAGCTCCCTTGCTGCGCTTTTGGTAAGCCCGATAACGCCCGCTTTGGAAGCACAGTAATTCGCCTGTCCTGCATTTCCGACAAGACCTGTCACAGAGGAAATATTGATGATTTTGCCGCCCTTCTGTTTCAGCATATATCTTGACACATGCTTCATGGTGTTAAAGCAGCCCTTCAGATTCACTCTGATCACTTCGTCAAATTCTTCCTCGCTCATACGCATCAGCAGATTATCTCTGGTTATACCTGCATTATTTACAAGAATATCTATTCTGCCATATTTCTTAATAATTTCTGCGATCATTTCGCCGCATGCAGTCGTATCGGAAACGTTACACTGGCAGCTTTCCGCTTTTCCGCCCTTAGCTTCAATCTCTGCCACAGTTTCTTCTGCCTTTTCCTTAGAGCCATTATAGTTGACGATCACAAAAGCGCCGCTTTCTGCAAGAGTCAGCGCGATCTGTCTGCCAATGCCTCTTCCGGCTCCTGTCACAAGTGCCACTTTTCCGTTAAGCATTCTTCAATTCCTCCACACATTTTGAAAGATCTTCATATTTATCCACATTCAGTACTTTTGCTTCTTTATTTATTTTCTTTACAAAGCTGGAAAGTGTTTTTCCGGGACCTATCTCCACAAAGGTATCTACTCCGTTCTCCAGCATCTTTTCCACTGACTGCTGCCATTTTACAGAAGAAGAAATCTGCATTTTTAAAAGGAATTTGATCTCCCTGGGAGCGGTGACATAATCTGCTGTCAGATTACATACATAGGGAATCGTAAATTCCCTCAGTTCCACGGTATCAAGCACCTTTTCCAGTTTTTCTCCTGCGGGAATCAGCATAGCCGAATGGAAAGGTCCGCTCACCTTTAAAGGAACCACTCTTTTGGCTCCTGCCTCTTTCAGGCTTTCTGAAGCTTTCTCCACTGCCTGCGCAGCACCTGTGATCACGGTCTGCCCCGGGCAATTATAATTGGCAACGGATACCGTTCCTTCTGTCTCTTCACAGATTCTCTCTATGACGTCCACAGGAAGTCCCAGCACTGCCGCCATAGCGCCTCCTGTGGGAACAGCTTCCTGCATAAAGATGCCTCTTTGTCTAATGACTCTGAAAGCATCCTCCTCACTCATAATACCGGAAGCAACAATGGCGCCGTATTCTCCAAGGCTTAAGCCTGCAGTCACATCAGGCGTGATTCCCTGCTGCTTTATTACCTTATAAATAGCGATCTCCGTTGCAAGCATGGCAATCTGGGTATATTCCGTAATGTTCAGCTTATCATTCTCTTCAAAGCAGAGCGCGGGGATATCAAGTCCCGTCACTTCAGAGGCAAGATCAAAAACTTTTTTTGCCTCAGGCTCTTTTTCGTAGAATTCTTTTCCCATTCCTATGTACTGTGCGCCCTGTCCGGGAAAAACAAATGCTATTTTGCCCATAATTCGTTCTCCTTTTTTATGACAGCATTTGTTTCTGCCATAAGCTCATCGATAATTTCCTGACAGGTCTGCTCCTTGTGTACAAGACCTGCGATCTGACCTGCCATCAGGGTTCCGTTTGCGGTGTCTCCATCTATTACCGCTTTGCGAAGTGAGCCAAGCGTGAGATATTCCAGTTCCTCAAGCCCTGCACCTTCTTTTTCCAGTCTTAAATATTCTCTTGTCATCTGATTACGAATCTGACGGACCGGATGTCCCGTGCTTGTTCCCGTTATCTCGGAATCAATATCCTTCGCCTTAATCACTTTGTCCTTATAATTCTGATGAACAATGGATTCCTTTGCCACAATAAATCTGGTTCCCATCTGGACAGCCTCTGCGCCCAGCATGAAAGCTGCTGCCATGCCTCTTCCGTCTCCGATACCGCCTGCACCGATGACCGGAATGGAAACCGCATCTACTACCTGCGGTACCAGTGACATTGTGGTGGTGGAACCGATATGTCCGCCGGACTCCATACCTTCCGCAACTACTGCATCAGCTCCGCATCTCTCCATCATTTTCGCCATAGCCACGCTGGCTACTACGGGCATAACCTTTACTCCTGCTTCCTTAAATTCCTTCATAAATTTGGCAGGATTGCCGGCACCGGTGGTAACCACCTTGACACCTTCCTCAATCACTACCTTTACCACCTCCGGTGCGTTGGGATTCATCAGCATGATATTGACACCAATGGGCTTATCCGTAAGTTCCCTTGCTTTTCTGATTTCTTCCCTTACCACCTCAGCCGGTGCAGATGCTGCACCGATAATACCGAGTCCGCCTGCTTGGGATACGGCTGCGGCAAGATGATGTTCTGCCACCCATGCCATACCGCCCTGGATAATGGGATATTGAATTCCAAGAAGCTCTGTTATTCTCGTTCTCACGCCTCTACTCCTTTTTCCTTCAGGTATTCCATAACAGATTCAACGGTTGTCAGTTTCTCAAGATCTTCAGAAGGAATCTCAACTCCGAATTCATCCTCAATTGCCATTACCAGTTCAAACAGGTCTAAGGAGTCTACCTCAAGGTCATCCTTAAAGGAAGATTCAGGCTTAATATCCTTTCCTTCCAAATTTAACTGCTCATTTAAAATCTCAACTAACTTTTCAAACATTTTTCTTCTCCTTTTTCATCATTTCATCTCATTTTAATTTGTTTGCCCGTCAAATAGTTTGATTGGCAAAACATTTGACTATCAAACTATATACCTTTGCAGCATGTTTGTCAACCATATTTTTACAAAAAATACAGATTTTAATTTTTTAAGTTTTTTATACTTTTTTGAAAATTTTACTTGATTTTTCTATAGAGAGCATATATAATAAATCTTGCGTTTCGGGGTGTGGCTCAGGTGGTAGAGCGCTACTTTAGGGAAGTAGAGGCCGCAAGTTCAAGTCTTGTCACTCCGACTGGGAAAGAACCCAGAAAGTACTGAATTCAGTGCTTTCCGGGTTCTTTTCAGTTTCAGGGTATTTGCTATTTTGTATCAAGAAATATCACCTTTTTCCACTCTGATTGTGGTAACTATTGTGGTAACTGTTTTGGCTCTCCTTTGTGTGTAGAAACACGGAGGTAAAAAATGTCAGGAAAAAGAAAAAACGGTGAAGGAACTTGGGGCAAAAAAACGATAAAGGGATTTGTCTATACCTTTTATCGGGATTCTGATGGTCGGTACTACTATGGCAAAACAGAAAAAGAAGTAAGGGAAAAAATCAAAAAAGAATCTGTCAATAAGACAGTGAAAAAAGGAACTGCTGTTCAGACACTGGGAGAATATATGTCAGACTGGTTGGAATCTCAAAGAAACAGTGTAGAAGCCACAACCTAT
>JBJEMT010000006.1:0-2921 GCA_051879815.1 Suilimivivens sp. | reverse complement strand
ATCCGCAAAGCCCTTACCTGTTGGCAGTTCCCTGTAAATGGTATAGAAATTTCTGGCTGCATACAAAGCCAGTGAAATCGTATAGCTTAAAGCATTTTCATCATTATACTGAATATGGGATGTTTCAAAATGAGCCTGTTCAATCCCCTCCGCCACCTGCAAAGGACGATCCTGCCAGATTGCCTTCAGCGTATCTGCGGAATTCTTAAGTGCTTTCGATACTTCTCCCCACTCAGACACGGAGACCGCATTTACAAACTCGTTTCGGATCTCATTATTGGGAATAAATACGCACTTATTATTAAAATCATAGCCAAGATAGCCTAAATGAATCAGAAGAGTAAGTACATCATCCTCCGAATGAAAGGTTGTCATATCATTGGTAAAACTTCCCGTATTTACCGCTACACTTTCCCCCGCTATCATACTGAGCACATCATCTTTTAAGCCTTCAAAATTCATGTCAATGTACATACGCAATGCTTCAAAGGTTTCTGTCTGATTCCAATAAGTATCGCAGATACCGGAAAGTACAGCAGACACAACAGAGCGGGGACTGTATACGGATGGTGCCAGTTCAAATTTGTATCCATCGTACCACTCCTTCATTTCCTGAAGGTTTCTGTCATATCTGCCACATAACTCTTCAACTTCTTTTTCAGTAAAGCCCACATACTCTGCAAGAAAGCCGGGATTCATCATGGAAAACTCCGTAAACATATTTAAAGCGGAATGGGTACCGTATTTCTTGATAGGGAGAATCCCTGTCATATACGCAAGCGATATATATTCCTTATCCTTAAGGTAATCCCTTAAAAAATCCAGATACTTTTCCTGCTCTTCTTTACGCTCTTTATATTCACGAAAAACACAATCCCATTCATCTATGATGATAACAAAAGGACATTTTGTTTCCTGATATACATCCTGCATACTTTGCAACAGATCTGTATCATCAAAATAATCCACATCAGAATATTCTTTTTTCAGATCACGCAGAAGGAGTGCATTAATTCTTCCGATCAACGTTTCCATATCATGGCTTCTGCTTAAGAATTCCTGCATATTGAGGAAAATGACATCATACCGGTTCAGATGCTTCTCAAAATTCTCATCCTGTGCAATCCCAAGGTTTTCAAATAATTTTCTTGAATCACACCCTCTGCTGTAATATGCTGTCAGCATGTTAGCGGCAACAGATTTGCCAAAACGCCTGGGACGGCTGACACAAAGATATTGCTGCATGGTATTTATGACCTTATTCGTATATCGAATCAGACCTGTTTTATCCACATAAATTTCCGAATTGACTGCCTGTATAAATTTTTCATTACCCGGATTTAAATAAATACCCATCTGTTACTCCTGCAAAATATCATACAATTTATACAATAAATCCTGCCAGTATCTCGCTCAGCTCCTTAGCCCTGATCTCCAGTGCTGCCACTGCTTTATCAAGCTCCTCAATGGAACCTGACTGCTTCTTTACCGTTTCATTTACATTGGAAGAACCTGCTGCAGTCTGGGCAGAAATAGCGGTAATAGCCGAAATGGAAGATAATGTTGTGTTCCTGTCTTCTTCCATACTGATCACGTTCTTATTAATGACTTCAAGCGCATCAAGAAGCCCTGAGACCTGCTTTCCGATGCTTTCAAAGGATTCGGAAGTCAACGTCACTGCCTTCTGCTGATCTCCTACAATATTCTCTGCCTTTCTTGCCACATCAGTAGCTTCCCTGGTATTTCTTTCAATTTCTTCCACAATATCTGCAATCTGTTCTGCGGAACGAATGGATTCATCAGCCAGCTTTCTGATCTCCTGTGCTACTACTGCAAATCCTTTTCCGGCTTCTCCTGCCCTTGCCGCCTCAATGGAAGCATTTAAGGAAAGGAGATTGGTCTGTTCCGCAATTCCATTGATGGTTTCAATGATTGTGGCGATAGACTTTGATTTTTCCGCAAGGTTCTCTATGGTATTAATAATATTTTCCGTGATTTGCGTAGTGGAATTGGTGCTGTCTTTCAGCTGCACCACAGATTCCATACCGGTTTCAATAACCTTATCCACTCCTTTTGCAAGAGTATTGATCTGACCGGAATTATTACCCACTTCGCTTATCCTCTCAGAGAGGGAATCCATCTGATGCAGACAGTCTTCTGACTCCCTGTCCAGATTCTCAACACCCTGATCAATTTCTGAAATTTCTGACTGAATGTCATGGGATGTCTGAAGGAAATTGTCGGAAGCATCTGCCATACCGGCAGCAGCCTGCGTCAGCTCATCATTCACATCCTTAAGACCCGTTACCAGCTTCTTCATATGGGCTGTCATATCCGTGATACCGTCTGCCAGAAGTCTAAACTCATCCTTCCGCTTCGTCTTCACCTCCACGGTCAGGTCTCCGCCGGATACTCTTTTCAGTTTTTTGATCATCTCGTTGATGGCACCGGCATAGCTTCCCGCAAGTATGGTTCCGAAAAGAACGGCAATAACACTTGCAATGACCACCAGGATAATGGAGAGATTTTTGATATCACTGGTCTGCCCCATAATCGTTTCCCGTGGGATCAATGCACAGATCATGGCATCTCTGCTTTCCAGCCTGGAATACAGGAAAAGATATCTGTCATTCTCCACATAAAAGCTTCCGCTTACCTCTTCTCCGCCATTTGCCTGATCATAGTAAGTCTTCCCGATAAATGCATTCCCATCTGCCGGAGCTTCTGAAAGGGAAGAAAGAAATTCCACTCCGTCACAAGTCACGAGACCAACGATGCTTCCCTCTCCCGCGTCCATGGAATTCAGCGTATCATTAATGACATTTCTTCTGATATCCACGAGCATAACAGCGCCCGCATTATTAAAATATTTTGCAATTCTCAAACCATAACTGCTGCTGTCCGCAGCAAGCTTATCATCT
>JBJEMT010000005.1:0-2948 GCA_051879815.1 Suilimivivens sp. | reverse complement strand
GCTGCGGACAAATGGGTGGCAACCTTGCCACCTTCATCGAGTAGTCCCTGGTATACATCCTGTAAGGTTGGCGAATAGGCACGAATCTGTTCCTCATTACTTAATGTTGTTGCTTTAAGAGACGATATAGATTCACTTCTCATATAAGCCGGGACCTGAAACTCTGTCATTTCTTCCCCGCCACCATTTAACCGTTTTCTCATGGAGTAATTCTCTGAGTAAACCTTTTCAATAACACTGTCTACAACGCCCTGCTCTTCTGCAGTCATGTCACGCTTTAGGCAACTGGATAACAAGGTGAGAATAAAGTCTGTCTTATCCGAAATAATTTCCCTGAGTCTTACATAGTCAGTGCCGTCAAAATTTACATCCATAGGATTTATATAAAACTCCTTGGAACTATCAAAGGAAATAACGGTTCCATCCGCTACGGCTGCTATCTGCGAATACTCAGCCTGGGGATCGATAATAATAATCTGATCTGCCAGAAAGTTGATAAATGTACTGATAATCTCACTCTTTGCAAACACACTCTTTCCTGATCCGGATTGTCCTAAAATCAGTCCGTTATGGTTTTTAAGCTTCTTCTTGTTCGCCTTAATGACATTCTGCGAAAGCTGATTGATGCCATAATAAATTCCATCTTCATCATTCAGTTCCTGCGTCTTAAACGGCATAAGCATCGCAAGACACGAACTGCTGAAATTTGCTACCCGCTTAAATTCCTGGATTCCAATTGGTAATACGGAATTAAGCCCTTCTCTTTGTTTTCCGAAACAGCTCTTAAGCTTTATGGATTTTAAGGATGCTGCATTTAAAAGCTTCTCCTCAATCTGTGCCAACTCTTTTTCATCCTTTGCCACAACCATTATCATCATGGTGGTATTAAAGTAATGGTCATCATCGGTATCAAGTTGCTTCGAAAACAGATCCAACTTTTCCTTTTCATTCAAAAGCTTTGCAGATGCATCCGCCAGATAATCATTGTTATTTCGGTTTCTCTGCTTTTCGCCCTCAATCTTCATACCAACAGCCATATACTTTCTTGCAATCTCCTGCTTAAATCCCGAGATGTCCAAAAGCTCATTGTTCACGGAAATATAGCTGGTACAGTTGACCTTAGATAAAGTAGCAATGATATCGCTCTCTAAGCTCTTTGGATATTCCTCAACAAAGAATACCTTTCCCACCTGACCGTTCATCAAAAACCGCTCATTCTCAAAACAGATACTTGCCGGAGAAATCACATTCATCCAGTCATGTCTTTGTACAACAGCCTGTTCAAAATCAAAGTGATACCGGTTATCAATCCCTGCATGAGTAAAATTAAAAAGCATCTGTACTCTTTCATTGATTTCAACCGTTCTCATTACAGAACCCTGGATTCCATTTACTCCGATTCCAACAAAGGCACTTCTTATCGCACTTTCCATAGAACTGAAAATGCTTCTTGCATCCGCCATATCCTCTGCCGTGATTGTAAGAGTCAGATATATGGTCTGATAAAGTCCCTGCTTTGCATCCTTTACCTTGCTTGCAATCACACTGTTATAAGCCCTCGTCAGTCCATCGTATTTATTCTGGTGAAACGGATACAAAATCTTCTTATGAAACTGCCGTTCATCCACGTATTCATTTGCCACGGCATAAGAAAATCTGCAGGGTATTGTCTTTAACACCTTTGAAAAGTTGATGATGATATTCTTCTGCTCTTCATCTGTTACCCCGGCAAAGTTAATATCACTTAAGACATACAGTTTGGAATACTTCTTACCAGGCAGTTCAAAGACTCCGCTTTGGTCAATGCTTTCTATCGAAAACACATCCTGAACGCTTGTCATTTCCAAAACTCTTGGTCCATCACAGATTTTTGTCTGATCGTATTTCGATTTAGGCATCTGCATCCTCTTCACCCCCTAACATGCTTCTTATAAAATCTTTGCTTACATTTCTCATAATCTTGTTGTCTACAAGTCCAAAACTTAATGCACTTTCTACCACCTGCTTTTGCTTGTGATATGCCGGAACCATCAGAATATTGTTTTTTACAAACAAGGAAGCCATTGTCTGCTCTACAATTTTTGTTGCATCCTTTGAATCACACATAATCACGACTGCAAGTGAAAAGTTCATAAAGCTGTTTTCCTCCACTGCAGAAAGTCTTACATTATACTTCTTTTCCATTGCTCTTTTGAAATCAGCCTGCTCCATCTTGCTCAATGCATTTAAGTCCATGGTCAGATACATGGGACAGGAAAGATTCTTAAGGCTTTCCATAATTCCGCATACTGTTTCTGATGGGAAGGATAAGAAATTAAAACTCTCTCCGTAAAATCTCCCGGCTGTAAATGAATCCGCTTCTTCCTTCATTTCAAAAAAGCTTTCCTTCTTCCAATCCTTATTACCTCTCACATAGGAAGCATAGGAGAACCGGATATCCTTATAAAAATTTGCCGCAATCTCACTCATTGCCTCATCAATGCTCATGGGATGAATGGTTACTACCTTACTGATTTCACTTTCATCCGCAGTCATCTTCTGCCTTACTTCCTCATAAAGCGCTCCGGTCTCCATAAGTGATAAGTGACAGGTAACCCTGTCACCAATCTCACCCATGTGGAACGTAATACGAATTCTGCCGCAAAGCGTCTGACACACATCCACAAGTTCCGAGATCTTGCCTTCCATTTTGAAAATTTTCATCCATCGGTTGTCTTCAAAAAAGAAGACTCCGCTTGGGTCAAAGGAAATCAGATTCAGTGACTGCGCTGTTTTTTTACTGACCGGGATCAGCATTTTGTTGGCAATCTGAATGCGTTTTCTTCGCTCGTTTTCTTCTCGCCGCATTTCTTTGGCGATGGCTTTTTCGCCTGCGCTCATTTTTTCTCCTCCTTACGCATGATTGAACCAGTTATCAATCAGATTTGTGATCTTGTTCTGGAAGTTTG
>JBJEMT010000004.1:0-46194 GCA_051879815.1 Suilimivivens sp. | reverse complement strand
CCAGAATAATCGCATGGTAGCTTGTCAGCTTTTTCACAATATCAGGGCTGGAGGCGCCCATGGCATTTACCTTTGCAAGAGTATCTGCCCCTGCATCCTTCAACATGGGAATAAATTTCACAAAAATCTCCGCCGTACATTCCGCGTCATCCACTGCACGGTGGTGGTTCTCCAGAGAAATGCCCAGTGTCTTTGCCACCGCATCCAGCGTATGCTTTGCCTGGTGGGGCAAGAGAATCCTTGCAATTCCCAGCGTATCCACATAAGTAAATTTTCTTTTGATTCCAAGTCTCTGAGCATTTTCCATGATAAAGCTCATGTCAAAATTGGCATTATGAGCCACCATGACCGCATCCCGGCAGAAGCTGAGAAACTCCGGCAGAATGATTTCGATGGAAGGAGAATCCATGACCATGGAATCATTAATACCTGTCAGTTTTTCAATTTCAAAGGGAATAGGGACACCCGGATTTACAAAAGTGGAATACCGTTCCACAATAGCACCGCCTGATACTTTTACCGCCCCAATCTCGATTATTCTATTGTTTACAGGAGAAAATCCCGTAGTTTCAATGTCAAATACCACAAAATCAGAAGTGAAATCCTGCCCTGCATCCCCTGTCACGATTTCTTTCAGGTCGTCGACCAGATAAGCCTCCATACCGTAAATAATCTTGAAGAAATCCTGTTTGTCAGGGTTTTTATCTCCTGCTTCTTTTCTCCTGTTCTTTTCTTCTTTCCAGAGATCTTCCCACACATGATTGGCATCGGGAAAAGACTGCACCACACCATGATCCGTAATGGCAATGGCCGGATGTCCCCATTTATAGGCACGCTTTACAATATCCCTGGCCTCGGAAACACCGTCCATATCACTCATCTTGGTATGACAGTGAAGTTCCACCCTCTTCCTTGCGCTGTTGTCACTTCGTGATGTGGTAAAATCAGGAATTTTCTTAATTCCCATGAGAGATCCGATGGTAAGTTCATTATCAAATTTATCTACCATGGTAACGCCCTTTAATTTTACAAAAGCGCCCACTTTGATTCCTGCAGTAATCTCGGCTACCTGATCATTACGTGCAAACATCTTGATCGTCATGGTATCCGTAAAATCCGTAATATCAAACATCAGAATGGTCTTCTCATTCTTAATTTCCCTGCTGTCAAAATGGATGATCTTACCCCGGATAACTACTTCGCCAATATCGCCGATCACCTCTTCAATGGGAATGGCTTCCTCCTCAAAATCACGTCCGTAAAGAACATCAGGATTATCGGAACGCTTGATGGAACGGTTAAATTCGCCTTTCTTGAAATCACCCTTTCTGAACTCGCCCTTCTTAAAGCCTTTCCTCGCACTGCCGTTTCCAAATGCAGATACACTGCCCTGAGCGGATGTTTTTCCTCCATCCGGTGCTGCATCTTTAGATGCTTTTACCATTTCTGTTTTATCGGTTCCTTCGTTGTTCTTACCTGACGGGAATCCTTCCTGGGAAGAGATTTCCTCTCTGCCTTTAGCATCCTCCTCAAAAACTGCTTCTTCATTGACTAAAGTACCATGGACTCTCGATGCAATCTCCGCCACCTGTCTTGCAATTTTCAGGTCATCCTCTTCCTTATACTTACCGTTCTTCTTTTCTTTATATCCAACAGAAACTCTGGTACTGAAGCCGCATCTTTCATTCAGGATTTTCTCCAGAATCCTGACAAGCTCATCCACTTTACTTCTTGCAAGCACGGTGTCCTCCACCGTCAGTTCCATCTCCTGTTCGGAAGGGAAAGATAAGTCCGCTCCCTTGAACACATTATATTCCACAGGGCTGTAATTACGCAGTTCCAGAAGGATACTGTCCTTATATACATTCATCAGTTTTTCCGGCGTATACTGACCTGAAAGTTTAAATCTTTCATACAGCTTGACTCTCACACTGTGATTTGCAAAAAACTGCTTCTTAATCTCTTCCTCTACCTTCAGCACATTTTCCTTCCGGATCAGATGCTCGGAAAGAAAGGTAACGCGAATCAGGTCTCTGCTTTTTGTAGCAGAGACCTTTTCTACTATTGTCTGTTCAAATAGATCCTGATTCTTTTTGTCCAGCTTTAAGTTGGGAAATACATCAAAAAACTGCTTTGCCATTACAGCCTGCCTCTTTCTCAATATTTTTGCCAGTGATCCAGTTCTTCTTTTAATACGGAAAGCAGCTGCTCCTCCGGTACCTTCTTTATAATTTCACCCTTTTTAATGAGAAGTCCTTCTCCGATTCCACCTGCAATTCCGATATCGGCTTCCCTTGCTTCTCCGGGACCGTTTACCGCGCAGCCCATGACCGCGACCTTGATGTCAAGGGGATAGCCGGCCACCAGTGTCTCTACCTGATTAGCCAGTCCGATCAAATCAATTTTCGTTCTGCCACAGGTAGGACAGGATACCACCTCAATGCCACCCTTTCTAAGACCAAGCGTCCGCAGGATCAATTTAGCCGATTTGATCTCCTCCACCGGATCTCCTGTCAGGGAAACACGGATGGTATCGCCAATGCCCTGATTTAAGATCAGTGCAAGTCCGATAGAAGATTTAATATTGCCACTGATAATAGTGCCGGACTCTGTAATGCCCACATGAAGCGGATAATCCGTCTTTGCCGCTAAAAGTTCATGGGCCTTTACGCACATTAAGACATCCGAAGATTTAATGCTGATGACCATATTCTGATAATCCAGGTCTTCGATCATATGTACCTTGTCAAGGGCACTTTCCACGATTCCCTCCGCCGTAACACCATGATATTTCTCTACCAGTTCCTTCTCAAGAGAACCGCTGTTCACGCCCACGCGGATAGGAATATTCCGTTCCTTTGCCACCTTGACAACAGCCTCCACTTTTTCCTTTCCGCCGATATTACCGGGATTGATCCTGATCTTGTCCGCGCCGTTTTCCATGGCTGCAATTGCCATTTTATAATCAAAATGAATATCTGCCACCAGCGGAATGGTGATCTGCTTTTTGATTTCTTTAACAGCCTGTGCTGCCTCAAGAGTCGGTACTGTACAGCGGATGATCTCGCAGCCTGCCTCTGTCAGCTTCTGAATCTGGGCTACCGTTGCCGCTACATCCTCGGTTCTTGTATTAGTCATGGACTGGATCAGAATGGGGTTTCCGCCACCAATGACCCTGTCACCAATCTTAACCACTTTTGTATGTTCTCTTATCATGACTGCCTCCCTGATCATTTTCTTCCATATGATATTAGTATAGTCTAATTCCTTCGGAAAGGCAATTCTTCTTTCTTCTTTATTCCTCCTTCAGCTCTCCCTGCAAAAGAAAAATCCGGCTCTCGTAAATCTCCCCGTCTTCTCCTGTTGCCACCAGTTTCAGAGCAATTTCTCCCTCCGGCATTCTTTCTGCCGGGATTTCCAGTTTCACTCTGTCATTTACCTGATAGACCGCTCCCTCCTTTAACAGAAGCTTGCGGTTTTGCTCATCCCTCATCTCCACCCACAGACTGTTATCCTTCTCTTTTGCCAGTACGGATAAGGATGCGCCTTTTCCCTGCATCAGCACACCGGCCAGGATAAAGAGAAAAATTCCGGATATATAAATCCCCGAAAACTTCTTCTCTGTCAGAAAAATACTTTTTTCCTGTCTTTTCAGAATCCTTCTGTCTTTTGTTTTTCGCCGCAACAGTCTTTGATATAAAAAAGCGGCTCCCAGCAGCAAAAGCGGCTCACGCAGATAAGGAAAAGGGAACTCTGTCCTGTCAACACCCTGTAAAAAGGGGAGCAGAAGCCGTGCACCTGCCAGAAAAAATAAGCCTGCTCCGATTCCACGGCTGATGTGCAGGAGCCATTCTTTTCCTTTGCCCTTCTTTCCGTAATTCTGCAAGGCTTCCCGGAGCTGTTCCATGGACTGATACCGCTCTGACGGTCTCTTTCTGGTACAGACAAGGATTATCTTTTCCAGTTCTCTTGGAATACTCTTATCATATTCTCTTACCGGGCGGCGCTCTGCAAAAAGCTGTCTTGGAGTAATTCCCGTAAGCATCTCATGAAGTACCGCACCAAGACCGTAAATATCGCCTGCCTTATCCGCCTTGCCGTTTTGCCACTGCTCCGGTGCGCTGTAACCCGGCGTGCCCATCATCATCTGCTCTCTTTCCTGACCATAGGAAGCAACAAAAGCCGCTCCGAAATCAATCAGCTTCAGTTTTCCATCCGGCTGTATCATAATATTGGCAGGCTTTAGATCCCTGTAAATAATGGGCGGATTACAGGTATGCAGATACAAAAGTACCTCTGTCAGTTCCAGCGCCCACTTTACTGCAAGAGAAATCTCAACCCTTCCAAACTTCCTGAGATACTGCTCCAGAGTAATGCCCTCTACATATTCCATGACAAGACAGATGTTTTTCCCCTCTTCAAAGAAATCCACAATACCGGGAAGGGCAGGATGAGACAGTTCCTTTAATACCTCCATTTCCCGGAGCACAAACTCCTTTTCCTTTATCTTTTCCGGATTCTTACTGACTTTGACTGCCGCCAGTTTATTCAAATGCAGATCCTTCACCAGGTAGACGATTCCCATGCCGCCCTGGGCGATCACCTTTAATACCTCATATTTATGACATAATATCTGCTTCATTCCCCTTCCTCTTTTCTCCTTTTATTTATCACACAGCACATACAATGCCGATATGTTGTCCTGCTCTCCCTGTCTGTATTCATATCCGGCAAGCTCCCGCAGCCGCTTTTCAATCTGTTCCTCTCCGCCGATTTCCCGGGGATCCAAAAGCTCAGCCAGCATGTCTTCCTGTAAATAGTGATAAAAGCCGTCTGAACACAAAAGAAAACCTGTCTTCCCGGTAATTCTGCCGGTATAAATATCCGGACTCTGATAGGAAAAGCTTCCCATGCATTTCGTCAGTACACTGTTTCCGGCAGAATGATCCCTTGTAATCTGTTTTATTTTATTCTTCCCGGAAAAGCTGTAAATCCTGCTGTCCCCCAGATGCGCGATCAGGAAATGCTTTCTGAACAATAGCAGAACCGACACTGTAGCACCAAGTTCCGTTTCCCTGCTTTTTGCATATTTGTTCAGAATCTGATTGGTTTCAAAAAAGCAGCGGAGCAGACTTCTTTTTAAAATGCCTTTATTTTTTCCTCTGTCAATCTGCTGCAGCAGCTGATGATAGAAATTCTGCAGCAGCTTTTCCAGGATGAATCCGCTTGCAACTTCTCCTTCCGAAAGACCGCCGATTCCGTCGCTGACTGCCGCAAGGAGTACCCTGCCTTTTTTTGTCAATACCTGCTCCAGCAAAAGAGAATCCTGATTATTGCTTCTCTTTCCCTTATCCCAGTAAACGCCTGAAATAAACTTCAAGATAAACCTCCCCCTGTAAAACTCTAAAACATCAATTTCCAATGCATTGAAAAAATTCAGTGAATCACCGAATGAATATTGATAGATCCTGCAAAGAAAGTCCTTCGCAGCCATTTGATGCACCTGTGTGCGTTAGTGTTGTATCAAGTAATACTCAGTATAAGACAAACAAAAAAAAGAATCCATTGTACAAAATTACTAAAAATGTACTTTTGGTAATTTTGTACAGGATTCTCTTTAATATTTGTAATATTATCTAAAAAATTTCGATATGTCATTTATAAAAACAAGGACCATCAAAACCATAAAAGCCATCATACCGCCTAAATGCACCATTCCTTCCTTTTCGGGCGGAATGGGTTTCCCTCTGATTGCCTCTATCAGCAAAAATACCAAACGCCCGCCGTCAAGTGCCGGAAGAGGAAGTAAATTCATAATACCCAGGCTTATGGAAAGCATCATGGCAATATTGATCATATTCAGTGCCACATTCACTGCTCCGTAATCCTTTACCGCATCATAGGTATCGTCCACAAACTTCACCATACCCACAGGTCCCGAGACATCATCCTTTGAAAGCTGTCCCTGCACCAGCATGGAAAGGCTTTTCACCGTAGCTTTCACAGAATACTCCATGGCATAAAAGCCGTACTGAAACGTCTGGGGTACATTGCACACAAGAAGATCTGTACCACCGAGAACTCCGATATAGTAACTGCCTCCTTCTTCACTGTATGTGGGTGTAAGAACCACTGTATGTTTTTCTCCCTGTCTTTCATATTCAATTTCCAGAGGTTCTCCTCTGTTCGTCAAAGCGGCAAGACGAATATCATCCCACATGTGAATCTTTTTTCCGTCAATTCTGGTGATCACATCCCCTGCCTGTATTCCGGCTGCCTGCGCCGCTCCGCCATCCGTGACATCCGATATGACAGGTGTATAGATACCGCATGCCCAAACGATGATAAGCGCCATCACGTATGCCGTGATAAAATTAAAAAGCGGTCCGGCAAATATGGTGGCAATTCTTGCCCACACAGAAGCATTGGGAAATGCACCTTCAGAGGGTTCTCCCTTTTCTGTATTGAGCCCATCCTCACCCTCGAAAACACAGGCACCTCCAACAGGGAAAAGCTTCAGGGAATACTTGGTGCCTCCCCTGGTAAAGGAAAAAAGAGTGGGACCCATACCAACAAAAAATTCCGGCACATGAATTCCGTTTTTCTTTGCCACAATAAAATGTCCAAACTCATGAGAAACTACTACTACACAAAAAATAATAATAAATAAAATAATCGATACTGCCAATTTATGCCCTCCTGTGGCTGTCAATATATTCGCAGGCTTCCGCCTCCGCTTCCAGAATTTCCTCCACCGTAGGATTTTCTTTCACTTTGTGATTTTCCATTGCTCCCCGGATCAGATCATAGATATCAAGGAACTTTATCTCTCTGTTTAAGAAAAGACTGACCGCTTTCTCATTAGCTGCATTGTACACCGTGGGCATACTTCCACCCGCAGCAATGGCATCATATGCCATGGAAAGACCCTGAAACGTCTCTGTATCCGGCTTTTCAAAGGTCATAGAGGAAATCTCATAAAAGTCAAGCTTTTTGCCTGCCATAGGTCTCCGGTAGGGATACGTAAGAGCATACTGAATGGGAAGCTTCATATCAGGTACACCAAGCTGGGCGATCACGGCGCCATCCACATATTCCACCATGGAATGAATGATGCTCTGGGGATGCACCACCACCTGAATATTTTCAGGCTCCACATCGAAAAGCCACTTTGCTTCAATGACCTCAAGTCCCTTATTCACCAGTGTAGCCGAATCGATGGTAATCTTTCTTCCCATGGACCAGTTTGGATGCTTCAGGGCATCCTCCACGGTAATATCAACAAGCTCCTGTCTCTTTTTGCCACGGAAGGGACCTCCCGATGCCGTCAGAAGGATCTTACTTACCTTTTTTCTGCTTTGTCCGGCCATGGACTGAAAAATAGCGCTGTGTTCACTGTCCACCGGAAGAATCGGAATCTGCATCTTTGCTGCCAGTGGCATGATGATATGCCCAGCCGTTACCAGCGTCTCCTTATTTGCAAGTGCAATGATTTTTCCTGCCTTAATAGCGGCTATGGTAGGCTTCAATCCGATCATTCCCACAATTGCCGTAACCAGATAATTCATTTCCGGCATTACTGCAAGAGTAAGAAGTCCATCCATTCCCGCCAGTACTTTAATGGGAAGATCAGAAAGACGAAGACGAAGTTCCTTTGCCGCCTCCTCACTCCACATCACGCAAAGCTCCGGGCGAAATTCCCTTGCCTGTTTTTCCATCAGTTCCACATTACTTCCCGCTGCCAGTCCGATCACTTTAAGATCAGGATTACTGCGGACAATTTCAAGTGTCTGGGTACCGATTGATCCGGTAGAGCCCAGTATCCCTATTTTTCTTTCTAACATCATTATCATTCCTCTTTATCCGTGAATTAATACAAGAACAAGCAGATAGATCATGGGAGCCGTAAAAATCACGCTGTCAAATCGATCCATCACACCGCCATGCCCGGGGATCAGTTTCCCGTAGTCCTTGATCTCATGATTTCTCTTGATTGCCGAGGCCGCAAGATCTCCTACCTGGGAAATCACGGCGCCGACGGCACTGATCAGTACAAATACCCATGTGATATTCTGTTCCACAATAATAGACTCCACAATAAAGTAACCATACAACGCCCCCACAACAGCAGAACCTGCAATACCGCCCACAGCCCCCTCTATGGACTTTTTGGGGCTGAGTTTTGGCACCATCTTATGTTTACCGATCAGCATACCAACCAGATAGGCGCAGGTATCGCAGATCCAGGAGCTGATAAAGATCATCCATACAGAATATACTCCGTAGGGAAGACTTCTCACCAGATAAATACATGACAGCATTACAGGCGCGTATATAACATGAAAAAAGGCGCACATAATCTGCTCCGCATGGAACCTCGGGAAAGTCAACACATACAGGAACATAAAAGCCACCAGTATCATGATCATTGTAAGGAAAAGGTAAATTCTCTCCGAAGTAAACACCATCAAAAGATAATATAGTACAATGCCCGCATATCCCACAATTTCCAGAGGACCGAATTTTCCTTCATCCCCGCTAAGCCTGCATGCCTTCATCAGTTCTCTGTAGCCTACAAGGGAAAGGAATAAGAGAACCGCTGCCAGTATGTATCCGCCCTGTAAAATAGTAAAAAGCGCAATCACCACAAGCACAATGCTGCTGATCAGACGTGTTTTAAACATGGCTATTCCTCCTTGATACGACCGTATCTTCTGTCTCTATGATTATATGCTTCCACAGCTTTGACCAATTCTTCCTTGGAGAAATCAGGCCATGCTACCGGTGTAAAATAAAACTCCGTATAAGCCAGCTGCCACAGCAGAAAGTTGGATATCCTCTGTTCATTGCAGGTACGGATTAAAAGGTCAGGATCAGGAATACCGGCAGTATCCAGGTAACGGGAAATGCAGGCTTCGCTGATATCCTCTGGCGCAAGTGCGCCTTTTTGCAAATCCTCTGCCATATTTCTTGCGGCACGGACGATCTCATCCCTGCCTCCGTAATTTAAGGCAATCTGAAAATGCAGACCGTCATTGTTCTTTGTGGATTCTTCCAGCTGGGCAATCCTGTTTCTGATATCCTCGTCGAGACCTGTTTTATCTCCAAGGACACGGACACACATCCTGTTCTTTTTCGCTGTGGTCAGACAAGTCTTCATATAGTTTCTGAGAAGACTCATCAAAGCATCCACTTCATCCTTTGGTCTATTCCAGTTTTCCGTACTGAAAGCATAAACTGTCAGATACTGTATTCCCATTTTGTAGGCCTCTTCACAAATGACCTCTACGGTTTTGGCGCCCTGTATGTGTCCATAATTTCTCGGCATTCCCTTACTCTTTGCCCATCTTCCGTTACCATCCAGTATGATTGCTACGTGATTTGGCATCTTGAGTTCATCCTGCTTAGCCATTTTCATTCTCCTTTTTCAGATTTTATAATAAACTTTATGGTACAAGAGAAACAAGGGGCACTACGATCAGGAAATAATCGTCTGCCCCTTCCCCATGCTTTATCATTATCACTATACTGTCAGGATTTCCTTAGACTTCTCCTCCATCAGCTTATCAACATCCTTGATATACTTATCTGTCATTTTCTGAAGTTCATCTTCCAACTGTTTTACTTCATCCTCTGAAATTTCCTTGGCAATCTTCTTAAAGGCGTCGTTACCGTCTCTTCTGATATTTCTTATGGCAACTTTACATTCCTCAGCCTTCTTCTTAACATCCTTCACCAGATCTTTTCTTCGCTCCTCTGTAAGCTCGGGAAATACCAGGCGTATCACGGAACCGTCATTGGAAGGTGTAATCCCGATATCGGAGGCAAGAATTGCCTTCTCAATACTCTTGATCAGTGACTTTTCCCAGGGTGCAATCTGAATCATTCTTGCTTCGGGAATGGTGATATTACCTACCTGCTGGATAGGCGTAGGTGTACCGTAGTAATCAACTCTCAGCTTATCCAGTACATGAGGATTGGCACGTCCTGCCCTGATTCCCTGATAATCACTTTCAAGATGTTCATAGGTCTTTTGCATCTTTTCATCATAAACTTTTAATCTTTCATTCATTGTCTTATCCATCCCTTCCTAAACGGTAACCTTGGTTCCTGTAAATTTACCGTTCACTGCATTTACAATACTGTTCTCTTCATTCAATCCGAATACCCACATGGGCATTTTATTGTCTCTTGCCAATATGGAAGCCGTCATATCTACTACCTGAAGGTTATTGGCAATCACTTCATCAATACTAATCTCATCATATTTCTTTGCGTCCGGATTCTCCTTGGGATCCGAATCATACACGCCGTCAATGGATTTGGCAAGCAGAATGACCTCTGCTTCCACTTCAACAGCACGGAGAACTACACCGGTATCTGTTGAAAAATAAGGGTGTCCCGTACCGCCTGCAAAGAATACCACCATGCCTTTTCCAAAATATTTATTGGCTCTGTCCTTGGAAAAAAGCTTGGTAAAGGAACCGCATTCAAAAGGAGTTAACACCGTCGTCTTCATACCCACGCTTCTGAAAATCTCAGAAACATAAATACAGTTCATAACGGTTGCCAGCATCCCAATCTGGTCTGCCTTGGTCCTGTCGATATTCTCACTGGAACGTCCTCTCCAGAAATTACCGCCTCCGGTAACGATTCCTACCTGTATTCCACTGTCTACAAGCTGCTTAACCTGAAGAGCCACTCCTCTTACCGTTTCTTCATCAAAGCCCGTTTTCTTTTCACCTGCCAGGGCTTCTCCACTTAATTTCAGCAATATTCTCTGCATATCGGAAACCTTCCTATTTCATTTTTTTCAGTTCTTCAAAGAAGGAGGTAGGATTTACCTCTGCATAGCACTGTGAGCACATACCTTCAATCACAGCACCGTTATTGATCTGAACAGCCTTGGATTTGATATTACCCATAACAATGGCAGAGGAATCAAGGATCACAGGTCCTTTGACGTCGATATCACCTTTAACGGCACCGGCGATCACGGCACTGTTTGCATAGATATTGCCGATGATAACCGTACTCTGTCCGATCTTAACGCTGCCGGCACTTCGAAGCTCACCGGTAATTCTGGCACCCTCTGCATAAATCTCAGATGCCTGTGAATTACCCTGAATGGCACCGGTAATATTGAGCTTGCCAAGTGCTTCCACATTACCCACAATACTTCCTCTTACGTCAAGGGCACCTTCCGTTGCGATATTACCGTTGATGATCATGCTGTCAGTCAGCACAGCCACCTCATCAACCATTCTCTTGCCGGATACGGAAGATGGTGCTGCTTCTGCTGCTGTCTCCGGAGCTGCAGGTGCAACATAAATAGTTTCTTCCGGAGCTTCCATTGTCTCCACTTTATCCAGCATTGCCCCAAGGTCTGCGTCAAAACCGTTTACGGTTTCGCTTGCTGTTTCCGGCACTGCTGTTTCTTCCTCTTTCACCGCTTCCTCTACATTCATTTCCTCTTCCGGCATCAGTTCATTGACTGCCTGTGATAAATCATCCTTTAAATCTGAGAAGAATCCCATCTCAAAGTCCTCCATTCGTATCTTTATATTATTGCCTATTGAAACTTTAAAGTCCAATAAGATTGTGCTTTTACTGATTTTCTTCCTCTGCCCGTATGGTTACATGCTGCACAGGCACTGTTTCATCTGTGATTGGCAAAAAACAGGCATCCCCACGCATTCTGATCCCGGAAATAATTTCCGGCAGCGCTTCTACCGTAGTCTTCTTATCCGCCGCATCATGCATAAGAATCATGCATTCAGAGTAACCATTCAATCCTGACAGACAATTATTGACGATAGTCTCCTTGGATAGCTGTCCGCTTACCGCATCACCTGATGCTATATTCCAGTCATAATAGATAATATCATTTTCATCCAGCCAGGTGATCAGTTCCTGCATATCCACCTTACTTACGGTATTGGAACTTCCTCCCGGGAAACGGTAATATCTGGGCCAGACTCCCGTCAGATCATACAGATATTCCTGTAATTCTGACAAATCCTTTATAAAGCTTTCTTTCGATTCGTAGATTTCTTCATACTTATGACTATAGGAATGCATACCAAGAGTATGCCCCTCTGCTACAATCCGTTTATAGGCTTCTATCGATAGTTCATCTGTCTTACCTACCACAAAAAAAGTCGCCTTTACATCATATGCCTTTAAAATATCAAGGATCTCATCGGTATTACTGCTCGGGCCGTCATCAAAGGTAAGATAAACTGTTTTGGCATATTCTCTCTCTTCCGGCTTTTCTTCTTCCTTTGACAGAATTTCGGTTTCCGTCTCTCTCTTAGACTCCTCAATATGCTCAGTAGTAAATACTCCAGTTACCTCCTGCGGTTTATTTCTTTCCTCTTCCAATTGCGTCTGAAGTGATTCTATTCTTCCGGAAAGAACTGCGACCCGCGCACCTAAGATTACGCAGATCACTACAGGTATCAGAATTGCCATGGCTACCGCGCCCAGTATCACTTTTTTCAGACGATTGATCCGTTTCCTGTGGGCGGCTGTTTCCACCATGCGAATCTACTCCTTTACATGATATGCTTATAGTTTAACACAAAAACAAAACGGACTCAATACAAGATTGAGTCCGCCTTTTAATTAATTTTCAAATTATATTAATTTCGATTTACTTTAATAATCGTATTATTCTGCAATGTCAGCATACATAAAGTACCAGTAGCCGTAAGGTGAATGCCAGGAACCGGTAATCTTTTCGCTCTGAAGCCAGAAATCATTGTAGTAAGCTACAGGAATACATCCTGCTTCTTCCATAAGAATATCTTCTGCTGTATGAAGAGCTTCGGAACGCTCTGCTGCATCAAGAGTTGTTCTGGATATATCCATAGCTGCATCAAAATCTGCATTGTTAAAGTTGCCATCGTTATTTCCGTTTGTTGAATAGAACAGATCTAACATATTGGAAGGATCGCTGTAGTCACCAACCCAGCCGTTACGGGATGCATCATAATCACCGTTACGACGCATAGGTGTGAAGCTTGCCCATTCAACAATCTCTACCTGAAGATCAATACCAAGCTCTGCCCATGCCTGCTGTAAATATTCAGCTACAACCTTGTGGTAGCCTGAATCGTTAGTTGAGTAAGTGATAGAAGGTAAACCTTCACCATTCGGGTAACCTGCATCAGCAAGAAGCTGTTTTGCTTCCTCTAAGTTAGCCTCGAAGTTTGTAGTATCAATATAGGGCTGTCCGCCGTTTGCGTTGTCCATAAACTGGCTTCCGTCTGTATCAACCCAGCCGGGTCCCATGAAGTTGCCTGCTGCAGTATAAGTACCCTGCATTAAGGTACCTGCAACATATTCACGGTCAATGGCAAGGCTTAATGCCTTACGTACATTCACATCATTAAAAGGCTCTCTGTCAAGATTTAAGCTTAAATAGTAGGTACCAATAATAGGATCTACATAGAATTCAGAGTTTCCTGTCAGGGAAGGAATTTCCTCTGTAGGAACATCCTTGATCATCAGAACTTCACCTGTCTGATATGCGCTGTAAGCTGCATTTGAATCCTCAATCAGATTAAATTTAATACCGTCCAGCTTAATAGCATCCGCATCCCAATAGTAAGGGTTTTTGCTCATAAGGATATGGGAACCGGGTACCCATTCTGAAATATAGAAAGGTCCGTTGGAAATATAAGTTTCTGCTGCGGTTGCCCATGCATCACCGTTTGCTTCCACTGTTGCCTGCTGAACAGGACTTAAAGTTGCAAATGCAGCAAGGCTTCCGAAATAGGAGCAGGGTGCATTTAAAGTAACAACCAGTGTCTGATCATCTGAAGCTGCAACCTGAAGAGCATCCAAATCGCCCTCGATAGCTGCATCATAACCCTCTACCATGCTTAAAACTGTTTCCGCATAGGGTGCTGCTACCATAGGATCACATACTCTCTTCCAGCTGTAAACGAAATCGTTAGCTGTTAAATCAGATCCATCAGACCATTTCAGACCATCTCTTAAATGGAATGTCCATGTAAGGCCATCTTCGCTTACTTCCCAGCTTTCTGCCTGTCCGGGAGCCAGCTGATTATTCTGGTCTACTGTTAAAAGACATTCAAAGGCATGTAACAGCATAATACCGCCATCTACTGCACTGTTAAGTGCAGGATCAATTGTTTCGGGATCAGGTCCTACCTGTACGGATAAGATCTTCTCACCGGCAGAAGCTGTTGCCTCAGTAGTTTCTGCAGTACCATCTGTGGAAGTTGTTCCTTCGCTGCTTCCGCCGCAGGCTGTTAAGCCAAGAACCATGGTAACTGCAAGTAAGAGTGCTAATACTCTCTTCTTCATAATAGTTCCTCCTCTTAAAAATAAGATTATATAAACAATACAGACGTTTTCACATCTATATCTGTTTACCATATTTAATTACACTTGTCAATATGATGACAGGCGGCAAAATGCCCTTTTTCCACTTCTTTCCACTCCGGCACCTCTGCTGCACACCTTTCATCCGCATAAGGACATCTGGTACGGAAACGGCATCCTGAAGGGGGATTTAAAGGACTTGGCACATCTCCCTCAAGCACAATACGTTTGCTTTCCTTTGCAGCCTTTGGGTCTGCAATGGGGATTGCAGAAATCAAGCTCTTGGTATAAGGATGAAGAGGTCTTGTGATCAGCTCATAACTGTCTGCAAGTTCCACCATTCTTCCAAGATACATCACGCCGATCCGGTTGGAAATATGCTTTACGGCAGAAAGATCATGGGCGATGAACAGATAAGTCAGCCCAAGCTGCGCCTGCAGATCCTCAAACATATTGATGACCTGGGCCTGAATGGAAACATCCAGCGCAGAAATGGGTTCATCACAGACAATGAACTCGGGATTAACCGCCAAAGCTCTTGCAATTCCCACACGCTGTCTCTGTCCGCCGGAAAATTCATGGGGATATCTGTTGGCATGCTCGGAATTTAGCCCTACCCTTTGCAGCATTTCTATGATAATCTCATATCTCTCCTGTTTATTTGCTGCAATTTTATGAACATCAATAGCTTCCCCTACAATATCTCCTACGGTCATACGAGGATCAAGACTTGCATAAGGATCCTGAAATACGATCTGCATTTTTTTGCGGTAAGGAAGCATATCTGCATAAATCTTTTTATCAACATCAAAAATTACTTCATTGTCATAAACAAAACGACCACCTGTTGGCTCATATAAACGAAGCAGGGTTCGACCCGTAGTGGTCTTTCCGCAGCCGGACTCCCCTACAAGTCCCAGCGTTTCTCCTCTTTCAATGGTAAAGGAAACATCATCTACCGCCTGAATATATTTCTTTCTCTTACCGTAACCGCCGGCAGGGAAATACTGCTGTAAATGCTCTACCTGAACTAATGTATCACTCATTTGCGGCTCCTTTCTCCATTTCTTCCTTCTGATTCAGCCAGCACTGGGTATAATGGATATCTCCGAAACTGGTAACAGGAGGCATCTCTCTTAAACAGATCTTCATACATTCCTCACATCTTGGAGCAAACGGACAGCCTTTGGGAGGATTCAGCAGATCCACCGGTGTTCCTTCAATTGGTACCAGTCTTTCATGCTCCCTGGTATCAATCCTGGGAATGGAACGAATCAATCCCTTAGTATACTGGTGTTTTGGATTGTAAAAAATATCATCAGCCGTACCGTATTCCACAACTCTGCCTGCATACATAACAGCAATTCTTTCACACATGCTGGCAACCACACCAAGATCATGAGTAATCATGATAATTGCCATACCAAGTTTATCTTTCAATTCCATCATCAGTTCCAGAATCTGTGCCTGAATGGTCACATCCAGAGCTGTAGTAGGTTCATCCGCAATCAGAAGCTTTGGTTCGCAGGCAAGTGCCATTGCAATCATAACACGCTGGCGCATACCCCCTGACAGCTCGTGAGGATACTGTTTTAATCTCTTGTTTGGCTCGTTAATGCCTACCAGTTCCAGAAGCTCTTTGGCTCTTTCTTTTGCCTGAGCTCTTTTTTTATCGGTATGGAGCAGAATGACCTCCATAATCTGATTCCCGATGGTATAAACGGGATTCAGACTGGTCATGGGATCCTGGAAAATAATGGAAATCTCATTTCCCCTGATCTTTCTCATTTCTTTTTCATTCAACTGATCGATCTGATGATCATTAAACTGAAGACTTCCTCCGATCAGCTTACCGGGATGAGCAGTAAGTCCCATGAGGCTGTATGCCGTTACGGATTTACCGGAACCGCTTTCTCCGACAATGCCCAGGACTTCACCTTCTTTTAAATGAATGGAAACATCATTTAACGCTTTTACTTCTCCCGCAGGAGTGAAAAAAGAAAGTCGTTCATTTTTTATATCAACAAGATATTCTGACATACTCTTAAACCGCCTTTCCTAATTTTTTAATTTAGGGTCGAAAGCATCTCTAAGTCCGTCACCCAAAAGATTAAAGCTTAAAATGATCAAGCTGATCAAAGCAGCCGGAATAAACAGCAGATGGGGAAAAGTGTTCAAACCGTTGATTGCATCACTTGCAAGGCTTCCTAGGGAGGGAAGCGGAACAGCAACACCCATACCCAGGAAACTTAAAAAGCTCTCCGTAAAAATAGAAGAAGGAATCTGCAGCGTAGTGGTCACGATCAATGTGCCGATACAGTTGGTAAGAAGATGCTTTCTGATGATCTTACCGTTGCCCACGCCAAGAGCTCTTGCTGCCGTTACATATTCACTTTCCTTAAGCATCAGTACCTGGCTTCTGACCATTCTTGCCATACCAACCCAGTACAAAAGGGCAAACACCACAAAAATACTGATCAGATTTTCACCTACTACTCCGACCCAGCTAAAACCGGGAACCGTTTTCAGGTTTTCCAAAGGTGCTTTCAAAGCAAAGGATAACAATACGATCAAAAGAATATCCGGTATTGTATAGATAATATCCACGATACGCATCATAATCAGGTCCACCCAGCCTCCAAAGAAGGCTGCAATAGAACCGTAGGCAGAACCAATGATCAGAATAATACCTGTTGCAATCAGACCTACCATTAAGGAAATCCGGCTTCCCATCATAACACGGATAGCATAATCACGACCCATTTTATCGGTTCCGAAAATATGCGGAAATACCTTTTCTCCTGCATCAATCCTTGCCTGTTCTTCCGCTGAATACTGCATGGGTGCCAGATTGTTGGCCCCTTTGATCTGCTCTTTATAGGAATAAGGATAAAAAACAGGTACGATAAACGAAAAAATCATAACCACAATAATAACAACGAGACTTACCATAGCTACCTTATTTTTAAGGAGACGGCGCATACCGTCCTTCCAGAAGCTTACACTTTCCCTCATAATGATCTGACTCTGCTTTTCCTCTTCAGATGCAGGCAGGAAATCATCAGGATTAAGTTTTAATTGAAAACTGATTGGATTCTGTTTCATATAGCCCTATATACTCCTTACTTTAATTTGATTCTGGGATCAACAATCTTATAAACAATATCTACCACTACATTCATGATGATAATCAGTGTGGCCAGGAAGATTGTGGTTCCCATGATCAGTGTATAATCACGTCCGTTGATGGCCTTGATAAACTCACCGCCAAGTCCGGGAATGGTAAAGATCTTTTCTACAACAAAACTTCCTGTTACCGTATAGGCAAGCATGGGACCTACATACGTGATAACCGGCAGAATTGCATTTCTCAGTGCGTGCTTGAACAAAATGATACCACCGGAAAGGCCTTTTGCTCTTGCCGTACGCATATAATCCTGTCCCAGAACATCCAGCATAGAGGAACGCATCAGTCTCATAATATAAGCGGTAGGATAGAAAGCCAGTGCCATCACCGGCATCACATAATGTTTCCAGGAAGTCAGTCCCATGGTAGGAAGCAATTGTAAATTAACACCCAGAAAATATAAAAGTAATGTACAGATTACAAAGCTTGGAACTGCAATACCGCAGGTAGCCACAACACTGATAAAACTGTCAAGAAATTTACCTCTTTTCAGTGCTGCAACACAGCCAAGAGGAATTCCGATCAGCAGAGAAACCAGAACGGAGACACCGCCCAGCTTTGCCGATACGGGAAACTTCATTAAAATTATGTCCATAACAGTACGTCCACGCTGTTTTAGACTGTCGCCGAAATCCCCCCGAAGTGCATCTGTGATATAGGTAATATATTGCTGAAACAAAGGCTTGTCCAGACCGTACTTGGCTTCCAATGCTGCTGTTGCCTGTGGACTGATCGCCTTCTCTGAAAGAAAAGGTCCGCCGGGAACCAGATTCATCAGGAAAAATGTAATTGTCGCAACTGCCCAAATGGTAACAATTGCCAAACCGATTCGCTTCGCTATATACTTTAACATACTTATAACTCCTTATCCGATACTAAAAAGAAAAGAACAATAGTGTTCTATTAAGAAAAACCCCATCGTTCCTCCAGCACAACGCTAACAGTTTAACAAAAAGCAATTGTACTTGTCAAGTGTTCTTAAATAAAACAGCAGTTACAGGGTACCTATAACTGCTGTTTCTGCTATTTATTTGCCATATATTAACATTTCTGTTTTATATTGCCTACATACCTGCCTGAGCGGCAACTTCTGCTGCAAAGTCATCAACCTTCTTTTCAAGACCCTCACCTGTCTCAAAACGAACAAACTTCTTAACAGAAAGATTTGCGCCTGTTTCCTTTGCGACCTGAGCTACATACTGTGCCACAGTCTGCTTGCCGTCCTCTGCCTTAACATAAACCTGTTCTAAAAGACAAACTTCTTTTAATTCCTTGTTCAGACGTCCGATTACAGCACCTTCGACCACCTTTTCAGGCTTACCTGCCATCTTGGGATCATTAGCAATCTGTGCAATAAGGATTTCTTTCTCATGAGCCTTGTATTCCTCAGAAACATCAGCTGTAGATACATACTTGGGAGAAAGTGCTGCGACCTGCATGGCAATATTTGTTAAAGCTTCCTTAACTGCATCATTTACAACATCCGTTTCAGCCTCTACGATAACGCCGATTCTGCCACCGCCATGTACATAAGAAACAACACAGCCGTTTTCTGCAACTACTTTCTCAAATCTTCTGATATTTAAATTTTCACCGATTTTTGCAACTTTTTCAACTAAGGCATCTTTTACAGTCTTAGTTGTATCCTGATTCCAGCTTTCTGCAAGGAAAGCATCCATATCTGCTGCATCGGAATTCACTGCCTGCTCAGCCACAGCCGAAACAAAGCTTCTGAATTCATCATTCTTTGCAACAAAGTCTGTTTCAGAGTTAACTTCTACAACTGCTGCTGTCTGATCATCCTTTAATGCTACAAAGCAAAGGCCTTCTGCTGCAATTCTTCCTGCCTTCTTCTCAGCTTTAGCCTGTCCGTTCTTTCTAAGGAACTCAACAGCTGCATCCATATCACCATCTGTTTCGCCAAGGGCCTTCTTGCAATCCATCATTCCTGCGCCGGTCATTTCTCTTAACTCTTTTACCATTGCTGCCGTAATGTTAGCCATTTTATTTTCCTCCAATATTTAGAATTGTTTCCTGAAATTATTCTGCATCTGCCTCAGCTGCTACTTCTTCAATGTCTGTAGCTTCTTCTGCTGCTTCTTCTGTTACGCCTGCATCTTCAGCGGTAATAGCTTCTTCACCCTGATTAGCCTCGATAACAGCATCTGCCATCTTTGCAACAATCAGCTTAACGGCTCTGATTGCATCATCATTACCGGGAATAATATAATCCAGTTCTTCAGGATCACAGTTGGTATCACCGATACCGATCAATGTAATTCCAAGTGTATGAGCTTCCTGTACGCAGATTCTTTCCTTCTTGGGATCTACTACGAAAATAGCATCAGGAATTCTTGTCATGGTCTTAATACCGCCAAGATTCTTTTCAAGCTTCTCCCATTCCTTCTTAAGTGCAATAACTTCCTTCTTGGGAAGAACATCGAAAGTACCGTCTTCTGACATCGTCTCGATTGCTTTTAATCTTTCGATTCTGCTCTGAATGGTCTTAAAGTTGGTAAGCATACCGCCAAGCCATCTTTCATTTACATAATACATTCCGCAACGCTCTGCTTCTGTCTTAACAGCATCCTGAGCCTGCTTCTTGGTACCAACAAAAAGAATGGTTCCGCCCTGTGCAGCAATCTCAAATACTGCTCTGTAAGCTTCATCAACCTTACCTACAGACTTCTGTAAGTCAATGATGTGGATACCATTTCTCTCTGTGAAGATGTAAGGAGCCATCTTAGGGTTCCATCTTCTGGTCTGATGTCCGAAATGTACACCTGCCTCTAATAACTGCTTCATTGAAATAACGCTCATGTTTCTACCTCCATTTGGTTTTGCTTCCGTGTACCGCATACTTTCTGCCAACCCTGCGTCAAAGGGCACCGACAGAAACTAAGTGCACGTGATTTATAGTCACAACGTGCAAATTATAGCATAATAAAACCCCTTATGCAAGGGGTTTTCAAGAATTTTCCATCATATTTTCCATCATAGAATTCTTCATTATGGTCTCTACGGATCTATTATTGTGTGCAGGTCAGAATAGCGGCAATTTCCTCCGGGTCAGCATCTGCAGGTATTTCGTAGCTTCCTGTGCGCAGCTTCCTGTCATAACCGTTACTGTAAAGATAAGTATCAAAGTCTGATGCAGAAGTGATCAGACCTTCTTTCTCCAGCTTTTGACAAATCGTATAGGAACCCTCGCCTGCTTTGATCTCAATCTTTATCACCGTCGTTCCATCAACTTCCGATGATGCTTCTTTCTTTTCGTCTGTCTTTGCCGGTTCCGGCTTTTCGGAAGGTGCCGGTGTCTCTGTCGGTTCCGGAGACTTCACTGGTTCCGGGGATGTCTCTTTTACCGGTTCCGGTGACTGCGCAGCCTCTGCTGCGTTTTCCATATCCGCTAAAGAACTGCCCTGTTGCACCATTCCAAGTTCAGCTGCCCGTTCCATTATTTCTCTGTCACTTAAGGTTTCTTTCCTGCTTCCTAATGTAACGCCCATGATCACTGCGGTGACTATAATCCCTGTTCCCAGTCCCCTCAGATAATATTTCAACTTCATTATTTTACTCCGTGCTCTTTAAATTCCTTCAAACAGGTCAATTACCAGTTTTACCTCACCGATTCCAAGACCAAGCTCCTTGGCAATTGCCATATTGGATTTACCTGCCTTATGTAATTCCAGAATTCTTTCATTGCTGTTCCTGCCGCCCGCTTTTGCCGGAGCTGCCATACTCAGATCTACTTTGGCGGCTTTTTCTGCTTTTTCTGCAATTTTGCTCTCTGTTGTTTCATTTTCAGTTTCTGATACTGCTGTGGTTTCGGTTTTCGGTTTTCTGGCAGTTCTTTTCTTAGGCTTTACAGCTTCCTTTTCTTTCCGGATTTCTTCCGGGGATGCTATTACTTCCACTCTTTTTGCCAAAATAGGGGTAAACTCTTTTACCGGTGTGTCAACTGGCGCTACACTGACTGCAGGTTCATTGACTGCCTCCACGTCGTTTGCCGGCCCCTGTATTTTGTCAGCCTGTTCTTTCGCCTCTTTTGCAGTAATCTCAGCATCTTTCATGGTCTGTTTTACTTCTGTTGCCGTTTTTACAGCTTCGCTGACCGTGTTTTTCAGATTCTCATGTTTGTCATTCAGCATATCATAAAGAAATACTGCTTCCTTATGATTCTTATTAATCTGTTCCAGAACAGTATCCGAATATTCATTTACCGCCATGATTTTTTCGTTCGTAAGACGCTCCATGGAACGTTCTGTCTTTTCCATCGAATAAGTGATGGTCTCATCCACAATATCACTGATCTGTTCTTTTGCCTGTTTTACTTCTCTGTCAATTATTTCTTTGATCTGTTCTTCATTCAACTGAGAGATGCCTTCTGAATCTTCCCTTCTTCCTGAAGGAAGGAAAAAACTGATGGTAAACACCACTCCCCCGAAAATCAGAAGAATCAATTCTGTCATACCCATTTTTTCACCCGTAAAATCTTTAAATTTTTATGTCAAAGCTGCTGTGATTCTTTAACACAACTCTGCCATCCTTATCTTTCTCTTCTTTCTTCCGTCTCCGGCCACCGTCCCCGTAATAAGTTCCGTTCCCCTGCTCCTTCGCATCGAAACGCTTTCCCTCATTTTCCGTACGGTCACCCTGTTGAACCTGATGTGCCTTTACATCCACATTCCGGTCAACCTTTCTCTGGTAATTGGTCTGATCCACCAGGCCTTTATTATCTTCCTGCTGCTTAATTGTCGTAAAATCCTGGGCCCTTGTTACCTGTCCCTGAAGTTCCACACGGCTGATCGTCATAACCTGCTCCTTTGCTCTTTTTAAAGAGCCGTCATCTTAACATCTCCACGCTCTTTTATGAACTTACAATGGCTCATACTGTTTTTCACTACCATTGATACATCCGAAATACAGATTTTGGTTCCACCAAACACCTCTCCTGAAACCTCTATCTTTGCGGCATTGCTTTCTGCCATCACTTCCACCAGACTGTTATATTCTTTGGTATCTTTCTCAACAGCTTCCTTCAGCTGATTTTCTTTCTGCAACATATCCTGAAGTCCTTTGATCTGCTCCGGCTTCAGTTTCACACCCTGAGCCAGTTTCTGCGTCAGAGCGGAAAGTACCGGATGTATCTGAGCTATCATTTTATTATTATCCGCAATCTGCTTCTGCAACTGCTGTATTTTTAATTTCAGATTCGGATCCACTCCCACTTCTACGATGGTGTCAGCTCCCATGGGAGATCCCAGTGTCTTTACCTGAATCAGATTCGTTGCAGAAACTCTTCCTCCCGTAATAAAGCCTTTTTTGCCCGTTACGGTAATAGAAGTGCCGGCTGCCACATCACTATGAAGAATCGATTCCGTTGAAACATATCCTCCTGCCGTCACCTTAGAGTTCTCAATAAACTTGGAAATAATATTGCCGTCGGCTTTCAGGACGCCTCTTGCCATGCCGTTCATCCCTCTTGCAATAATAATATTGCCCGAAGCTTCCAGATAAGCGCCTTCCACAACACCGTTGACTTCAATATTTCCTTTTGCCTTTATCTCAAAATTAGTGCAGACATTGCCGTTTACTTTTACACTGCCTTCATATTCAATATTTCCGGTGGAAATATCAACATTTTCCACTTCCAGAACATTGGATACAAAAACTTTATCATCCACCAGCATAACATGCCCGTCTGTATCTGCCGTAAGTATCTTTTTGTCCTCAGAAATAAGGATATTGCGTCCATATTTGAGAACCACCCTTTTCACTTCCCTTGGCTTTACTTTTTCGCCATAAACAGATGTACCCGGCTCACCCGGATCTTCCGGTATCAATTTTGCAAGCACATCGCCTTTATTACAATGACAGATGGTATTTAAATGGAAAAAATCCACGCTACCATCTTCATTCAGGGTAGGTTTTGCCTTCAGGTCAGTTGCAAAATAATATTCAATTCTGGCATCAGTTCCATGTCTTGGCATCTGCCCCTGCGCCACTAAAACATCAGTACAATAATACGGAGTCTCAAAGAACCTCCGTATCTCCTCTGTCTTTATTCCGAAAACAATCTTATTAAATGCCAGATCTTTTATAAATTCTTCTGCCGTCATCCTTTCCCCTTTTAAAGAGGGAGGATAAAATCTGGCTGTCAGGGTCATTCTATCCTGACTAAGTGACAACCTGTATTTTCCCCTGACTTCATGGAAAACATCCTTGCTGATAGGAAATAAATATTCCGCTTTTCCGGACGCTGCTGCCTCCTGCAATCCCCTGCTCAAGACCACATTATCACATATAATCCCACAAGAATTCAGATATTCTATGGCCTCTTTGATCAGTACAGGGGCACCTCCGTCTTCAGGTGCCACTATTTTAAGTGCTGTTCCAGAAGAACCGCATACTAATTGAAAATAACCATTTTTCATATTTTCCTCCACTGATAGCTATGCAGAAAAGATTCCCATGTAATTTCCCATCTTTGATTTCAATTTCTGCAATGCCCGTGTATGTAATTGTGAAACTCTGGACTCCGAAACCTCAAGCACACTGCTGATTTCTTTCAGTGTCAGATCTTCATAATAATAAAGAAGTATCACTTTCTTTTCTTTTTCTGTCAAAAGTTCGAGAGCCTGTGAAAGAATCTCTTTCATTTCACTTTTCTCAATAACCTCTTCCGGTCCGTCAAACCTGTGCTGGGTGCTTTGAAGGGAAGGTACCTCGCTTCCGCTCTCCATGAATTCATCCAGGGAAACCACACCGGTAATCTTCATCTGTGACTGCCAGGCAAGGTACTCATCATCACTGATACCGAGACTTTTTGCAATTTCCTCATCGGTAGCTGCACGTCCCTTGGATGCTTCAATTTCTTTCATCGCTGCATCAATCTTCTTCTGTTTCTGCCTGATTGTCCTGGGAATCCAGTCCATCTTACGGATCTGGTCAAGAATCGCTCCCCTGATGCGAAGGCTGGCATATGTCTCAAACTTAACAGCTTTCATATTGTCATACTTATCTATGGCATCAATCAGTCCGAATACCCCATATCCTACCAGGTCATCATATTCCACATTATATCCTAAATACATACTGAGTCTTCCGGCTACCAGTTTTACAAGGGGAGCATACTCCAGTATGATCTTCTCTCTGATTTCAGGCGATTTGTTTCTTGCGTAATCGTCCCAAAGCTTTGTTCTGCCTGCTTCGTCCATCCTGTCCTCCAATATGATTGCCCTGCAATCATATTACATTATACGTTTTCCTTACCTTCCGGCTTTCCCTCTTCCGATGGTAAAACTGCCTTCTCAATCACTTCTCCCTCATTTTCTGCTTCCATTCTTTCATTTTCCCTGATCTGATCCATAAATGAAATAATCTTCTTCTGAATAAAAGCTCCGACCAAATAAAAGAATACCATCACGCAAAGAAGAATCACCAACTGCTCTGTCAAATCATAATTTCCCCGGAACATTACAATCGACGCTACTGCTGCAGCCAAAAGCATTAAAAAGGGGGCAAATAATCTGCTTTTTTTCATATTACCTTCTCCGGCATTCCTATGGAACGGATCACATAGTCCCCTGTTTTAGGATAAAAAATAACAGTTCTGCCATATGTTTTACCCGTATCCTCTGAAAGCAGCGGGATCTTCATCTCACCCAGTTTTTTTCTGCTTGCTGCCGCATTTCTCTCACCTACACGGATCGTGTCATTTTTACCGCTTGTGGCAAACATCTGGGCTCCCCCTGCTATTTTGGCTACCAGTCTGCTCCTGTTTCCGCCCTTTTTCACGATTGCATCCACCAGATCTTCAATACCGGTATCGGCAAATTTAGGTCTGTTCCCATTATTTCTGATCTCTTTGCTGTCAGGCAGCATAATATGAACCAGTCCCCCGATACCGGTACCGGGATCTCTGATAGCAATACCGATACAGGAACCAAGTCCCAGCGTGGTCACTGCATCCTCTCCGCTGCAAACAGCCATATCTGCCATTCCAACTTTAATCACTTCACTCATACCCCTTTGGATCTCCTTTGTCTTACATAACTCCCAGTGATTTCAAAATCTTCTCATAAGATTCCATATCAGGTATCAGTATAAAGTATCCATCCAGTTCAATGTCATCCGAAAATTTGGTCTGTACCAAAAGGATTTTATCTGCATACAGTCCGAATTCAACAGCAGGTACACTCAAAAGCGCACCTGCCATATCGATGCCAAGCTGCGGTACTGAAGGATATATTTTCAAACCGGTCAAAGATGACAGTGCATTCAGGTATGCTCCTGTGATGATATTACCTACTTCCTTGATAGCAGAACACTCCATCTCACCAAATTCGTGATTGATGATTTCTTCCTCTGTCACACCAAGCATTCCACACATCAGCTTGTTTACCAGATGAGCGGCAGAAGCTTTTTTCTGAATAAACATCATGTTGCCTTCCACATCACCTTCCACCTGCAGATAGATACCCACCATAATCTCATCTTCCCCGCCTACGATCCTTCCAAGATCGTTAAACTCAAGGAGCTGTACCTGAGGTACCGACATATCCACCTTACAGCCGATCATCTGTGCCAGTGCTGTAGTAGCATTTCCTGCGCCAATGTTGCCAAGTTCCTTTAACACATCATAATATTGATTTGTTAATTCTTCCATATTAAGGTCTTTCATAGATTCTCCTAACTTTAGGCGCTTCTTATTTTTCCATTGCCACCATATTTAAATCAAGTAATGAAATCAGTTCATCACCATGTTTACCGATTCCAAAGATAAAATCATTCGTGTTCTCCTGACCGTTATGGGAAACCTTTTCAATGGAATCCGCAGACAGGGTAACAACTTCTTTTACTTCATCAACAATAACACCGATTGTCCCATGCTGTTCCAGTTTCAGAATGATAATTCTGGTCGCCTTGGTAATTTCATCATCCGCAAGTCCCATTTTCAGACGGATGCTCATAACGGGAATAATCTCACCGCGAAGATTGATAACACCCTTTAAATAATTGGCAACCTTGGGTACTCTGGTAATATGCTGCATACGTACGATATTATCAATGTACTTAATATCAATACCATACTGCTCTGCGCCAAGCTTGGTTACTATATACTGTGCAGTTTCGCCTGCCTCAACTAAATCTGCTAACTTTAACTGATCCATTTGCTCATCCCCCTGTCTTAAATCAGTGCATTGGCATCAAGAATCAATGCTACTTCACCATCACCTAAAATAGTTGCACCGCTGATAATCTTACATTTGCTGATGTATTTACCAAGAGACTTAATAACGATCTCCTGCTGTCCCATCAGTTCATCGACTACAAGACCTGCCAGCTTTTCGCCTTTCTTGACAATGACAACGACCATGTTTTCCTCCGGCGATTTCATGCTTTCGATATCCAGTTCCTGGCTCAATCTGATAAGCGGAATGACACTGCCTCTTAGATTGATTACTTCTTTATTTCCCACCAGTTTGATCTCACTTGGACTGATATCTTCAATGGTCTGGATACTGCCAAGAGAAATTGCATATTTTTCTCCGCCTACGATCACCATCAGGGCCTGGATAATGGCAAGTGTCAGAGGAAGCCTGATGATCCATGTACTTCCCTCTCCAAGCTTTGACTTTACTTCCACTTCGCCGCTTAAGGATTCAATCTTTGATTTAACAACATCAAGACCTACGCCTCTGCCGGATACATCAGATATCTTCTTTGCTGTAGAGAATCCTGCATGGAACAGAAGATTAATGATATCCTTTTCACTCATATTGTCAGCCTGTTCCTGTGTGATCACTCCACGCTCAATGGCTGTATTCTTTACATTCTCCACATCGATTCCGTTACCGTCATCTCTTACTTCGATCACAACATTGTTACCATCCTGGTAAGCATCCAGGAAAATGGAACCGACCTCGGATTTTCCTCTCTGTGCACGAACCTCTGCGGATTCCAGACCGTGGTCTGCGGAATTTCGAAGCAGATGCATCAGAGGATCGCCGATTTCATCTACCACGGTTCTGTCCAGTTCTGTTTCTTCACCGGTCATATATAATTCCATTTTCTTATCAAGCTTCTTGGACAGTTCTCTGATCATTCTCGGGAACTTGCTCACTACACTTTCAATAGGTACCATTCGTACCTTCATAACTGACTCATGGAGATTGGTGGTAACACTTTCAAGATATTCAATCTGTTCATTAAAGCCGGAACCTATGGCACCTCCCGCATTGGAAGCAGATACCAGTGAGTTCTTTGCAATAATAAGCTCGCTGACAAGATTCATAAGAACATCCAGCTTTTCAATGTCTACACGGACTGTTCTGTTCACAACAGGCTTTCCTGCCTTCTTATCCCCCTGTTTTGCAGCGCTGTTTTTCTCTCCGGATGCTACAGGTGCAGGCTTTGTTTCTTCTTTCTTTGCCACAACCGTCTCTTCCTGTACAACTGCAGGTGCAGTTTCCACTTCAAACACATCACCTGTTACGGATTCAATTTCGGAAACATTCTGTGCAGCCTGTATGATCTGCTCAAGAGGCTGGTCAGATACAACAATCAAGCTGAATTCCAGGTCGAACTTCTCATCTTCAATATCCTGAGCGGAAGGATTACATACAATGATCTCCGCTTTTTCTTCAACTGCCTTATATACAAGGAAAGCTCTTGCTGCCTTTAAAATACAGGTTTCCTGAACCCTGACATCCAGACCGTAGACCTGCTTTCCCTGTTCTTTTGCCGTTGCAAATACATGTTTTTCGGGATCTCCGATAGGGATCTCCAGCCATTTTTTTCCTCCGGCTGCAGGTTCCTGCGTCTTTTCAGCCGCAACTTCTTTTTTCGGTTCTTCCGGCTGTGTCTCCTTGCCGCCATTCAAAAAGGCATTCAACTGATCAATGAGAGGCTTATTGTCATTGGTGCCTTCATCACTTGTTTCCTGAATATTGTTTGTGTATTCCTCCAAAGCATCAAGACACTGGAAAAGAATATCAATCAGATTCGAATTTGCCTTTATACTGCCGTTTCTGATTTCAGAAAAAACATTTTCCATATCATGAGTCAGGGTCTGCATGCGCTTATACCCCATAGTTCCTGCCATGCCCTTTAGGGAATGGGCTGCACGGAAGATCTCATTGATGGTATCCGCATCTTCCGGCGACTGTTCCAGATTTAAGATCTGGGCATTCAGGTTTTCCAAATGTTCTCTTGTTTCATCAAGAAAAATTCCAAGATACTGATTTACATCCATTTTAAATTACCCCCACGTTCTTAATAATTTCGTTTGTAATTTGTTCCAGCGGTATTTCCTTGTCTGCAAGACCTGCAACCACCACACTTCTTGGCATGCCATAAACAACGCAGGTCTCCTCATTCTGGGCAATTACCGTTACTTTCTTTTTTGACTTCAGGTTTCTGATTCCTTCTGTTCCATCTGCTCCCATGCCCGTCAGTACCACGCATATGATTTCCTCATAACCGCTGTCCATCAGAGACTCATACATATAATTGGCACAAGGCCGGACCCCTTCTCTTGGCGGCTCATCCGTGTAATGTATAGTCTGTCTTCCTGCAGTTTTCACAGTATTCATATGTCTTCCGCCCCTTGAAAGATAAGCATGACCTTTTTCAAGCACATCGCCCTCCGCCGCTTCTTTCACGGAAATTTCGCTTAAAGAATCAAGTCTCTGGGCAAGTGCCTCCGTAAATCCTGCCGGCATATGCTGCACAATGAGTACCGGTGCATTCAGGTTGCCGGGAAGCTTTGGTATCAGACCTTGCAACGCCTTGGGTCCACCGGTGGAACTGGCAATTGCCACAAGCTTTTTACCGGTGCTGTTTTCTCCTACTCTCATCGTCCTATACTTTCCCACTTATTTACTTATTCCCGGATTGTATTTATTAACCGGTGACAGAATAAGTATATCACAACCAGTACTTCTCATGGGTGCAAAGTAATCATTATATTCCTTTTTCTCTTTTCCTGTTCTTTCTCTCCTCTTCAAAAATAAATTTTATGATTTCTTCTCTGTCAAGGGAGTCTATATCGATATACTGTGCGCGGTGTTCATATACTCCCGGTTTGTCTTCCAGTTCTCTGACTGCAATAATCTTAGCAATCAACGTATATTCCTTATCTTTACCGTCTATCACAAGATGATATTTACAGCAGATCAGGCTCTCCGGCTCATAGGCATAATCTCCTACGAAGCGGATACCCCCGCCACTGATATCTACTATGATACTTCTTTTCAGCGGAAGTCCCGGCACCAGATACTTTTCCTTCTGCTCAATTGCCTTTATCTCTTCCTTTTCCAGAATACGTGCGTTCATTTCAAGAGCACAGCTCAAACGGTAATATTCTCTTCTCTGGAATTTACGAAGGTTACTGGTAAGCTCCATAAGAAGAATATATTTGTTGTCAGTCTTATATCTGTCCACCACTTTGGCAAAACACTGATACAGACCTCCATTTGTATAGAAGTATAAGTCAAATTCAGCATCCACAGGAAGAAGGATCAGCTTGGTTTTCTCCATGGGCATATAGATTTCCAACCGGTCGTCGGAGATTACATCATAAACCCTTGTCTGATAGATTTTCTTCTTTTCTACCTCATCTACATACTTCACTCTTTCCACGGATTGTATTTCCACTTTACTCCCCGGTATTACATATTTTGACAGCATAGCTTTTTCCTCCCTTAGCTGCTATATTTCTTGCCATTGACAATATGGGAGAAAAAGGCTGCCATTCCTCTCCTCGCCACATTCTGGTTAAGTTCCCTGTTCATCATTTTAGATGCAATAGCTTCATAAGCAAGCGCCGACTTGGAAGAGGGCGCCTGTAAGGAAACAGGCATCTGCTGCATTACTGCCCTGCTCAGCTGGATATCCTGAGGTACCGATCCCAGATAAGTGATCGGAAGTTTCAGGTATCTGGTTACCACTGCATTTAATTTATTAAATAAAACCTGACCTTCATTCTGGCTTTCCACTTTATTTGCGATCATCTTGATCTGGGAGGCCTGTTCCGAAAACCTGGGATGCCTTTTCAAAGCTTTTAACAAAGAATAAGAATCTGTAATGGAAGTAGGCTCCGGTGTGGTCACGACAAGTACTTCCCCGCTGGCTACCAGAAATTCCAGTACTGCATCCGAAATTCCGGCTCCCGTATCTACGATCACAATATCCGCAATGGCATCCAGCTCCGCAAGATTCTGAATAATATAGGTAAGATATTCTCTGCTTAAATTGGATAATCCTGCAATTCCGGATCCGCCTGATATAAAACCTACCTCCATGGGACCCCATGTAATGACCTCTTTTATATTTTTCCCCTGATAAATTAAGTCACAAAGATTATGCTTGGGAACTGCGCCAAACATAATTTCAATATTTGCAAGTCCAAAATCCGCATCCAGAATAATCACTTTCTGTCCCATCTTTCTGAACTGAATGGCCAGATTAATTGCAGTATTGGATTTGCCCACACCGCCTTTGCCGCTGGTGACCGTGATTACTCTTGCAACAGGTCTTTGAACGCTGTTTGCCTTAATAATGTTTCTTAACTGTTGCGCTTGATCCATCTTTTCTCCTACTTATCTGCCGTCAGGCTTCTAATTCTTTCTGCCTCCAAGAAGCTGCTTCACTGTCTTCTGAGGATTAAAGTTCTCAATATCATCAGGTACATTCTGTCCGCAAGTCACATAGGACAAATCTGCTCCTGTATGTAATTTGATATTCAACAGATTTCCAAGTGTATCGGTTTCATCCAGCTTGGTAAAGATCAGCTTATAATCCGTCATTGCCGAATAGGCATCCGCAATACTGATCAAATCACTGTATTTGGTAGTTGCGCTGAGCACCAGAAATACCTCTTTTTCAGCCATCCCATCCACGGAGTGGACAAAATCCTTCATCGTCTCCTTCTGGGATTCATTATGATGAGAATGTCCCGCCGTATCTACCAGAATAAAATCATATTCCTTAAAATCCTTCAATGCCTGCCCTACCTCTTCTGTAGTATAGATAACCCGGAAAGGGACCTCAAGGATATTGGCATAAGTGCGAAGCTGCTCTGCTGCCGCAATTCTGTAGGTATCCGCAGTAAGGAGCGCTACCTTTTTACCGCCCTCCACACTGAATTTGGATGCAATCTTTGCAATGGTGGTGGTCTTTCCTACTCCCGTAGGTCCTACAAAAAATATGATTTTGGGACCTTTTTCTGCCGTAGCGATCTCACTGGGCTTTCCAAATTTCAGTATCATCTTCTGATATACATTTGCAAGGGCATAGTCAAAAGGCATCCCCGGCTTGTTCAGTTTTTCTATTTCATCAATGATCTGATTGGCATACTTTTCATTTACTTCATTTTCCAGCATGGTATTATAAAGAAGCTTCATGAAACGTTCCATTTCCCCTTCCTTCTTTTCCTGTGCCGGTTCTTCTTTTTCTTTTTTATCTTCAGGTTTTTGCAGCTGCTGCTCCAAAAGAATATGCAGATTATCCAGTTTTTCCTCAATGACGCTGTTTTCCGTCTTTAAGATTTCTCCTGAGGCAATGGCATCCACAAGAGGCTGAGGACGTGTTTCTTTGACTTCCTTCTTCTCTTCTTTTTTTACCGGAGATAAAATGCGCTGTTCGCTTTCTTCCTCAAGGGCCACGGTAACTTCCGTAAGCTGGGGCCTTAAAAAGCCGAAAAGCCCTGTCCTTTTCACGGTTCGCACATTCATGATCACCACATTATTGCCAAGTTCTTTCTTCGCGGCCTCTACCGCTTCATTCTCTGATTTTCCCTGAAATTTCTTGATTATCATGCTGTCACCATTCCTACAGACTGTAATTCAATGTTATTCTCTATCTCATTGTATGATACTACAATTAAATCCTTATAATAATCCTCTGTCAACCGTTTAAAGTACATTCGTACGATTGGAGATGTAATAATAATAGGATTCTTTCCCAGATTTTCAAGCTTCGCCATTTCGGTCTCCACCGATTTCATAATTGCCCTGGTTTTCTCCGGATCAAGGTTTAAATAAGCTCCGTTCTCTGTCTGTTTCACACTTGCCATGATCTCCTGCTCCAGCTTCGGATCCAGCGTTACCACGCTGGTAGTTTCATTAGCGGGAAAGAACTTATTGGAAATGGCTCTCTTCAAGCTCTGTCTTACATATTCCGTAAGAATATCCGTATCTCTTGTGGAAGATGCATAATCCGCAAGCGTTTCAAAAATAGTCAGAAGATCTCTGATGGAAATTCCTTCCTTAAGCAGATTCTGTAATACCTTCTGCACTTCTCCAAGCCCAAGGAGTTTGGGAATCAATTCCTCTACAAGGGAAGGATTGGTCTCTTTTAAGTTATTAACAAGATTCTGGACATCCTGCCTTGTAAGAAGCTCTGCAATATGCTGTCTGATAATTTCCGTCAAATGAGTAGCAATAATGGAAGGCGGATCTACAACGGTATAGCCCATACTTTCCGCCCTCTCCCTCTGTCCTTCCGTAATCCAGATGGCGGGCAGATGGAAGGAAGGTTCAAAGGTAGGAATACCTGTAATTTCCTCTTCCACATATCCCGGATTCATTGCCATATAATGGTCAAACAGGATCTCACCTTCACTGACCTGTATACCCTTTATCTTTATAATATATTGATTGGGATTCAGCTGTATGTTATCGCGAAGTCTGATAATGGGAACGACTGTACCAAGCTCAAGAGCAATCTGGCGTCTGATCATCACCACACGGTCCAGGAGATCACCGCCCTGATTTACATCAGCAAGGGGAATAATCCCATAACCAAACTCCAGCTCGATAGGATCCACCTGTAAAAGGCTGTTAACATTTTCAGGCTGTCTGATTTCTTCTGCCGCGGCTTCTTCTTCATTGACTTCACTTTCAATCTTTGCCGTTTCAATTTCTCCTGCGATCACCCGTCCGCAGACAATGAATATCAATCCCAGCGTCAGGAAGATAAGCGTAGGAAAAGGTGTCAAAATACCAAGTGACGCAATAATAATACCTACGATGTAAAGTGCTTTCGGTATCCCGAAGATCTGCCTGATAAGCACGGCACCAAAATCCGCATCCTTGGATCCCTTCGTAACCAGAATACCGGTAGACAATGAAATCAACAGAGAGGGAATCTGGCTCACCAGACCGTCACCGATTGTCAGAATCGCATAAGTATTTAAGGCTGTGCTGAAATCAAGTCCTCGTCTTAAGACACCCATAGCAATACCGCCCACAATATTAACGGCAGTAATGATAAGACCGGCGGCAGCATCTCCCTTTACATACTTAACGGCACCATCCATGGAACCAAAAAAGCTTGCTTCTTCCTGGATCTTATCTCTTCTTCTTTTGGCTTCCGCATCATTAATAGCACCTGTATTCAGATCGGCATCAATAGCCATCTGCTTACCGGGCATGGCATCCAGAGTAAATCTGGCAGTTACTTCCGCCACTCTCTCGGAACCTTTATTGATGATCATGAACTGTACAATGATTAAAATCACAAATACAATGGCACCTACAATCAGATCACCACCACCCACATAATCACCAAAAGTCTGTACTACATCACCGGGATCCCCGGTAGTCAGAATCAGCCTTGTGGATGAAATATTCAGGGCTATCCTGAAAATAGTGGTGAACAGAAGGATCGTAGGATAAAAGGACATATCCAATACTTCCTTGGCAAACATAGAGGTAAACAAAATGGTAAAACCAAGTGCAATATTGCATGCCAAAAGGATATCCAGGAGCCAATTGGGGATGGGGATGATCATCATGGCAAATGCTGCCACCAGATAGGCAGCCACTGCCATATCCTGTCTTTTCATCTATCCATCTCCTTTCCTGCGTATTTTTAAACCTTGCCCTTTAAATGGTAAACGAAAGCAAGTACCTCTGCCACCGACTGGTATAATTCCGGGGGTACCAGCTCCCCGATGTCCACATTGGCGTAAAGCATTCTTGCCAATGGTTTATTTTCAACGATTTCCACGTTATTTTCTCTTGCAATTTCCTTAATCTTTTGCGCCAGATAATCCTCACCTTTGGCAAGTACATAGGGCGCATCATATTTATCAGGATCATATTTAATGGCTACCGCATAATGGGTAGGGTTAGTGATAACCACATCCGCTTCCGGCAGTTGCTGCATCATACGCCTTCTGGAGGCCTCCTGCATACGCTGTCTTTGTTTACCCTTAATCTGCGGATCACCTTCCTGATTCTTATATTCATCTTTAACTTCCTGCTTGGTCATCTTCATATCTTCCTTGAACTTGTGCTTCTGATAAGCAAGATCAAGGAAAGCGATGATCATATATACCGCAGAGATGCGGATTCCCAAATCTGTAACTGTCTCACCGATCAGACCGATTGCCTGATTCAGACCGATATCATACAGTAAAAAAATTTCATCTGCCTTATCTTTCAAAAAAGAATATGCCACATATCCAATAACTCCGATTTTGGCTATCGCCTTCAGAAGTTCCATAAGGGAATTGGCGGAAAAAATCCTTTTAAATCCCGAAACGGGATTCAGCTTATTAAATTTAGGTTGTAACGGTTTGCTGGTAGGCTTCCATTTTACCTGTACAATATCACATACGATTGCAACCATCACGCCTACTAACAGAACCGGTGCTATAATGAGAAGAAAACGCAGAAGCATTGCTCTGATAAGAGTAGTAATCGCCGCTACAGGGATTTTCCCTCCATACATCTGTATTACATCCGGTATCTGGGTATAAACACCTGAAAAACATTCAATCAGGCTTTTTCCCATGCTTCCCACGTATACCTTCATTAAAATAAACAGTGCCATCAGTCCGAAAGCATTGGCAATTTCCTTACTTTTGGCAACCTGCCCTTCTTTTCTGGCATCCTCCAGCTTTTTGGATGTAGGCGCCTCTGTTTTCTCACCGCCGGGACCGTCTTTGGCAAAAAACTGCAGATTATACTTTAAAATCATACAACCCTTCCATTCTATGTACCACTGAGTACCTTCACAAAGCTGACCACCATACGTTTCATCTGCTCATAAATAAAATTGCCTGCACCCGGAAGCATGGCAGTAGTAACAAACAGTACACATAATCCCACAAGTACCTTCATCTGAATACCTACCGCAAACATATTCAGCTGCGGGGAAACCTTGGCAAGAACACCAAGGACTGCATTCAGAATCAGCATCACCGCAAAAACCGGAAGACAGATTCGAAAGCCTATCACAATATAATTTGACATAAAATCAATCAGGGACTGCAAAAGAGATTCACTATTTACCACCGCACCATTTACGGGAATCAGGGTAAAAGTCTCTGCCAAGGCCTTCAACAGATACCTGTGCATTCCTGAAACTGTCAAAAGCAGAAGCACCATGTAATTATAATAAACACCGGTGATTGTACTCTGCTGCTTTGTGGCAGGATCAAAGAGACTCACCATAGAAAGTCCCATTTCCATGTCCGCAATCTGCCCCGCAAAAGTTACCACGGTTGTACAAAGATTGGCACCAAAGCCGATCAGAAGTCCTGTCAATGCTTCCTTCATAACAATAACGGAATATCCGATCAGTGTATCATAAACAATTTCCTGTCTTGGCGCAGCCTGATACATCAGAAGCGAAATAAAAACGCTGAGCCCTATCCTCACATTTTTGGGCGTATTACTCATACTGAAAAAGGGAGCAATATATACAAAGCAGGTAATTCTTACAAGGATCAGCAGAAAATATTCCAAATCAGCATAGGTAAATGTATAATTAATCATAACTGTTACCTGGTGTACAGGCTAAAGCTTGACCAAAGCCTGTTCATAAATTCCGTTATTTCCGTCAAAATCCAGTTACCAAACAGTATGAGTGACAGAAAGACCGCAATAATCTTTGGCACAAAGGTCAGGGTCTGCTCCTGGATGGATGTTACCGTCTGAAAGATACTGACAATCAGACCAACACATAAAGACACCAGAAGTATGGGAGCCGCCAGCTTAATGATCAGAAACAAAGCTTCACTGGCAATAGCAGTCACATCATTGACTGTCATACCTTATCCCTTCCTTTCCATAAATATCATTTCATCCACTTCTCAGTGGAATGTTTTTATCAGTTCCACGATAATCAGATTCCAGCCATCAGCCAGTACAAATAACAGTATCTTAAACGGCATGGAAATCGTGGTAGGCGGCAGCATCATCATACCCATGCTCATCAGGGCGGAAGCCACCACCATATCAATAACGATAAACGGTATATATATCAGAAATCCGATAATAAACGCCTGTCTTAACTCTCCAACCATAAAACTCGGAACCAGCACCGTCAAAGGAATGTCATCAAGTGCACCGCTTTCCCACTCTTCACCTGCAATTCCCATAAAGACCATGACATCCTCTTTCTGCGTCTGTTTGTACATGAACTCACGGAGGGGCTGAATTCCCCTTTCAAAGAACTCCTCCTGCTCAATCTCTCCCTGTTCCATGGGAATGACAGCTTCTTCATAAATTTCCGTCATATAAGGGCGCATAATGAAAAAGGTCAGAAACAAAGCTAACCCGATCAGTACCTGGTTTGGAGGTGCTGTCTGGGTGTTTAAGGCCGCTCTTGTAAAATGCAGTACGATCAAAACCCTGGTAAAGGAAGTCAGCATAATCAGCAGAATCGGTGCCAGGGAGATCAAAGTAAGCGTGATCAAAATACGCAGAGTACCGTTGATCTGTCCGTTTCCGTTATCATAGGTCACTGTCACGGTATTGGCAATATTAAGTTCGGCAAGATCATCTGCCGTCTGCGCCGTTCCCGGTTCCTCAATATTGGTTCTCTCTTCCGTGGTGCCCGTCAGATTCGATTCCACCTCTGTTGCCCTGACTTCTGCGGAGGGCATAATACACAATATGCCTACCATGAGCAGCAGGCATATTATTTTACTTATTCTGTTTTTGGCAAAAATCTTCTTTCTATTGCCCAATTCTCAGTCATCCTCTTTTGCATTCTGTTTCTTAAGCTTTTCCAGTATACTTTTAAAATCAAGCTCCCGGGCGTCCGGCTCTTTCGATAACAGTAATTCATCACCGGCTAATTCTGCCAGCATATGAATTTCATCCTTACCCACTGCAATTACCAGATATTTCTCTCCTGCACGCACAATCTGCAGATACTTGTTACCGGTAACACGCATGGTCTCAATTACTTCAAGATTGCTGCCTGCGGCCCTGCCCTTCTGATAATTGGCAATCCATCTGGTAGTCACATAAGTGATTCCAAGGACAAATACAAATAGTATCAGAACAGTAATGAACTGAAGGTAGCTGTCCGTTCTGCTCATACCCGTTAAAAGCATATTAACCGACTACTTTCTTTACCGCTTCCAGAACACGATCCGGCTGGAAAGGCTTAACAATAAAGTCTTTTGCACCGGCCTGAATGGATTCGATAACCATAGCCTGCTGTCCCATTGCAGAGCACATTATAACCTTAGCACCGGGATCTGCTGCTTTGATATTTTTAAGTGCCTGAATACCATCCACCTCCGGCATGGTAATGTCCATCAGAACCAGGTCAGGCTTGATTTCATTATACTTTTCAAAAGCCTTTGCACCGTTTTCCGCTTCTCCCGCAACATTATACCCATTCTTGGTAAGAATGTCCTTAATCATCATACGCATGAATGCTGCATCATCAACAATTAAAATATTTTTTGCCATAGTCTTTCTCCTATACTTTTACTTTATGATTTCTGTTACACGAACACCGAAACTTTCTTCAATTACCACTACTTCACCTTTGGCGACGAACTTACCGTTAACCAGTACATCTATAGGCTCACCTGCTATCTTATCAAGTTCAATAATAGTTCCCGGTGCAAAATCAAGAATTTCCGCGATAGACTTTTTGGTTCTTCCGAGTTCTACTGTCACCTCAAGAGGCACATCCATGATAAGTCCGATATTTTCCTGCCCCAGTACTGCATTTCCCGGACTTGAAAAGTTCTGGAACTGTGCCGGCTGTATGTTCATGGGCTGAACATTTGGCTGGGGCATTCCGTAGCCTCCCTGCATACCCATCTGGGGCATCCCATAGCCTCCCTGCATGCCCATCTGCGGCATTCCATAGCCTCCCTGTATGCCCATCTGGGGCATTCCGTAGCCTGACGGGTCCATACCCGGCTGAGGCATCCCGTAACCCCCCTGCATGCCCATCTGATTATTCATCTGTGACATATCAGGCTGGGGATCCACAACAGGCGGAACGTATGGCTCCGGTTCCGGTGCTTTCACAGGCTCCGGTTCCGGTGTCTGGGATGACATGAAGGTTTCATACAGGCTCCTTGCAAATTCGATGGGATACAGCTGCATGATCGTACTGTCAACCAGATCGTCTATCTGCATTCGGAATGAAATCTTTACAAAAGTTTCTGTCAGGAAATCGGCGATGTCACCGCCCTGCGTAAACTCCTGTAAGTCGATCAGACTTGCTTCCGGAGGACTGATGTCGATCATTTTTCCCAACATTGTCGACATGGAAGTGGCTGCCGCACCCATCATCTGGTTCATGGCTTCGGAAATGGCACTTAAATGCAATTCTCCAAGTTCCCCTTCCGTATTGCTGCCGTCACCGCCCATCATCAGATCTGTGATCACCTTAACATCATGTTCTCTCAGAACCATGATATTGGAGCCATCAAGTCCTGCCGTATATCGGATCTGAATAAACACACAGGGCTTCTGATAACTCTCTATTACCGTTTCCCAGTTAGCCAGTGTAACTACCGGAGTAGTAATATTTACTTTTCTGTTTACCAGGGAATACAACGTAGTTGCTGAAGAACCCATACTGATATTGGCAATCTCGCCAATGGCATCCTTCTCTGTATCCGTCAACAGGCTTTCGTCTATCTCGGCCGGTTCTGCCGGTGCGCTTTCAGCACCCGTGCTGCCAGAATCCCCGGAAAGATCCATACCACTGAGCAGGGCATTGATCTCATCCTGCGATAATATTCCGTCCATGCTTCACTACTCCCCCTCTCTGATTACCGAAGTTACCCGGACTGCATATTTATCTCCGCTTGAGCCGGGCAGTGCAGTAAATTTTTTGATATTTCCAACATATACATCCATTTCAGAAGAAACTCCTGTTCCCAGCCGAATAATATCTCCCGGCTGCAGATTAATAAAGTCATTGACCGATACCTGACTTTTGCCAAGTACAGCCTTTATGGGTATATCTATTCTCCTGATCAATGTTTCAATATGATCACTGTAATTCTGGCTGTCATCCTTCTGCATGGTAGAAAACCAGAACTTGGTATTCAGCTTATCCATAACCTCTTCCAATGTAAAGAAGGGTAAACAAATATTCATATGTCCTTCCACATCACCAATCTTAACATTCATGGTGACAATGGCTATCATATCACTTGGTGCAATTACCTGAGCAAACTGGGCATTCGTTTCAATCCTTTCCATTACCGGATCAAGATCCACCACATTTCGCCATGGTTCCCGCATAAGCTGCATGCAGATAACCATAAGTTTTTCAATGATCGTCATCTCTATTTCCGAAAAATCCCTGTTTTTTTCAAGGGGAACCCCCTGACCGCCCAGCATTCTGTCTATCATGGCAAACCCAAGATTGGCTGCCATCTCTATAATAATATTCCCGTTCAGAGGTCTGAAGTCCACAATTCCCAAAATAACCGGATTCGCAAGGGAATTGGTAAACTCCGAAAAGGTTACCGTTTCTGAACTGGTGACCATTACCTGTATATTCTTTCTCAAATAAACAGGAAGATTTGTGGAAATCAGTCTTCCGTAATGCTCATAAATAATTTCCAATGTTCGCAGATGCTCTTTGGAAAACTTCGCAGGACGTTTAAAATCATAATCCTTGATCTGTTTTTCCCCTGTCTCCTGCATCTGCTCCACATCTAATTCACCGGTACTTAATGCCGCCAGCAGATTATCAATTTCACTTTGAGACAGTACCTCGCCCACGAGAGTTCACCTCCTTCATTCCTGTCAGATTCCAAAAACGGTTTTACTGATAAAACGAACTACTGATCGTTACATCATAAATAAACTTGGAATCAAACATGGTCTGAATTCTCTCCAGGATCAGTCTCTCCATTTCGTCATTACAGCTGCCATCTCCCGCACTGCTGAAAGTATATTTTGAAACCACATCATTGATCTCACCTCTGATCAGGCTTTCTCTTGTGGACAAATCTCCATAGGTCTTATAATCCTTGTCCTTAGAGTTCATAGACAACGTCACGGAAAGAACACCAACATGGCTCTTGTCGTCCCCTTCTTCTTTCTTTAAAGGTATCGTCAATTCGGTAATATCGTAAGTTACTACATCCGCCATGGACACAGTTTCCACCGTTTCCTGTTCCGCCTGTGCAGTGCCTAGGTCAAGTTGAATTGCTGCTGCAATATCCGTTACCAGTGCCGCCGTCTTACGGTTCGTACTGGAAACACTGAACATGGTAATTGCGGAAAGTACAATATTTACAATTAAAAGCGCAAGTATAATAATGGATATTAAATTTTTTTTCATGGTATGTTTCTTATCCTTTTACTTAATATGAACTCAGAGAATTGTAAATTCTGATCTCAACTCTTCTGTTCTTAGCTCTTCCTTCGGCTGTGGAATTATCCGCAACTGGAACATATTCCCCTCTTCCCGAATGCTTAATATTTGCCGGATCCAGTGTGGTATTCTCAACCAGATAATAAAATACGGAAAGAGCACGACCGGTACTTAACTCATCATTGTTAGAATACTTGGCTCCTGACATGGGCACATTGTCCGTATGCCCCTCTATTTCAATGGTTCCTGTACTGTATTTTTGGAGAATGATGCCTACCTGGTTCAAAATCGGAAGTGCCTCTTCTTTCAGTTCTACACTTCCCGAATCAAACAAAAGTGCTCCGTTCAAAGTCAACTGTACATATTGTGCCGTAAACTCTATATCCACTTCCTTATCCAGATTCTTCTCTTGTAAGGCTTCTTCCACCTTCTCCGCCAGCTGCTCAGACTCTTCAAGCTTGGCCTGCTCTATGACTTCCTCTGCCGACTCGAGATCATCCGGAATCATTTCCCCTTCTGCATCCCGTCCGGTACTGTTTATGTAATCATCCAACTCATTTAACTGACTGACACCGTTACTGATCAAAAGACCATCACCAATTGCGGTTGCACCCGCGGAAAAAATACTGAAGGTCTGATTAAAGGAAGCTGCCAGAAGTTCAAATTTCTGTGCATCCATAGTAGACATGGAAAACAGCATAACAAAGAAGCAAAGCAGAAGATTCATCAGATCGGCAAATGTAGATTGCCAAGCAGGGGCACCTTTCGGTGGCTCTTCCGGCTTACGTTTAGCCATTCTCCTCACCTCCGTCGCCATCACCCTGGTTGATTCTGTCACCGGGTGCCAGGAAGGATTTCAGTTTTTCTTCAATGACTCTTGGATTCTCCCCTGCCTGAATGGACAATAGCCCCTCGATCATAATTTCTTTCATCATGATCTCATTGGCATTATTTGTCTTAAGCTTACCTGCTACTGGTGCACAGATCCAGTTGGCAAGCAGAGAGCCGTACAAAGTTGTAATCAATGCCACTGCCATACTGGGACCAAGGTTTTCCGGATCACTCATTTCATAAAGCATGTTTACCAGACCGATCAGGGTACCGATCATACCCCATGCAGGACCCATGGCACCAAGATCCTCCCAGAAAGCAATTTTATTTTTATGTCTGTCCTCTATGCTGACAAGCTCCGTTTCCAGAATACCTCTGACAAGTTCAGGGTCAGTACCGTCAACAATAAGGAGAATCCCCTTTTTCATAAATTCATCATCCAGATCCCCCGCTGCCTCTTCCAGAGAAAGAAGCCCCTCTTTACGGGCAATATTGGACAAATCGATAATTTTCTGAATCATGGAGCGGGCATCCAATACAGGCGCCTTGAAAATCAGGGTAAAACTTTTAAGACCGCCAATATAATCCTTCATGGTTTTAGATGCCATAATAGAAAAGAATGCACCACCAAAGGTAATAATTGCCGATGCGGGATCAACATAACGACCTATATTTTCAATTCCGGCATTGGTAAGAATGCCGTAAAAACACATGGCAAAACATAGCACCAAGCCAATAATCGACGCTAAATCCACAATCCACACCTGTTTTTGCGTTAATCTGCAAAAATATCCTTTCTATACGATTTTACAAGATTTTTCACTTCTTGTCTACTTTCTTTTACAATTATTTTTCTGCCCGTAGTAAACGCGATCACTGTATCCGGTGTTTCCTCTACCAATTCCATCAGATCAGGGTTTATCAGGACCTTTGTTCCATTGAGCTTTGTTACCTCTATCATCCTTCTCCCAACCTCCTGATAAGCTTAATAAAATAAATCCAAACGCCTGAAGGGAACCGGAAAATCCGGTTCCCTTCCAGGCATTTACTTCTTTTCAAGGCATTATCTCTTCAGATTAGTCAGTTCCTCAAGCAGCGTATCTGAAACTGTAATGATACGGCTGTTAGCCTGGAATCCTCTCTGTGTTGTGATCATCTCCGTAAACTCAGAAGCAAGATCCACATTACTCATTTCCAGAACACCTGTATTCATATATCCCCCGCCTGAAGTAATGTCAGTTCCGATTCCATCAAAATCACCGGAGTTTTGTGTTGCGGAATACAGATTGTCACCTTCCTTGGCAAGACCGGAAGCATTGGCAAAAGTTGCTACGGCAATCTGTCCGAGGAGTCTTGACTGTCCGTTATCATAAGTAGCATAAATCATACCATCCTTTTGGATATCAATGCCGCTCATCTCTCCTACCTTACGTCCTGCATTATTTCCATCAGCATCACCACGGATAGGCGAAATCGTGGAAGAACCGTTATTATTTAAGTTGGAGGTACTGGAAAAGTCAATACTTATGGTTGCAAAGCTCGGGAAGGCAGTGGAGTCAAAGGAAAGGCTGATGCTTTTATTATCTATACCCACGTTGCCCACGCCGTTAAAGGAACCGTTCTTGGTGCTGAAGAACAACTGTGCCGCATTGTTTACAGTTGTATCACTTGTCACCAGGTTTCCGTCTGCATCCGTACTGTTTACCTTGGCTGTAACTGTACTGCCGCCGTTGAGTTTGATCAGATTGTTAATATCGCTTCCTGCCGGTACAATGGATTTTCCATCGGAATCCAGCACATCGTCAAGCTGTACATAGAAATTTCCGTCATCCGCATTGGGATCCAGATCATGAATACTTATTTTGGCAGTATACTTATACCCCATATTATCATAAAATTCCAGGTTCATAATCTTGCCTGACGAACTATTTACATTAGTATCATTCTTATCCAGAATACCGGTAACCCTGGCTGCCGTTGTGGCTTCCGGAGGATAAGTCATATTCTCCGCTGTCATAACGCGCAGTGCTGACACTGTATCCTGCTTGATGACACTGGGATTCGTAGGATCCACCTGCCATCCCATTACATTATAACCGGTACTTGTCATAGCCAGATTACCTGCACCGTCCACATAAAAGGAACCATCTCTGGTAAAATAATTATTAACACCATTGCTGACGATAAAGAAAGCATCACCCGTAATCATAATATCAAAAGGATCGTTGGTAGTCTGGGAAGCTCCCTGGGTGGTAATGGCTGTCTTGATGGCACTTGTCTTAGAACCAAGACCGATCTGGCTTGCATTGACACCGCCGACACCGGTAGTAGGATTGGCACCGGATGCGGACTGGGTAGTCTGATACATCAGATCGCTGAATGTCATAGACTGTGATTTGTATGCTGTAGTATTAACATTGGCGATATTGTTACCAATAACGTCCATTCTTGTCTGGTGTGTTTTTAAACCTGCAACACCAGAATACAATGATCTCATCATAATGAAATGACCTCCTTAAAGTATCTGAGCCCGTTCAGTTCCGTCTGTCATTCAGGAACTATAGCCTCCATAAAGGTCCGGCTATGCAATTACGGCTCCATCAATATTTGTAAATACATTTTCTGCTGTGTCCTGCTGATTCATTGCTGTCACCACCGTGCTGTTTGGTATGTTCACAATAAATGCCAGCTGATCCACAATAACCAAAGATTCTCTGATTCCTTTCTGCTGTGCTCTTGCGGTTCCTTCATTCAGGCGTTCCATCTGACCTTCTGTCAGTTCAATATTCCGCTCTGCAAGTCTTCCCGCTGCATGCTTGGAAAACTTAACCGCTCCCTCAGACTGCTTCTTATCCAGGATTTCCTGAAAAGACAAACCTTCTGCTGTCCTTGTCGGAACTGTTGTCCCCGCCTTGCCAAGGTATTGATCCTGCAGTTGCTCAATCGAAAGGAATCCACTTTCCTGCACCTTCATATTCCTCTCCTCCTTGAGTGGTTCTTTGCATCCTGCTTAAACTTCTTCCGCATTGTCAGTTTCTTCTGACTTCTGCTCTGCTGCGGCCTGTGCTAACAATTCTGCGATCCTTGCAACATAACTCTGAAGTTTCGTCAAATCGGTCTGGGAAATAAAGGATTGCTGATAAGCCGTCATACTGTTATAACCCTGCTGAAGGATTGAAACTGCCTCCTGGTCTTCCAGTGACAGATTATCATATAAGGGAAGCTCTTCCATTGCTGCTGCAAAGGTCTCAGCCAGATCATAAGCATCCTGATAAGTCTCATCCACAACTGCTACCACATCATCTGCAGAATAAAGGGTTCCGTCTACAGAAACATACGCTTTATTGTTTTCATATGTAACATATTCTACCATACCCTGTACCTGCCTGGTATTTCCATTGCTGTCGGTGCTTTCTACAGTGACCAGCTTTCCCACCATGGATGAAGCTCTGGAAAGCTCCATACTTGCAGCCATATTTTGCATCTGCTCTACCTGGGAAAAAGTTGCATACTGGGAAATATATTCCGTATTGGAAGTAGGCTCCAAGGGATCCTGATACTTCATCTGTGCTACCAGAAGCTGTAAAAAAGCATCCTTGTCCATGCCACTGCTGCTTGCAGCCTTCTGAACCGAAGTCTGTGATGCGGTTTCCTGAATCTGTCCGTCTACTACAATTGCTCCTACTGACATACATGACTCCTTTCTGTAATCTTTGTTTTTTCTTATGCGGTATAATCTACCGTTCCTCCGTTAGCCTTCATTATTTCGGCTGCCAGGAGTTCTTCTTCATCTGCCTCTTCTTCAAAGCCTTCCTCAAGTACATTTAAATTGATCCTTCTTGGGCTCTTTCTGCTTCCCTGGTAGGCATTGCCTTCCTCTCTTTCCTGACCCTGCCAGAGATTGCTTTCAAAGGCATGGCTTTCCACTGTTACTTCAACAGCCTCTACCTTGACTCCCTGCTCTCTTAAGGTATCCTTTAGAATGCTGATCTGGCTTTCAATTGCTGCCTTTACAGATTCATTCTGCACCTGGAACTGCGCCGTTACCTCTCCGCCTTTGGAAGTAAGCTGCACATGTAAGGTACCAAGGCTTTCAGGATGAAGCTGCATCTCCAGCTGTTCCATTTCCGGTTTCAGCTGAATTTTCATGTAATCAAGAATCTGATCCATAATTTCCTGGCTAGTCGTTGTGGTTGAAGCCGGTGTTA
>JBJEMT010000003.1:0-11920 GCA_051879815.1 Suilimivivens sp. | reverse complement strand
GGTGGTCTTGGTTTTAGAGGTTCAAGGAAATCTACTCCATATGCAGCACAGATGGCAGCTGAAACAGCTACAAAGGCAGCGCTTGTACATGGTTTAAAGACAGTAGATGTATTTGTTAAAGGACCCGGTTCAGGACGTGAAGCAGCAATCCGTGCACTTCAGGCTTGCGGTCTGGAAGTTACAAGTATCAGGGACGTAACACCCGTACCTCATAACGGATGCCGCCCGCCTAAGCGTCGTCGTGTATAAATCACGAAAAATCACGATTTAAGGCAGAACTGTTTTTTAGAAGCAAAAAATAATCAAAACGTTGGAAGAAGGCGCAAAGGCGCTGTAAACAATATCAGGAGGAAAATTAAAATGGCAGTAAACAGAGTTCCCGTGTTAAAAAGATGTAGATCTCTTGGTCTTGAGCCTGCATATTTGGGATATGACAAGAAGTCTAACAGAACAAATGCAAGAGCCGGCAAGAAGGTTAGTGAATATGGTCTTCAGTTAAGAGAGAAGCAGAAAGCTAAATTCATCTATGGCGTACTTGAGAAGCCTTTCAGAAATTACTATGAGAAGGCTGACAGAATGAAAGGTATGACCGGTGAAAATCTCATGGTTATGCTGGAAAGCAGACTTGACAGTGTTGTTTTCAGAATGGGATTTGCAAGAACCAGAAGAGAAGCAAGACAGATTGTCGATCATAAGCATGTTTTAGTAAACGGCAAGCAGGTTAATATACCTTCTTATCTGGTTAAGGCGGGAGATGTAATCGAAATCAGAGAAAAGTCAAAATCCTTACAGAGATATAAAGATATCCTTGAAGTAACAGCAGGTAGATTGGTTCCTGAATGGATTGATGTAGATCAGGAAGCATTAAAGGGAACAGTTAAGAACCTTCCTACAAGAGAAATGATTGATGTTCCTGTAGATGAAATGCTTATCGTCGAATTGTACTCTAAATAAAACCATGTGAAGAAATTCTAAGGCAGCGAAGAACGCTGCCTAAGAATGTCTATATCACATGGAGAAGAACTGCTTTGCGGTTCTTCCTTGAATGTATGAATATATCAAATGTTCGTAAAGGAGGGTATTTGCAGTGTTTGATTTTGAGAGACCAAATATTGAGGTGGCAGAAATCTCTGATGACAAGAAGTATGGCAGATTCGTAGTAGAACCTCTTGAAAGAGGCTATGGAATCACTCTTGGTAATTCACTTAGAAGAATTATGCTTTCTTCTCTTCCCGGCGCAGCAGTAAGCCAGGTTAAAATTGAAGGCGTACTTCATGAATTCAGTTCCATCGAAGGTGTCAAGGAAGATGTAACTGAGATCATTATGAACATCAAGAGCCTTGCAATCAGAAATAACAGTGATACAAATGAACCCAAGACCGCATATATTGAATATGAGGGAGAGGGCGTAGTGAAGGCTTCCGATATTCAGGCAGATCAGGATATTGAAATCCTGAACCCTGACCTTACAATTGCAACCTTATGTGGTAAGAGCGCCAAGCTTTATATGGAACTTACTATTACTAAGGGAAGAGGATATGTAAGTGCAGACAAGAATAAGAGCGAAGATTTACCTATCGGAGTTATTGCTGTAGATTCAATCTATACACCTGTTGAAAGAGTTAATGTAACCGTTGAGAACACCCGTGTTGGTCAGATTACAGACTTTGATAAGCTTACACTGGATGTTTATACAAACGGAACCCTGGTTCCTGATGAAGCGGTTAGCTTAGCTGCAAAAGTACTTAGCGAACACTTAAGCCTTTTCATCGACTTATCCGAAAATGCCAAGACAGCAGAAGTTATGGTAGAAAAGGAAGAGGACGAGAAAGAAAAAGTATTGGAAATGAGCATCGACGAATTAGAGCTGTCCGTTCGTTCCTATAACTGCTTAAAGAGAGCTGGTATCAATACAGTTGAAGAGTTAACAAACAAGACTTCTGAAGATATGATGAAGGTTCGTAATCTTGGACGTAAGTCACTGGAAGAAGTTCTTGCTAAATTAAAAGAGTTGGGATTACAGTTGAATCCCAGCGAGGAATAAACCACCAAAAGTCACGTTCTAAGGCGTCAAAGGACGCCGCCTAAGAACGACTAAGTTTGGTGGGGAAGAATCGCAAGCGATTCTTCTGTGAAGCAGAGCGATTTTTCTGTGGAGAAGAGCGATTCTTCAATATTATAATTATAGGGGCAATACAGTAAATCCGAAGGGTGTGTGTTGCGTTCTCATAATGGAGTCTGTGAAAGCAGACCGGTCACCTGCATTCGGTAAGTAAGACCAAAGAGCATAGCCGGATGTACCATAATGGGCAGGAATGCCACAATGAGAAGGGAAGAGAAGTCTTCCTTGGAAAGGAGCCTGAAATGGCAAAATACAGAAAACTCGGAAAAACATCCGATCAAAGAAAAGCATTACTTAGAAACCAGGTAACAGCAGTTATCTACAAGGGTAAAATTGTTACCACACTTGCAAGAGCAAAAGAAGTTCAGAAAATCGTTGACGGACTGATCGCACTTGGCGTCAAGGAAAAGGACAACTATGAAACAGTTAAGGTTACCGCTAAGGTTCCTGTAAAGGACAAAGACGGCAAGAGAGTAAAGGAAGTAGTTGACGGTAAGAAAGTTACCAAGTACGAAACTGTTGAAAAGGAAATCAAGAAGGATCTTCCTTCCAGAATGAATGCAAGAAGAAAGATGATCAAGGTTTTATATCCTGTGACTGAAGTTCCTGCAGCAGCAGCCGGCAAGAAGAAAGGCACCAAGGAAGCTGATCTTGTTGCTAAGATCTTTGACGAGTATGGTGTTAAATATGCTAACCGCAACGGTGGTTACACAAGAATCGTAAAGATTGGCCAGCGTAAAGGTGATGGAGCAATGGAAGTTGTTCTTGAGTTAGTTTAATAAGATTTTATAATGAAGTAAACCCTACAGTATATGTAGGGTTTATTTTTTAAAGGATAATTTTATTAAGTGTATAGACAATTTCCACAGAAGTGATATAATTAAATTAATAATCTTTATACAAAATACACAAGAATGGGGAAATGTAGTATGAAAATGCAGTCAAAAATTATGGCAATAGCATTATTTCCTTTGGTGGTTTTGGGAATAGCCACTATTATAATTGGAAATATGCGGATTAGCGAAGTAGTGACAGGAAGCATTGAAAACGGGCTGAGAGCTTCTGCTGTTTCTGTAAGAGATACCCTCAACTATGCAGGTGAAGGAGAATTTCAGCTAAAGGAAGACCAACTGTATAAAGGGGATTTTAATATCAGTGAGGCAGTTGAAATTGCTGACGCTTTAAAAGAGTCAGCGGATACTGATATAACGATTTTCTATGGTGATACAAGGTATATGACTTCTGTGGTGGACGAACAGGGCAATCGTGTGATCGGGACCAAGGCGGGAGACCAGGTCGTTGAGAAGGTTCTTAATAGTGGGCAGGAGCATTTTGCCACTAATGTTGATGTGGTAGGGCAGGCTTACTACGGTTATTACGTTCCTTTGTATGAAGAAGGAACAGATAATATTGTAGGAATGATATTTGCCGGAATGCCGCAGGCTGATGCCAAAGAGCAGATAATCAGGATTGTTTCCCTGATAGCCGGAATTATGGCAGCGCTTTTTATTCTTTGTGCAACCACAACTTTTATTGTAGTACAAAAGATAGTTAAAGCACTGCGTATGGGCGCAGATGCCCTGGATCAGGTGGCCAAAGGAAAGTTGAATGTGGAGCTGAATGAAAGTGCCTTGAAGAGAAAGGATGAAGTTGGCCATATCAGTCGTTCTATTATGTTACTCAAAGAGGAACTGACGGAAATCATAACGAATATCAAAGAGCAGGGCAAGGTTCTTAATGATTCTTCTGTTTATCTGGGGGACAGAACGGAAAGCAGTGCAGAGCATATCACGCAGGTAGAGCGTGCCGTAGAGGAAATTGCCCAGGGAGCAACCGGACAGGCAGAAGAAACCCAGAAGGCTACTGAAAATGTTATTGTAATGGGTAATATGATAGAAGAAACTGCAAATGAGATTGATGCCATGAATGAAAATGCCAAGCTGATCAAGCAGCTGGGACAAACAGCAGTGGATACCCTTAAGGATCTGCAGGCAATCAATCAGAAGACAAAAGAGTCTATTGATATTATTTATGAGCAGACCAATACCACAAATACATCTGCCCAGAAAATCAAGGAGGCTACTGCTCTTATTACAGACATAGCGGAGGAAACCAATCTTCTTTCTCTGAATGCGTCTATTGAGGCGGCAAGAGCAGGTGAGCAGGGCAGAGGCTTTGCAGTGGTAGCTGCCCAGATTCAGAAGCTGGCAGAGCAGTCTAATGAATCCGCAAGGCAGATTGAAGAAATTATCAGTTCACTTTTGAGTGATTCCGAGAAGGCAGTTGAAACCATGGAAGAAGTAAAGGATATCATGGGTCATCAGAGCGAAAATGTAAAGAAAACAGATGAGCAGGTGAATCAGGTTCTTGGTCAGGTAGAACAGGCTATTGAAGCAATCAGCAGAGTGGCGGAAAAAACCGAAATACTCAATGAAGCCAGAGTCAATGTAACAGATACCGTACAGAATCTGACGGCTGTTGCACAGGAAAATGCAGCAAGTACACAGGAATCTGCAGCATCTGTTAATCAGGTAAGTGAGATCATACAGGAGATTGCCGACAGTGCAAAGCAGCTTATGGATATCGCCGAGAAGCTGGACAAAAATATGGCTTTGTTTGAAGTCTAGTTTTTAATTTGTTTATCCTGTGGTATAGTGGTAACAGATGAACAAAGGAAAGTGAAACATCAGAAAATGGTTCAGGCAATCTGCGAGGTTGGCAAGGAAGCAATCGGTTAATTCACCACCTTCTGGAAGTGCTGATAATCCTTACAGGAGTTCCAGTCGCCTCCCCAGGTGAAGCCGTGTTCTTTAAAGAGCTTATAGCAAAGATCATTTTCGTCAATTTTATATGGGAAATTCTGGGAGCGGTCGACGTATATTTCACTTCCTTCGGGAGAGATGTAGTCGTTGCCGCTTCCTGTTTTGTCAAAGACAATATAGGGGTTATAAAAAGGATTGATGTCGATGGCGCAGCCGAGGGCATGCTTGCTTAAGCTGGTTGTTCCATCGACTACGCGGTAATTAAAGCAGGAGGTGTTATTATCCTCCATGGATGCGGTGTCATCGCCGCCATATTCATCAATCAGTCTGATTTTCTCAATCTGATATTCATTTTGGTAAAGTTCATAAAAAATTTCCACAAGGTCCTGTGCAATTCCCTTATTACAGATCAGTTCACCGGTCTGAATTTCTCCATTGAAATCATAGTAAAGAACATTCATATAGCGCAGATCATCGTAGGAGATGGCAAGAGAGTCAATTTCATCCTCAGGCATTACATTGATGGCATCAAGTGCAAGTGCCGGAGCAATGGTTTCAGATACCGGATAGGAGATGCCTGTAATTCTTGCAATCACGGAATCTGTCAAAGGCTGATAAAAGAAACCGTCTTCATAATGAACGCTTTCCTCTGATTCCTCTGCAACAAGGACAGCCGGGGAAGCAGAAGGCTCGGCGGTGGGTTCTGCAGTAGGCACGGGCTCAGCAGTTGGCGATACAGTTACTTTCGGTGAGGGTGATTCTTTCGGCTGTGCAGTAGCATAAGCAATTTCAGGATTCTTTTCCGCATAATCAGACAGAGTCTCCGACCCTGAAAATTTCCTCGCAATCACCGCGCAAAATACAATTAATATAAGTAAAACCCCTAAGGGCTGCATCCATTTCTTCATAACAGGTCATCCTTAAAAATAAATTGTTGTTCAGAGCGAGTCCAAATAGGAATGTCAATGTTCCCGGCGTCCGTTATGAAATATATCATACCCCGAAATTCCCTCTATTGCAAATAAAACAAATATTTAGTACAATAAGGAACAGATGTGAATTGTAAACCTGTAACAGATATGAGGTAAACAAATGGCAATTGTAGAAACCAAGGATTTGGTATTTGAATATATCAGAAGAGATGAAGAAGGCAATGTGGAAGGCATCACAAGGGCAGTGGATGAGGTATCCCTTTCTATAAAACAGGGTGATTTCGTTGCAATCCTGGGACACAACGGTTCAGGGAAATCCACCCTTGCCAAGCATATCAACGCCATCCTGTATCCTACGGAAGGGACAGTGTGGGTGGACGGCATGGATACTTCTGATGATGACAGATTGTGGGATATCCGCCAGGAAGCAGGCATGGTGTTTCAAAATCCTGACAATCAGATCATCGGACAGGTCGTGGAAGAAGATGTTGGATTTGGACCGGAGAATCTGGGAGTTCCCACGAAGGAAATCTGGGAGAGAGTAGAGGAAAGCCTTAAGGCAGTAGGGATGTATGAGTTCAGAAAACATTCTCCCAATAAGCTGTCAGGCGGGCAAAAGCAGCGAGTTTCCATTGCCGGTGTCATCGCCATGCATCCCAAGTGTATTATTCTGGATGAGCCTACAGCCATGCTGGATCCTAACGGACGCAAGGAAGTAATCCGGGCGGTGAGGGCTTTGAATGATGTAGAGAAGATCACGGTTATTCTGATCACTCATTATATGGAAGAAATTATTTATGCCAATAAAGTATTTGTCATGGACAGCGGTAAAGTAGCTATGGAGGGTACTCCCAGAGAAATCTTCAGTCAGGTAGATAAGCTGAAAAGCTTACGGCTGGATGTGCCGCAGGTCACGCTTTTGGCACACGAGCTTAAAAAAAGCGGGCTCGATATTCCGGAAGGGATACTTACTACACAGGAGCTTGTGAAGGCTTTAGGCTTGTAACGGTTTGACTGTGCATTCGCAAAGCTGCACTTTCAGCACCTTTGACGGCTTTGTGCATCAAGTAGTGCAGGTGCTTTGGAATGGAGGAAAAGATGTCGATTATTTTAGATCATGTAAGTCATATATATGAGGCCGATACCGAAATGGCTTTTCCGGCTCTTACAGATATTAATCTTGTGATTCCGGATGGACAGTTTATCGGTTTGATTGGTCATACAGGTTCCGGTAAATCTACTTTGGTACAGCATTTGAACGGACTATTAAAGCCCACAAGCGGCAATATTTATTACAATGGGGCAGATATCAATGCTGCTGATTTTAATAAGAAGGAACTTCGAAGCAAAGTAGGGCTTGTTTTTCAGTACCCGGAGCATCAGCTGTTTGAAATTGATGTATTTACGGATGTATGCTTTGGACCGAAGAATCTGGGACTTGATAAGAAGGAAGTGGAGCTTCGGGCTTATGCTGCTTTAAAACAGGTAGGGCTTGAGGATGAATATTTTTATCAGTCTCCTTTTGACTTATCCGGGGGACAAAAGAGAAGGGCAGCCATTGCGGGAGTTCTTGCCATGAAGCCGGAGGTGCTGATACTGGATGAGCCTACGGCAGGTCTTGACCCTAAGGGAAGGGATGAGATCCTGGACCAGATTGCAAAGCTTCGGAAAGAAACCGGAATGACAGTCATACTGGTTTCCCACAGTATGGATGATGTGGCGAAATATGTGGACAGGATCATTGTTATGAATAAAAGCCGGGTCATGTTTGATGATAAGCCAAAGGAGGTTTTCCGGCATTATAAGGAACTGGAGGAAGTGGGACTGGCAGCCCCTCAGATTACTTATATCATGCAGGCTTTAAAGGAAAAAGGGCTTGACGTGGATACGGATATCACCGGTGTGGAGGAAGCAAAAAACGCTATTTTAAAAGCGATTTCGGCAAGGCAGTAAGAACTTATATGTGAGCAGACAGTTAGAGGACAATTATGTTAAGAGATATTACATTAGGACAATATTATCAGACAGATTCTGTGATACACAGACTTGATCCGAGGGTGAAACTGGTGACCACTCTTTGTTATATTATTTCCCTTTTTATTGTGGACAGTATTGTGGGATATGTGATCGCCGGCTTATTTCTCGCGCTTATTATCAAGCTTTCAAAGGTGCCTGTGAAATTTATGGTGCGGGGTATGAAATCCATTGTTTTTCTTTTGATCATGGCAGTGGTTTTCAATCTATTTCTGACTCAGGGCGAAGTGGTGGTATCCATCTGGAAACTGCATATTACAAAGGAAGGAATTGCCCTTGCTTCCATGATGGCGGTGAGACTTGTTTTTCTGATCATGGGTTCTTCCATCATGACGCTGACAACCACGCCCAATAATCTGACGGATGGACTGGAAAGCCTTATGAAACCGTTAAAGGTGATTAAGGTGCCGGTACATGAGATTGCCATGATGATGTCCATAGCCCTTCGTTTTATCCCGATTCTGCTGGAAGAGACAGATAAGATTATGAAGGCGCAAATTGCAAGAGGAGCAGATTTTGAAAGTGGCAATATGATCAAAAAAGTGAAGAGTATGGTGCCCCTGCTGGTTCCTCTTTTCATTTCCGCATTCCGTCGTGCCAACGATCTGGCAACAGCCATGGAAGCAAGATGCTACAGAGGCGGTGACCATCGGACCAAGATGAAGCCTCTTATTTATAAAAAGCGGGATGCACTGGCATATACAGCGGTGTGCATCTACCTGGCACTTTGTGTGGGGATCGGAAGGATACTGTTTTAGATTGAAGTTGCAGCATGTGTGTTTGCGAGAACCAAAGCGGGAAATCGAGAGACTTTAAGGTGATAGCTGCAATAAATTTATAAAAATTTGGGGAATGGAATGAAACGGATTAAACTGGTGGTGGCATACGACGGAACTGCCTACAACGGATGGCAGCTGCAGCCGGGTGTGAAGACCATAGAAGGAGAATTGAACAGATGCCTGTCGGAGCTTCTTTGTGAAGATATTCAGGTGATCGGAGCCAGCCGTACCGATTCCGGGGTGCATGCTCTTTGCAATGTGGCTGTATTTGACACAGAAACCCGGATTCCCGGTGAAAAGATTTCCTACGCACTGAATCAGAGGCTGCCGGAGGACATCAGGATTCAGGAATCCTGTGAGGTATCTTCAGACTTTCATCCTAGGCACTGTAACAGCCAAAAGACCTACGAGTACAGAATTCTGAATGCACCTTTTTCTCTCCCTACCAGAAGGCTGTATACGTATTTTACTTATGTACCCCTGGACCTGGAGCTGATGAAAAAAGGGGCCGATTATCTGATTGGTGAGCATGATTTTAAAAGTTTCTGCTCAACGGCAGCAGTTGTGGAAACTACAGTCAGAACAATTCTGGATATTCAGATAGAAAAGGCAGAAAACGAGATCAGCATCCGGGTATGCGGAACAGGATTCCTTTATAACATGGTAAGGATCATAGCAGGAACGCTGATGGAGATTGGGCGGGGAAGTTATCCGCCGGAGCATATGAAGGAAATCCTTGAGGCAAGGGACAGACAGGCAGCAGGGCCTACGGCACCTGCCTGTGGGCTTACGCTGGTGAAGTATGAATTTTTTTAGAAAAGGTTATTGACACGCGTGGAAGCGTATAATATAATATTTCAGTGCGACAAAGTTTGATAATGCCAAGTGAAATCTCCTTAGCGAGGCATTATAAATAGAGTACCTGTAAGAGTATTTGGAAATCGGAAGGGCGGCCCGGACATCCGCGTGGAAGAGGGAAGAATACAAAGAGGAAAATGTGTGCTTTGCACACGGATAAATTTAACGGAGGTAATACAATGAAAACATTTATGGCTAGTCCTGCTACAATCGAAAGAAAATGGTATGTAGTAGACGCTACAAATATGACACTTGGACGTTTGGCTTCAGAAGTAGCTAAGGTTTTAAGAGGTAAGAACAAGGCAATCTTTACTCCTCACATTGATACAGGCGATTATGTGATCGTTATCAATGCAGCAAAGGTTAAAGTAACCGGCAGAAAGTTAGATCAGAAGATTTATTATCATCACTCTGATTATGTAGGCGGTATGAAAGAGACTACATTGAGAGAAATGTTGGCAAAGAAACCTGAGAAGGTTATCGAGCTCGCTGTTAAGGGCATGCTTCCCAAGGGACCTTTAGGAAGACAGATGTATACAAAGCTTCACGTATATGCAGGTCCTGAGCATGAGCATGCAGCTCAGAAACCCGAAGTATTAACATTTTAATCAAGGGACTGAAAGGAGAAAATAAAGATGGCTAAAGCATCAAATAAATGCTACGGAACAGGTAGAAGAAAGAAATCAATTGCCAGAGTATATTTAGTACCCGGTAAAGGCAATATTACAATCAATAAAAGAGATATTGACGAATATTTCGGATTAGAGACCTTAAAGGTTATTGTTCGTCAGCCACTGGCAGCTACAGATACAGCTGATAAGTATGATGTTATCGTTACCGTACACGGTGGTGGATACACAGGTCAGGCCGGTGCAATCAGACACGGTATTGCAAGAGCATTACTTCAGGCTGATGCAGATTTCAGACCTGTACTCAAGAAAGCAGGCTACTTAACAAGAGACCCTCGTATGAAGGAAAGAAAGAAATACGGTCTCAAAGCTGCAAGAAGAGCACCTCAGTTTTCAAAGAGATAGTTATATCTGCGATGGCAGAATATACGGAAAGAGCTTCCGAGTTTACTCGAGAAGCTCTTTTTATATATTTTGACCATCATAGGATGGCTGAGATGACCGAGACGAAATGAAATGGAGTTGAGGTTCATCAAAGCCATCGCAGATATAACGTAATAAGAGGAAAGTCTATTTTATAAGGACTACAGAGATTGTGGAAAGTTGTCAGATGTGCTGGAATTTACATCAAATGCAACACATATGCAACAGGTATGCAACAAAGATTATGATATGTATAGGACATTTTTCGGTAAGAAATTATTGGGAAATGTCCTTTTTATTAGTTGTTAAGAAAAGTTTATTTTAGCCGACTAAAATAGTTTTGTCGGTATCTACAATTCTTCCTAATACATCAACTAACTTTTCTTGAGTGATACCGCTGGGAAGAACAGTATAATCGACATTCTTTCTTCAACGTTGATTATAAAAGGCATATAAGGTATTTACCAAGGAAGTGCTCTCTGTAATACTTCAGGACAATTTAAGAGCGCTAATCAGAAGGTAAAGATTGTTTTGGTAGAACAGATAAGAAAAAAAGCCAGAGGTCGCAATCAAGATTTATCGGTTATGGAATATAAGGTGTTAAAAGAGAAATTCGTTATGACGAATTAAAGGAGCAGGCTGATGAAAAACAACAGGAGAATGAACTGTTGGAGAAAGAAAAGGCACAGCTTATTCAAGAATGTGATAGCTCATCAATGCGAGTGGCGGTTAGCTAGATGGATTATGCGGAAGTTGATGAACGGGTAAAAGAGGCTAATGAGCTAGCCGACAGAGTCAAAGTATATATCAAAATCAAAGCAATACTCTGGTGGATTTGGAACAGCAGACCGTAAAGCTACAGAAGAAAGTAAAGATTGCGAGATGGTTTATGATATGGCGAGAGGGTCCGGTGGCAATGAAGTCTTGAGGGATAAGCTCATAGATGTTATGTATGAGAACGAGCAATCAAAAACTGAAAACCCTAAACTTAGGGAAACACTGAATAAGGCATACGATTTATAAAACAGTTTGTGGTGGATGGAAGGAATCTACTAGAAAGGTTTCTGGAGAGTATCGACCAGGTGGTTGAGAAGGTTAGAGCTAGGTTTAGGAGGTAAGGAATATGGGACAAGTTGTATTGATACAGCTTGTCCCTATAAATATCAAATAACAAGGTCAAATGAAAAACTAAATTCCTGTTCGGCATGAAAAAGCGGAATTTAAAATTTCACATTACGTATCAAATAAGAACAAATGGCTGACTTGAAATTTTAAATTCCAGTGCAGAGTTTAATTCCACCACGCCTTAAAAATTCTTGAATTTTGTGAATTATATAAAGCTTAATCTGCTGAAAACTGGTATAATTAGCTCAACTTCCCA
>JBJEMT010000002.1:0-2985 GCA_051879815.1 Suilimivivens sp. | reverse complement strand
TTGGAGATTATTTCAAAAAGGAACGCTGCCAGTGGAGCTTTGAACTTTTGACGGAAGTTTTTGGATTTGACGCCGATCATCTTGCGGCAACAGTGTTTGCAGGAGATGAAAATGCACCAAGAGATGAGGAAGGTGCGCAGTACCGTATTGCTTCCGGCTTTAAGAAGGAAAATATTTATTATTTGCCGGCAGAGGATAACTGGTGGGGACTTGAGTATGGTCCCTGCGGTCCCGACAGTGAGATGTTTTATGTGGCTGACAGACCGGATTGCGGACCAAATTGCGGACCCGGCTGCCATTGCGGAAAATATACGGAATTGGGAAACGATGTTTTCATGCAGTATGAAAAGCATCATGACGGAAGCCTGACACCGTTAAAGCAGAAAAATGTTGATACCGGATGGGGACTTGAACGTATTCTGGCATTCTTAAACGGAACCAGAGATGTTTACAGGATTGATCTGTTTGCGCCTGTGATCGCCTATATCGAGCAGGTTTCGGGAACGAAATATGAGCAGGATGAGAAGCTGACAAGATCCATGAGAATTCTGGCAGATCATATTCGTACCAGTGTAATGCTGATTGGAGACGAAGCAAAGCTTCTGCCTTCCAATGTGGGAGCAGGGTATGTACTTCGCCGTCTGATCCGTCGTGCAGTAAGACACGGACGTGTACTGGGCTTAAGCGTTGATAATCTGCTGAAAATTGCGGAAATTTATATTGATGACATATATAAGGAGAGCTATCCTCTTTTGAAAGAGAACAAGGAGTTTGTAATCACAGAGCTTAAGAAGGAGATCAATCGTTTTGAAAGCACTGTGGAAAACGGCATGAAGGAGTTCCGCAAGATCCTTGAGCAGAAGAAGAAAGCCGGATCAGGTGAAATTGACGGTAAGTCTGCATTCTATTTATATGATACCTTTGGCTTCCCCATTGAATTGACCGTAGAAATGGCACAGGAAGAGGGCCTTAAGGTGGATGAGGCAGGCTTCTCCGAGGCTATGGAGGAGCAGAAGCAGAAGGCAAGAGATAACCAGAATTTCTCAGCTAAGCTTTCCACAGACAATGCAGGGTTGTATGAGAGTCTGGATGCTTCTGTTGTCAGTGAATTTGTGGGTTATGATACCCTGACGGCAGAAAGCAGCATCGCAGCTGTGAATAACGGAAGCGAATGGAAGGATGCGTTAAGCGAAGGAGAAGAAGGAACAGTAATTACCCTTAAAACACCTTTTTATGCAACCATGGGTGGTCAGAAGGGTGACTTTGGTGTGATAAATACCGATAAAGGTACCTTTGAGGTGACAGACACTGTGAAACTGCCTGGTGGCAGAATCGGACATGTCGGTAAAGTAGTGTCCGGTACCATTGCGCAGGGGGAAAAGGCTTCCCTTTCCGTTTCTGCGTTAAATCGTGGCAACACCTGTAAGAATCATACGGCAACCCATCTTTTGCAGGAGGCACTCCGTGAGGTGCTGGGGGATCATGTAGAGCAGTCCGGTTCTTATCAGGATGGAGAAAGGACACGTTTTGACTTCAGCCACGGACAGGCAATGACGGCAGAGGAGATCAGAAAGGTCGAAGAGATCGTGAACGAGAAGATTGCCGAAGATCTTCCCGTAGAGACAAAGATCATGAGTCTCGATGAGGCAAAAAAGACAGGTGCTATGGCACTCTTTGGTGAAAAGTATGGAGATACTGTCCGTGTAGTTATGGTCGGAGATTTTTCGAAGGAATTGTGTGGTGGTACTCATGTTGGGCACACAGGGGAAATCGCTTCCTTTAAGATTCTTTCCGAGTCCGGTGTAGCTGCCGGCATACGTCGTATTGAAGCAATTACGGGCAGAAATGTAACAGCTTATTATCGGGAAATGGAAGAAAAGCTGAATGCTGTGGCAAGGGTTCTGAAAACCTCTCCGGTTTCCCTTTTGGATCGTGCGGAACATCTGATGGCTGAATTAAAAGGTCTTCAAAGTGAAAATGAATCCTTAAAGAGCAAGGCTGCTAAAGAAGCACTGGGCGATGTCATGGATCAGGTAGTGGAAGTAAAAGGAGTTAAGCTGCTTGCTGCTAAGGTTTCAGGCGTTGATATGAACGGCCTGCGCGATTTAGGAGACCAGCTCAAGGCTAAATTGGGTGATGGCGTGATCGTCCTGATTTCTGATTTGGAAGGCAAGGTCAATATGGTTGCCATGGCTACGGATGGTGCAATGGCAAAAGGCGCTCATGCAGGTAACCTGATCAAGGGAATTGCCGCCTTGGTTGGCGGCGGTGGCGGCGGTCGTCCCAATATGGCACAGGCAGGCGGTAAAAATCCTGCGGGAATCGATGCTGCCATTGCGGAAACTGCCAAGGTTTTAGAAGGCCAACTGAAGTAGTTTAGAATAATTTTATAAATTAATTAGGAATAAATAGTAAAATTTGGGTTGACTTGGGCTAAAATTATGCTATAATCATACATGTGCATGTAGGTGCATGAATAAAAACCCAATCAGTCGTGTTACTAGGAAGGGACTGAAGGGAGGTCAGGTGTAAGATGTCAAACGTAATCGTAAAAGAGAACGAGACTTTAGATAGCGCTTTACGTCGTTTCAAAAGAAGCTGCGCAAAAGCTGGTATCCAGCAGGAAATTCGTAAAAGAGAACATTACGAAAAGCCCAGCGTAAGACGTAAGAAAAAATCTGAAGCTGCAAGAAAACGCAAATACAACTAATTATAATGCATGTGAAGTTCCTGATAGTGATATCAGGAACTTTCTTGTATCATAAGACTTGTGGAAGTTCAGTCAACCATGAAGCGGGATTATCTCTTCAGATTTTATGTGATCTTACGGGAAGAGCTGACGGAAGATAAAGATAAGATTGCTGATAAGTATCATGCATTCAGAACAAGATGGTATTAAAAAAGAGAGTGATTTTGTCATTCTCTTTTTTTAGGTGCGCCTAGCGGCGCACGTTTCTAACGGGTTAAAGTCCCGAATCCGCCCGG
>JBJEMT010000001.1:0-12450 GCA_051879815.1 Suilimivivens sp. | reverse complement strand
TGGTATGTTCCCTATTTGACAACAGATGTTTTCTCCAGCTACTTGAATACAAAAAATGTTTGGAAAATCTTACATAATAAAAAGAGTAAAGAAACCAGTGAGCCGGTGATTGTAGTTACCAATGCAGATGGTGATAATATTTCTGAAGTGGAAAGTATTATACCTGTTTATTATTTCTATGTGGATGCTTTTGCATTGGGAGGAGATAACAGCGACTTTGACATAGACTTCAGGGTAAATTGGCGTCCTGAGGAAATTACTGATCCCAATACTCTGGATAGCGTTACAGTAACCAGAAGCAACGGCTCGGTTGTTTTCAGCCCGGCAGGACCTCAATATAAAACAGATTATACTTGTAATGTGGCAGCCGATTTTATGAAAGATGGTGCATTTGATGCTTCTATTACTTCAAAAGAATACATGATAACGGCAACCGATTCCGCTGGAAAAACCGATTCGGTAATCGTCCGCTTCATCGTCCGCGAAGCTTTTATGCTCAATTAACCCAAAAGTATTACACAGTATTGCAAATCAGTATATATAATAAGAAGAAACCCGCATTGGAAGATAATTTTCTTATGCGGGTTTCTCTTTTTTTGGACAGTTTATAAATTTTTTACTTGCACCCTCATAAAAATAGGTGTATAGTGAAGCACGTTATTAGTTTTGTGATAAAGGGGTATGTAAGTAATGGCAAAGTATCTGGTTATTGTGGAGTCACCTGCCAAAGTGAAAACAATCAAGAAATTTTTGGGAGCGAATTATGAAGTGACGGCAAGCAACGGGCATGTCCGTGATCTTCCCAAGAGTCAGCTTGGAATTGATGTGGAGCATGATTATGAGCCTAAATATATCACAATCCGCGGTAAGGGTGACATATTGGCAAACTTAAGAAAAGAAGTAAAAAAAGCAGAAAAGATTTATCTGGCAACCGACCCTGACCGTGAAGGGGAAGCAATCTCTTGGCACCTTTTCAAAGCACTGAAGCTGGAAGATAAAAAAGTATATCGTATTACTTTTAATGAAATCACTAAGAATGCGGTGAAAGAATCGTTAAAGAACGCCAGAGAAATCAATATGGATCTGGTAGATGCACAGCAGGCAAGGCGTGTCCTTGACCGTATGGTAGGTTACCGTATATCCCCGCTTTTATGGGCAAAGGTAAAGAGGGGCTTAAGCGCAGGACGTGTGCAATCCGTAGCACTTCGTATTATCTGCGACAGAGAAGAGGAAATCAATAATTTTATTCCGGAGGAATACTGGACGCTGGATGCGTCTCTTGCAGTTTCGGGAGAAAAGAAACCGCTGGTAGCCAGGTATTATGGTACGAAGGACTCTAAAGCAGCCATTTCCTCTAAGGAAGAGCTTGATAAAATACTGAAAGAACTTGATCATGCTGATTTTACCGTCAGTGATGTGAAGAAAGGGGAAAGAATCAAAAAATCACCCCTTCCCTTTACCACTTCCACCCTGCAGCAGGAAGCAAGCAAGGTTTTGAATTTTTCCACACAGAAGACCATGCGTCTTGCACAGCAGCTGTATGAAGGAATTGATATTAAGGGCAATGGAACCGTTGGTGTGATCACCTATCTGCGTACCGATTCCACCAGAGTTTCAGCGGAAGCGGAAGCCATGGCAGAGGAATATATTACAAAGAATTACGGCAAAGAATTTGTTGCCGAAGCTTCTGAAAATAAAAAGAACGGACAGAAGATCCAGGATGCTCATGAAGCTATCCGTCCTACGGATTTAAACCATACACCGGCGTTTCTGAAGGACTCTCTTTCCAGAGATCAGTTCCGGCTTTATCAGCTGATCTGGAAGCGTTTTACGGCAAGCCGTATGGCGCCTGCAAGGTATGAAACGACTTCTGTCAAGATCGATGCAGGTGAGCATCGTTTTACCGTAGCAGCCTCCAAAGTAGCATTTGAAGGTTTTATGAGCGTCTATACTGACGAGGAGGAAAAAGAGGAAAATAATACTCTTGTGAAAAGCATTGATGCTTCCACGAAGCTTACGCTGAAAGAGTTTGAGCCAAAGCAGCACTTTACCCAGCCTGCTCCTCACTATACAGAGGCATCTCTGGTACGTGCTCTTGAAGAACTTGGAATTGGCCGTCCCAGTACTTATGCACCTACTATTACCACCATTCTTGCCAGAAGATATGTGGTGAAGGAAAACCGTAATCTGTATGTCACAGAGCTTGGCGAAGTGGTGAATAACATGATGAAGGATGCTTTCCCCAGTATCGTGGACGTGAACTTTACCGCCAATATGGAGGCGCTGCTTGATGGCGTGGAAGAAGGAAAGGTAAACTGGAAAACGGTAGTATCCAATTTTTATCCGGATCTGGATGAAGCTGTTAAAAAAGCGGAGAAGGAACTGAAGGAAGTGGAGATCGCGGATGAGGTTTCTGATGAGGTCTGCGATGTATGCGGACGGCAGATGGTCATTAAATACGGCCCTCATGGTCGTTTCCTTGCATGTCCCGGATTCCCTGAGTGCAGAAATACCAAACCTTATTTTGAAAAGATCGGTGTGGCATGCCCCAAGTGCGGCAAGGATATCGTGCTGAAGAAGACCAGAAAAGGCAGAAAATATTACGGCTGTATTGACAATCCTGATTGTGATTTTATGGTATGGCAGCGTCCTTCGAACATCAAATGTGAGAAGTGCGGCTCCCTGATGCTTTATAAAGGAAATAAGCTGGTTTGCTCTGATGAAAACTGCGGCTTTGTAACCAATGTTCCCAAACAGGATGCATAAGAAGAATATCGGAATGCAATAGTCAGAAAATATGGTGTTGCTCTACAAATATTATAAAAATATCAAAAAGCATATGAAATTATGCTGAAATTCCCTGCGGAATCATTGAAATTGGAAAAAGATTATGTTAAAATGAATTCGATGATTGATTTTGCAGGGGATTTTTTTGTTATTTCTACGGGAGGTACCGGGACATGAGCAGTGTACAATTGCTGGACAAGACCAGGAAGATAGGAAAGCTTCTTCACAATAACAATTCAAGCAAAGTGGTATTTAACGATATCTGTATGGTTCTGTGTGAGATTCTGGATTCCAATGTCCTTGTCATCAGCAAGAAAGGAAAGGTACTTGGTGTAGGCGATGCAAAGGGAGTGGATTCCATTACGGAGCTGATCGTTGACCAGGTAGGCGGCTTTATTGACGGTATGCTGAATGAACGTCTCCTTTCCGTACTTTCCACCAAGGAAAATGTGAACCTGGAAACCCTTGGTTTTGAAGCGGCTGATGTGAAGAAATTTCAGGCGATCATCACACCGATAGAGATAGCCGGTGAGAGGCTTGGTACTTTGTTTATCTACAAGTGTAATAAGCAGTACGACATTGACGATATTATCTTGTGTGAATACGGAACAACGGTAGTGGGACTTGAAATGCTCCGGGCGGTAAACGAAGAAAGTGCGGAGGAGACCCGTAAACTGAATGTGATCAAATCGGCGATAGGAACACTTTCTTATTCGGAAATGGAAGCAATTGTTCATATTTTCGAGGAATTGAACGGAATGGAAGGCATTCTCGTTGCCAGTAAGATTGCAGACAGAGTGGGGATCACCCGATCCGTTATTGTCAATGCACTCCGCAAATTTGAAAGCGCGGGGGTCATTGAATCAAGGTCCTCCGGTATGAAGGGGACTTACATCAAGGTACTGAACGACATGGTATTTGATGAAGTGGAAAAACTGAAAAAAGAACATATGAGCAGAGCATAACGGATTATGCAGTGGATAAAAGGATTTATGAAAGGCGGGGCCTCATAAGTCCTTTTTTTAACTCAAATCAATATATTGCGTAGATATATTGATTATAGATACAATATCAAGTGGTTTTTTTAATAAATTTACTAAATTAACTTGTGTTTTCCGGTAAATAAACTATAATAAATATGATACGTGTATTGTGCCCACGGGAAGGAGTTATGAATGATTAACAGCAATGTGTTTGATTATGTAAATGTACTTCAGAAAGCAGCAGATGCATCCTGGATGCGGAATGATGTGCTTTCCAATAATATTGCGAATGTTGATACACCCGGATATAAACGGCAGGATGTGGATTTTGAGACTCAACTGAAACAGGCGCTTCGCAATACCAGATTTAAATCCATAGATGACAGAGTGGGAGATATTAATATGGCAGAGCTTAATCCCAGTATTTATACGGATTCTCCCGGCTTTTCATACAGACTTGACGGCAATAATGTGGATATTGATACGGAGACTACAGAGCTTGCCGCCAACCAGATCAAGTATAACGGTCTGATCACAAGTGTCAATCAGGAATTCACGAACCTGAAGCTTGTCATGAAGTAGGGAGGTAGAGAGGTATGAGTATTTTTTCTTCTTTTGACATTAATGCATCCGGTATGACAGCCCAGCGCTATCGTATGGATATTATTTCAGAAAATGTGGCCAATGCCGATACCACAAGAACAGAAGACGGCACGCCCTACAGGCGTAAAGTGGTCACCTTTGAGCAGAGAGGGGAACAGGTAGGCAATTTCAGCAATGTGTTCAGCCGTGCAAGTGACGCTTATAAGGGGCAGGGAGTCCGCGTCAGCAAGGTTTCTGAAGATACCTGGACAGATATGGTGATGGCTTATGATCCTTCTCATCCCGATGCGGATGAAAACGGATATGTTACTTATCCCAATGTAAATATTGTAACGGAAATGACGAACCTGATCGATGCCAGCCGTTCTTATGAAGCCAATGCCACGGCGTTCAATGCCAGCAAGAGCATTGCCATAAAGGGTCTGGAAATGGGTGAGTAAATCTGATTGAGTTTTAATACGGAGGCAATATGGATATTTCATCTTTATACAATATATCATCAGGAGTGATTAAAAATGCGGCGGAGAGTTATGCTTCTGAAAATGCCGTTCAGGAAACCGGTGACTTTGGAAGCTTATTCACCAAGGCTCTCGATAATCTGAATACCACCAATGCTTATCTGTCTGATGCGGAAAATGAGGAACTGAAATGGGCACTTGGAGAATCTGAGAATACCCATGATCTTACCATTGCATTGCAGAAAGCATCTGTTGCACTGCAGTACACGGTAGCAGTCCGTGATAAATTTCTGGAAGCATACAAGGAAATCATGCAGATGCAGATTTAACAACCATATTATTTCTATGTGTAATAGGGAAGCGGGAATGAATTATGCCTGAGAAAATGAAAGAAATTATTAATAAAATACTGGAGTGGTGGAATAAGTTCTCTGCCAGACAGAAAACCTTTATCATCGCGTCGGGGGCAGGGATTATCGTTGCCATTGCAATACTTGCAACAGTACTTACAAGACCCCAGTACATATTACTCCTTGAGTGTGAGTCTACCAAAGAAGCTTCGGAAGTAACGGAACTGTTAGAGGGACAGGGACTTGATTATAAGGTTTCGGATGACGGATACCGGATTCAGATTAACAAGAAACAGCAGTCGGAAGCAAATCTTTTGCTTGGTGCCAATGATATTCAGGCGGCAGCTTATACCATTGACAATGTAACAGACGGCGGTTTCAGCACTACAGAAGCGGACAAGCAGAAGCGTTATGAGCTGTATCAGGAAACAAGACTGGCAAATGATTTTATTGCCACTTTCAGCGCTGTTAAGAGCGCCAAAGTGGATTTGAATATTCCTGCGGACGATGGTACTTTGATTTCCTCGAAGGAGGATACTTCTGCATGGGTTCTTCTGGAACTGGATGGGGAATTTTCGACAGAAAGTGCGGCTTATCTCGCCAAAGCGGTAGCTACGGCAGTGGGAAATGAAACCGAAGAAAATGTAGTGATTCTGGATACGGATGGCAATATGCTGTTTTCCGGCAGTGACAGCTACAGTGCTTCCGGCAATGCAAGCACCCAGCTCAGCGTTAAGACCCAGTGGGAAACGGCAGTTAAGAATGAGGTAAGGCAGGTGCTTCTTGGCACCAATGAATTTGACAAGATTGAAGTAGCAAGTAATCTGGATCTCAGTTTTTCAAGCAGCGAGGTCGTAGATCATCAGTATTATGTGGAAGATGGCAATACCCAGGGGTATAAAAGCTCAGACAGAACATATACCTCAGAATCTACCAATTCAGGTGGAGGAATTCCCGGTACAGACTCTAATGGGGAAAATATTGAATACGAATATCTGGATTCCGGTGAAAGCAGTACTTCCACGGAGGAGACCGAGAATAATTATCTGCCCAATGAAAGGATCACTACAACAAGTAATCTGCCGGGAGCCATAGATTATACGAATTCTTCAATTGCCATTACGGGAATCAAGTACAATGTGATCCGGGAAGAGGACGTGAAGTCACAGGGACTTCTGGATGGCATTACCTGGGAAGAATACAAACTTGCCAATGCGGAAGGCGCCAGAGTGGAAGTGGATGAGGCCATGTACGAAGTGGTATCCAAAGCAACCGGTTTCCCTGTGGAGAATATTGCCTTTGTAGCCCGTACGGAAAATGTATTTTTTGATAAGGAAGGACTGAATGTAAGCGCCTCCGATATCATTCAGATCGTTTTGATCATTATTATCCTTGCACTGCTTGCTTTTGTAGTGCTTCGAAGCATGCGCTCGGAAAAGAGTGCGGAGCAGCCGGAAGAACTGCCTGTGGAAACACTGCTGCAGTCACAGCCTGAAATAGAACTTGAGGACATCGGCGTGGAGCAGGCATCTGAAACAAGAAAGCTGATTGAGAAATTTGTGGATGAAAATCCTGAGGCGGTTGCCAATCTGCTTCGTAACTGGCTGAATGAGGATTGGGGTTAACGGCAGAATGCGATAGGAAAAGAAATTACCGGAAGGAAGTATTAGGGTATGGCCAGATATGCGGAAGACAAAATGTCAGGCGTTCAGAAGGCGGCGATTCTTCTGATCGCACTTGGACCTGAAAGATCTTCATCTATCTTTAAACATTTAAAAGAAGAAGAAATAGAAGAATTAACATTGGAAATTGCCAATACCAGAAGCATAACACCACAGATCAAGGAAGAAGTCATTGACGAATTTTATGAAATCTGCCTTGCACAGCAGTATATTGCAGAGGGTGGTATCGGTTATGCCAAGGAACTTCTGGAAAAATCACTTGGCACGGAAAAGGCGCTAGATGTGATCGGCAAGCTGACAGCATCGCTGCAGGTTAAGCCCTTTGAATTTGTGCGCAAGACGGATGCCACACAGCTTCTTAACTTTATCCAGGATGAGCATCCCCAGACGATTGCCCTTATTTTGTCCTATTTACCGGCAGGACAGGCAGCACTTATTATTTCCGCACTGCCGCCGGAACGTCAGTCGGATGTGGCAAGGCGTATCGCCATGATGGACAGAACCAGTCCTGATGTCATCAAGGAAGTGGAAAAAGTACTGGAATCCAAGCTGGCATCTCTGGTCAATCAGGATTATACCATTATTGGCGGTGTGGATGCGGTAGTGGATATTTTGAATACAGTGGATCGCGGAACAGAAAAGCATATTATGGAGACTCTGGAAATCGAGGAACCGGAACTGGCAGACGAGATCAGAAAGAAAATGTTTGTATTCGAGGATATTTTGCTGCTTGATGACCGTGCAATCCAGAGAGTATTGCGTGATGTGGATAACAACGACCTGGCACTTGCCCTGAAGGGCTCCAATGAACAGGTACAGAATGCAATCTTTAACAATCTCTCCAAACGTTTAGCGGTTATGATCAAGGAAGATATGGAATTCATGGGCCCTGTCCGCATGAAGGATGTAGAGGAAGCACAGCAGAAGATCGTAAATATTATCAGGAAACTGGAAGACTCCGCAGAAATCGTTATTTCCAGAGGCGGAGGTGACGAGATTGTTATCTAGTAATCTGTATAAATCGAACTGGGTCATCGTCCATGATGATGAAAAAAGAGTAATAGACAATAATGCGCTTCTGGAAGAAAAACTCAGTGCGGTTCTGCATGCGGCAAGTATTCCCGGGGAAGAGGAATATACCGGGGAAGAAAACGGATTTACGGATGGTCTGGATGCGGAGCCGGTAGATGCCCTTTTGGACCCGGATGGGGGCAAAACGGTGATCAAGGCGGAAGCTGCCATGGAGCGGGATGCCATTTTAAGGGAAATAGAGCAGGCAAAGGAAGAACTTACGGATTTAAAGGCCCAGGCGGACAGTATGATCGAAGATGCCAAATCCCAGATCGGTGCCATGCAGATGAAGGCTTATGAAGAAGCAAAAACCCAAGGGTATCAGGAAGGAGAGCGTCTTGGCAGACAGGAAGCGGAGACAGTAAAGAAGGATTACCTTGCCAGAAAGCAGCAGCTGGAAAGCGATTACCAAAAAAAGATGGAAGAACTGGAGCCTGAGTTCATAGAAACCCTGACGGGAATCTATGAACATATTTTTAAAGTGGATCTTACCAGATATCATGAGCTTGTCACCAATCTTCTGATCAATGCCATACAGAAGGTAGAGAGCACAAGAAGCTTTCTGGTACATGTATCCAGGGAAGATTATGAAGGAGTCCAGGTCAATAAAGAAAGAATCCGCACAGAGGCGGGAGGAAACAGTGTGTCGATGGAATTTGTGGAGGATGCCACTTTGTCCCGTTCCCAGTGCTATATAGAGACGGAAAACGGTATCTATGACTGCAGCCTTGATACGCAGCTGTCGGAGCTTTCACGAAAATTAAAACTTCTCTCCTATGAAAGAGATTGAGTAAGGACGGCAGATAATTTGGAAGTAACCGTTAATTTTGAAAAATATAACAAAGTGGTGCAGGACAGCTTTTTTAAGATCAAGGGAAAGGTGGTAAACGTAGTAGGTCTTACCATTGAATCCAAGGGTCCCCAGGCAAAACTTGGGGATATCTGTCTGATTTATTCCAGTATGAAGGAGGACGAAAGCAGGCCGGTATTGGCAGAGGTGGTAGGCTTTAAAGAGGGAAAGGTTCTTCTGATGCCCTATGACAAGGTGGAAGGGATCGGGCCCGGAAGCAGTGTGGAAAATACGGGTGTTCCTTTGAAGGTCAAGGTGGATGACAGTCTTCTTGGAAAGACGCTCAATGGTCTTGGAAGGCCTGATACAGGAGAAATACTTACAGGCAGGGAATATCCCGTGGAAGCAAGTCCTCCGGATCCTATGAGCAGAAAGATCATCTGTGATGTTCTGCCTCTTGGAGTAAAGGCAGTGGATGGACTGATCACGGTCGGAAAAGGACAGAGAATCGGAATTTTTGCGGGGTCAGGTGTTGGTAAATCCACACTGATGGGCATGTTTGCCCGCAATACCAAGGCAGATATCAATGTCATTGCACTGATCGGAGAGCGTGGCAGGGAAGTAAGGGAATTTATAGAAAGGGATTTGGGACCTGAAGGCATGAAGCATTCCGTTGTAGTGGTGGCTACCTCGGACAGACCGGCCCTTGAACGTAAGAAAGCGGCACAGACAGCCACGGCGATCGCGGAATATTTCAGGGATCAGGGCAAGGATGTGCTTCTGATGATGGACTCCATGACCCGTTTTTCCATGGCACAGAGGGAGATCGGGCTTGCCAGCGGGGAACCCCCGGTTTCAAGAGGATATCCGCCAAGTGTTTATTCCGAGATGCCAAAACTCCTGGAAAGGGCAGGATGTTCTGATAAGGGGTCCATTACGGGGCTTTACACGGTTTTGGTTGACGGTGATGATTTTAATGAGCCTATTACGGATACAGCCCGAAGTATTCTGGATGGACATATTATGCTGAACAGGAAACTGGCACACAAAAATCATTATCCGGCGATCGATGTTTTGCAGAGCATCTCAAGATGTATGAGTCAGATTGCAACAAGAGAGCACAAGCAGCTTGCAGGCAGGCTGAAAAATGTAATGGCCACCTACAATGAGGCGGAGGACCTGATCAATATCGGAGCTTATAAGGCCGGCAGCAATCCGGAGATTGATTATGCGGTCAGTAAGATCCAGGCTGTAAATCAGTTCCTTTTACAGGATGTGAATGATAAATTTACTTTTGATGAGACAGTAAATATGCTGAAAAGTATTTTTGAAGAATAGCAGGATGAGGCATGGCTAAGTTTATCTACCGGATGCAGAGTATCCTTGATATCAAGGAAAAAATGGAAGAGCAGGCAAGAAATGAATTTGCTCAGGCACGCATGCATCTGAATGAGGAAGAAGAAAAACTGAAGACATTGACAGACAGAAAAGAAGCTTATGAGCAGCAGGGAAGAGAACTACAGGAAAGCAGTCTGAATGTGCGGGATATTCTGGAAAACAGGGATGCCATTGAACGAATGAAGGAGTTTATCACTGTTCAGCAGAAGGCGGTCACCACCGCACAGGCACAGCTTGAAGATGCCAGGCTGAAACTTCAGAACGCCATGCGGGAGAGCAAGACACAGGCAAGACTCAGGGAAAAAGCGTTTGAACAGTTTTTAAAGGAAGAGAATGCCAGAGAATCGAAAGAAATTGATGAGCTTGTAAGTTATACTTACGGACGGAAAAATAACCGGATGTAAAAAATGGAGAAAAGATTATGCCGTTAGATGAGGAATTGAGCCCGGAAGATGCCAAACTGGAAAAAAAGCGTCTTAAGGATGAAAAGAAAAAACTGAAGGCGGAGCAGAAGGAACAGAGAAAGACTGCCAAACAGAGAGCCAAGGAGATTGCCAGCAAAGAAGCGGAGCTTATGGATGATGAAGAAACAAGCTCCGGTTCTGTTTTTGCCGTGACTTTTGTAATTGTCCTGATATGGGTTGCCATTCTCTGTCTGATTGTAAAGCTGGATTTCGGGGGCTTTGGAAGTAATGTACTGACGCCTGTTCTGAAGGATGTGCCTGTGATCAACATGATTCTGCCCAAAAACACTGAGGTTGTAGTTGATGAGGAGTCAAGCGAGTCTTATGGAGGCTATGACAATCTGCGTGATGCTGTTGAATATATCAAGGAACTGGAATTGGAACTGGAAAGAGCACAGTCTGAGCAGACAAGCAGCAGTGATGAGGTGGCGGCATTGCAGGCAGAGGTAGAACGCCTCAAGACCTTTGAAGACAGTCAGGTGGATTTCCAGAGGATCAAAACCGAATTTTATGAGGAAGTGGTCTATTCAGAGAAAGGCCCGGGAATCGAAGAATACAAAAAATATTATGAGGAGATGGATCCCGCTACGGCAGAATATCTTTACAAACAGGTAATTCAGCAGATTGAAGAGACGGATGAGATCAAGGATTATGCCAAGGCATATTCGGCCATGAAGCCTAAGGAAGCCGCGGCTATTTTCGAAGAAATGACAGATAACCTGGAACTGGCTGCCAGAATACTGGGAGTAATGGAGGCGGAAGACAGAGGTAAGATACTGGGAGCTATGGATCCGGAAATTGCATCCAAACTTACTAAAATTATGGATCCGGAATCTTAAGAATAATACCTTTATGACCGATATAATAGATGTACCTTGAAAAAAAGTCCAAAGGACTTATAGAATGGAGGAAAGTGAATGACAAGCACACCTGTAAAAGATGTAGGTTCGCTCCTGAATTTCGTTGGAAATCAGGGAACTGCAGCTTCGGGTATCAAAGCCGGAAATACCGGAGGCTTTGACAGTGTCATGAGCAAAGCATCCTATAGCGACACCGGTTCCTCTTCTCAGAATCAGCTTAAGGCAGATAAAAGCACAGGGCTTAATGAGAAAAGCGTGAATCAGCCAAGCAAACACAAAGAGGTCTTAAATGCGGACAGCAGTGAGTCACCTGCAAAAGCGGATGAGGTAACTGCCAAAGCAGAGCAGGCTGTTAATGAGGCGGGCAATGAAATGATCCGTGAGACAGCTAAGGAACTTGGCGTGTGTGAAGAGGACGTGGTAGATGCCATGGAGGAACTTGGCTTTGGCATGGCAGCGCTTCTGGATGCAGACAATCTGACACAACTGGCACTTGTTCTTTCGGGAGAAGAGAATTCCCTGGTACTTTTAACTGACGAAAGTTTGTATGGAAAAGTACAGAATCTGGTACAGAGCCTTGACGAGATCAAGCAGGGAATAATGGAGGAATTTTCCATGAATCCGGAAGAATTTGAACAGATGCTGACAGCTATGAGCACAGAAGAGATATCCGAAAGCAAAGCAGCAGAAAGCGGATTGGAATTACCTGTCCCTGAAACAGAAGGCATTGAAAAGCCCCAGCCCAAAATCACTGTTACTGTGGAAGAAAACACACAGTCGGTCAGGCTGACGGCAGACGAAAACGGTAATACAGTCCGTGTAGAAGAAGTAACACCTAAGGAAGAAACCGAGAATCAGAATTCTTCTAAGGGAGAAAAAAATGCAGAAAGCGGCAGGGACGGAAAAGAATTCGAAACCGGAACCCCTTCGCTGGCGCCTCTTTTTAAGAATCAGACACAAAATGTGGAAGCCGTTTTGGAACAGCTGGAAACACCGGCTTCAAC